>DAOSIS010000019.1:0-79630 GCA_035366835.1 Syntrophales bacterium | reverse complement strand
GGGGCATCGTCGCGGCGAGGGTCTTGCCCTCGCCGGTCTTCATCTCGGCGATCTTGCCCTGGTGCAGGACGATGCCGCCGATGACCTGCACATCGAAGGGCCTCATCTGCAGCGTCCGGCGCGCGGCCTCACGGACGACCGCGAAGGCTTCGGGAAGGATGTCGTCCATCGCCGCTCCCCCGGCCAGCCTGCCCCGGAAAACGTCCGTCTGGGCCCGCAGTTCCGCGTCGGTCCGTTTCATCATGTCCGGTTCTTTTTCGTTGATCTCGTCAAGGACCAGGGAAAGGGCCTTGAGGTCCCGTTCGTTCTTGCTGCCGAAAATCTTCTGCAATACGGCCCCGATCATGCTCATCTCCCGAATAAAAAAACCGGTAAACTCTACCGGTTGTAGAACGTTCTTTTCAATGGCGTCAACCGTCGCTGGAAGCCGGACGATCTCAGTTCAGATACTTTCTCGGATTCACAGGAAGACCGTTGACGAAAATCGCATAATGAAGGTGCGATCCCGTGCTCCTTCCCGAGTTGCCCACGTAGCCGATGACGTCCCCGCGCTTCACCCTCGTCCCGACGGCAACGGCGGCCTTCACCAGGTGCCCGTAGTAGGTATTGGTGCCGTATCCATGGTTCAGCTTGACGTAGTTCCCTTCGCCGTGGTCATAGGCCACTTCCTCCACCAGCGCATCGGCGGGTGCGAGGACCGGCTTTCCGACCCGCGAGGCGATGTCGATCCCGCGGTGAAATTCCGTCGCTTTGCTGAAGGGGGAGATCCGCTGTCCGAATTCCGAGGTGACCCATCCATGGACGGGCCAGATGGACGGCGTCGCGGCGAGGATCGACTTCCTCTCTCGGAAGTAAGTCAGCAGCTCCTGGAAACTGCCCCGCTGGCCTTCGGCCTCCTTCATGAGGCGGTCGACCTGCTTTCCCGCCCCTTCAATGAGGTCGCGATCCTGGGCGGACAGCTTGGCGGCGATCCGGTCCTCCTCCCGCAGCGATCCGCCGATGCCGAGCATCTGCTGCTTGTACTTGTTCCCCTCGAGGTTCGCCATGATCCGGATCTTGCGGTCGAATTGCCTGAGCTCCTCCATCCGCGACGAAAAGCCGTCGACCCTTCCCACAAGGACGGCGATCCGGCTCTCCTGCTCGGCGGTCTTCAGCTTGAGCCGCGCCAGCTCGGCATTGTCCCGCTTGATGTGGATGTAGTCGTAGGTGAGGACCATCAAGGCCAGGAAGAGCGACAGCACGACCAGCGAAGCCCCCATCAGCAGCGCATGGGACATGCAGACCTTTTTCGCGTTGTTTTTCTTTTTCGGGATGATCAAGAGGGTGTAGAAGTTGTCGGACATCGATTTCTCTCTCCGGCTCCTTCGGGACGATCTTTCACCTCGGAAAAGGCAGTTGATCCTATCGTAGGGCCTGAAAAAAAGTCAAGCCCCATTTCTCCCGGAAGCGAAACCCTTTTCCCTTCTGCCGTCCGCATCTTCCGGGGAAAATTGTCTTGACTTCAAAAGACGGAATACGTTAAACACCGCCGTCATATCATTAGAATTCCGCGCAACACGGGAAAGGAGCTTTCATGGCCAAGTACGAACCGAAGTCCCTTCGGAACGTGGCAATTGTCGGTCACGGCAACACGGGAAAAACCACCCTGTGCGAGTCGATTTTGTTTGTTTCCGGCAAGACGGATCGTCCCGGTCGGGTTGATGAAGGCACGTCGTCGCTGGATTTCGAACCGGAAGAACAAAAACGGCGGATTTCCATCGGCGCGGCGGTCACTTTTGTTGAGTGGAACAAGCACAAGGTGAATCTCATCGACACCCCCGGCGACTCCAATTTCTCCTTTGATACGAAGAATTGCCTCCGCATCGCGGACAGCGCCCTGATCGTCGTCGATTCCGTCGGCGGCGTCGAGTTCCAGACGGAAGCCGTCTGGGAATACGCCGACGAATTTCAGCTGCCCCGAATGATCTATATCAGCCGCATGGACCGGGAACGGGCGGATTTTCCGAAGGCGCTCGAAAGCATCCGTACCAAGCTCGGCCGCAAGGCGACGCCGCTCGTCCTTCCGATCGGCCAGGAGGCGGGCTTCAAGGGCGTCGTCGATCTCCTCGCGATGAAAGCGCTCCTCTTCGACGATTCCAAGGGCGCGGCCAAGGCGGCCGACATCCCTGCCGATCTCCTCCCCGAGGCGGAAAAGTACCGGGAGTCGCTTGTGGAGGACATCGCCGAATCCGACGAAGCGCTGATGAACAAATATCTCGAGGGCGGAACCCTGAGCCCCGAGGAGTTGAATGCTGCCCTGCGGAAGGCGGTCCTGTCCTGCAGCATCCTGCCGGTCGCTTGCGGCGCACCGCTACAGAACATCGCCGTGGTCAATCTGCTGGATATCCTCACCGCCTGCCTGCCCTCCCCTGTCGACCGCGGCCCCGTGAAGGGCAAGAAACCGGGAAACGGAGAAATCGAGGAACGCAGGCCCGATCCGGCGGAACCTTTCTCCGCACTCGTTTTCAAGACCATCGCGGATCCCTATGCCGGCAAATTGACCCTTTTCCGCGTCTACTCCGGAAAGACGACGGCCGATGCAGGTCTTTACAATCCCTCCAAGAAGATTCACGAGCGGGTGGGCAGTCTCTTCTTCCTCGAGGGCAAGACCCAGAAGACCGCCGACGAACTGATCGCGGGTGATATCGCCGCGGTGGCCAAGCTCAAGGAGACGGCGACGGGCGACACCCTCTGCTTCGAGAAGGCACCGATCCTTTTCGACAGGCTCACGCCGCCGCCTGCGATCATGACCTATGCCGTGGAACCCAAGTCGCGCGGGGACGAGGACAAGATCGTTTCCTCCATCAACCGCCTGATCGAAGAGGACCCCTCCCTGTCGTTCAAGCGTAGCGAGGAAACCAAAGAAATGCTGCTGTCCGGCATGGGCCAGGTGCACATCGAAATCGCCGTGGAAAAGATGAAGCGGAAATTCGGTCTCGAACTGACGCTGAAGATCCCGAAGGTCCCGTACAAGGAGACCATCAAAGGGAAGACGACGGTCCAGGGAAAGTACAAGAAGCAGTCCGGCGGACGCGGTCAGTACGGCGACGCCTGGCTCGAGATCGAACCGCTGCCGAGAGGGGGCGGCTTCGAATTCGTCGACCGGATCGTAGGCGGCGTGGTTCCCCAGCAGTACCGGCCCGCCGTGGAGAAGGGCATCATCGAGGCCATGGCGGAAGGCGTTGTCGCGGGGTACCCCGTCGTCGACCTGAAGGTGTCGCTCATCGACGGCACCTTCCATACCGTCGATTCATCGGAAATGGCATTCAAGATCGCGGGATCCATGGGCTTCAAAAAGGGCGTCCTTCAGTGCCAGCCGACGCTTCTGGAGCCCATCGTCAACATCGAAATCGAAATCCCCGAAGAGTACATGGGCGACGTCATCGGCGATCTGAACAGCCGCCGCGGAAGAGTGATCGGCATGGATACGAAGGGCACCCGTCAGATCATCAAGGGGCAGGTTCCCCAGGCCGAGATCCTCAAGTATGCCCCGGACCTCCGGTCCATGACCAGCGGCCGCGGCACGTTCACCTACTCCTTCTCCCACTACGAAGAGGCCCCGGCGTACGTGGCCGAAAAGATCATTGCGGAATCGAAGAAGGGAAAGGAAGAGGATTGATCGTGTCCGCCATACGGGCTGCTGTCATGACGGTGAGCGACAAGGGGTCGCGTTCCGAACGCGTGGACCAGAGCGGCCCCGCCGTCGCGGAGCTTCTCCTCGGTGCCGGGATGACGGTGGCGTGCACGGCGGTCGTCCCCGACGAGAGGGATCGGATCGAGGCCCTGCTCGTCGAATGGTCCGACGTCGAGAAATTCGATCTCATCGTCACGACCGGCGGCACGGGCGTCAGTCCGAGGGATGTCACACCGGACGCCACGCTCGCCGTCATCGACCGCGAAATCCCCGGCATGGGGGAAGCCATGCGGCGGGAAAGCGCCGCCAAGACGCCCCATGCCGTGATCTCCCGTGCAACGGCGGGGATCCGCGGGTCATCGCTCATCCTGAATCTCCCCGGTAGCCCCAAGGGCGCGCGTGAAAATCTCCTCGTGGTCCTTCCCGCCCTGAAACACGCCGTCGAGAAGATCAAAGGGGACGATCGGGACTGCGCCGCCTGAGAAACTGGCGCATCCTCCCGGGATGGCTTCCCGGCCAGTAGACCTTCCCGCAGCCGGGACAGCGGTGAAACTGCCCGACGCTTTCGCGGATGTGGACGGGAAGGGATTCGGCGACGCGGTCCTTCGGCACCGCTTCGAGAAGGGTGTTGCAGCGGACGCAGCGCGTGAGGAATCGCCGCGGGTCGGGAAGGATCACGAACCGCTCCAGCAACTCATGGAGCTGATCGCCGGCGCGCTCGCGACTCAGGATAACCAGTCCCGGATGCCGCTCCGCTCCGGAGCGCCACTTCCGTTTTCTGCTCAGAACCGTCCGGCCTTCCTGCGCCGCCCGCCGGAACAGATCCTGCTCCGAATCGCCGCCGCAGCAGACCGTATCGTACCCCAGGATCCTCAGCCATTTTCCCAGCCGCATCACCGTCGCGTCGGCAAGAAACCTCGGCTCGTTCCGGGGGAAGGTACCGGTCAAGGCAGTCTCCGCGGCTGCTCCTCTTCTTCGACCAGTTCGGCGGGCCGGTTCTCGTGGATCTGCCTTCTCAGATCGCGGATGGTCCGGTTCAGCCTCGTGATCGTTCTCGTCAGGCGGAACCGCTCCACGATTCCCATGAATCCCGTGAAGATCACCCCGGCCAGAAAGGCGATGAAAAGCAGCATGTACGCCGGGACCGAGAAGCCCTCCGGGATGAGGTCGTAGTACTTCAGCGGCACGGCGGCCGTATTCTCAAGTGAAAAGGTGACGATCATCATCATGAGCAGAACGATGACGATCGTGTAGATGACCTTCATCTCAGACCTCCCGTCGGGTACTTTCGAAGAGCGGGAGCAGGCGTGCGCGCGTCTGGACCACGTCTTCGGGGATCACGCGCACCTCCCCCACCACACCCATGAAATTCGTGTCTCCGTTCCAGCGGGGAACGATATGGACATGCAGATGGTCGCCGACGCCGGCGCCCGCAGCCTTGCCGAGGTTGATGCCGATGTTGAATCCGTCGGGGTTCATCGCCCGCCGGAGGATGTCGGTGGAAAGGTCCAGGAGATCGAAGATCTCCGCCCTCTCCTCCTTCGTGAGATCCGCGATCGCGCCGACGTGCCGGAAAGGAATCACCATCATGTGTCCCGTCGTATAGGGATACCGGTTCATCACCACGAATGCCGCTTTCCCCTCCCGGAGCATCAGGTCTTCCGACCGCGACGAGCCCTTGCAGAAGATGCATCCCTCGGTCTTCTCGCATTTGCGGACGTAAGCCATTCTCCAGGGTGCGAAGATCACATCCATGATGCAACAATCTCCCCGTCTTAGACCGGCAGAATCGTACCGCGGATCTCGTCTCCGATGTCCAGGAAACCGATGGTGTTCGCCGCCGCACCACGGCGGTCCAGCGCGGAACCCGGGTTGAAAAAAAGAACGCCGTCCCGCCGCCGGTTTTCGGGCACATGCGTGTGACCGTAGACGATGCAGTCCAGGGGTCCCAGCGCATCCAGGAGCCGCCCCTGTATTCCTTCCGGCCCGCCCCATCCGTGGACGAGACCGATGCGGAAGCGCCCGGCCTGGAATACGATGCGTTCGGGCAGGACCTGACGGACCGAGTCAAAATCCATGTTTCCGCATACGGCCTTGTATTCCCTCCCGGCAAACATCTCGAGAACGGCGGGAGAGACGAGATCGCCCGCGTGAAGGAGAAGATCGACGCCTGCAAAGCGATCTTCGATCAGCATCCGGAATCCGTCGTCATCGCAGTGCAGATGCGTGTCCGAAACGACCCCGATTCTCACGGGCCTCCTTCCTCACAAAGAGGCCCGATTATAGCTCCTGACGGCAAAAAGACAAGCGCGATTTTCGGACGGCGCGGACGTCGGCGCCGCTGCCAGCGAGGCCTTTGCGTTTGACTTTCCCCTTCTTCGAAGATAGGATGGGCGTGCTTCCGCGGAGGACGGACATGGAAGAACTGCTCGACAAAATCGCAGAGAAAATCCTGCATCTGGACGAGGCCTCCCTTTCGGGCCTGTGGCAGAAGTACAAGGACCGGATGGAGCGGTTCGAGCCAACGAAGGAATGGGAGAAGGCCGTCGTCGTTTTCTTCATCATCAATTCGGTGCGCGTGAAAAACCACCTCTTCAATCAGCATCTCCTCCAGACGAAGCAGGGGGCTGATTCTCCGCCGGGCCCTCCCCCTGCGAAAAGACCGGATCTCAAACTGGTGAAGTGATGGAGAGGCTCGCGGCCGCCAAAAGAATCGAAGAGCTCCGCTCGCTGATCGATCATCACAACCGCCGCTACTACCAGCTCGACGACCCGGAAATCTCCGACGCGGAGTACGACCGTCTCCTTCTGGAGCTCCAGCAGCTGGAGACGTCCTTCCCCGACCTCGTCACTCCCGACTCCCCCACCCGGCGCGTCGGCGCGCTCCCGCTGGAGAAATTCCAGCCCGTCCGCCATCTGAGCCCCATGCTGAGCCTGGCCAATGCCTTTTCCGAGGAGGAGATCCGCGCCTTCGACGAGCGGATCAGGAAGTTCCTCGGCGCCCGCGAAACGGTTTCTTTCGTGGCCGAACCCAAGCTCGACGGCGCCGCCGTCAACCTGATTTACGACGGGGGAGACTTCGTCTCGGGCGCAACGCGCGGTGACGGGTATGTCGGCGAGGACATCTCGCTGAACCTGAAGACGATCCCCTCCGTCCCGTTGCGGATGAAGGCCGCACCCGGCCGGCCCCTCCCGGCCCGGATCGAGGTCCGTGGAGAAGTCTACATGGAGACCGCCGGATTTCAGGCCCTGAACCGCCGGCGCCTGGAGGCCGGTGAGACGCCGTTTGCGAATCCGCGCAACGCCGCCGCCGGCTCCCTGCGGCAGCTGGATTCGCGGATCACGGGGCGGCGGCCCCTGGCCCTCTTCGTCTACGGCGTGGGCATCTTCGAAGGCGCCGACTTCCGAAGCCACTGGGAGATCCTCCAGGCGCTGCACTCCTGGGGATTCCGCGTCAACTTCCAGGAGATCCGCCGCGCCCCCGATATCGCGGCCTGCATCGAGTACTACCATTTCATTTCGGGACGTCGCGAAAAGCTCCCCTATGAGATCGACGGCGTCGTCCTGAAGGTCGACGACCTCGCCCTGCAGGAGCGCCTCGGCGCCGTTTCGCGAAGCCCCCGCTGGGCCCTTGCGTGCAAATTCCCGCCCACCCAGGAAACGACCGTGGTCGAGGACATCGTCGTCCAGGTCGGGCGGACGGGGGTCCTCACACCGGTAGCCGTCATGACGCCCGTCCGCGTGGGCGGCGTCACCGTCAGCCGCGCCACGCTTCACAACCAGGACGAGATCGACAAGAAGGATGTCCGCATCGGCGACACGGTCATCGTCCAGCGCGCCGGCGACGTCATCCCCGAGGTCGTCAAATCCCTGCCGACGAGGCGGAAGGGGACGGAGCGCGTCTTCCACATGCCGTCGTCCTGCCCGGAATGCGGCTCCCGCGTGGTGCGTCTGGAAGGAGAGGCGGCCCACCGCTGCATCGGCGGTCTGTCCTGCCCGGCGCAGCTGAAACAGTCCCTCCGCCATTTTTCCGGCCGCCAGGCCATGGACATCGACGGTCTCGGCGAAAAGATCGTCAACCGCCTGGTCGACACTGGCCTCGTGAAGAATCCCGCCGACCTTTATTCCCTGCAGGCCTCGCAGCTGATCCCGCTGGAAAAGATGGCCGAGACCTCGGCGTCGAATCTCCTCAGGGCCATTTCGGGAAGCAGGGAAACCACCCTCCCCCGCTTCGTCTACGCCCTCGGAATTCCCATGATCGGGGAGGCCAGCGCGAAGGATCTGGCCGGTTTCTTCGGCCGCCTCGAGAGACTGATGGAAGCCCATCCCAAGACCATCACGTACGTGTCCGGCATGGGTCCCGAGCGGGCCTCCGCCGTCCGGCTCTTCTTCTCCGAGTCCCACAACCGCCGCGTCATCGACGGGCTGCGTTCCGCCGGCGTGCGGTGGGAAGAGTCCGACGCCCGCCACGAGATCCCCTTCGCGGACTTCTTTCTCCGCCTCGCGAAGAAGGAGAAATATTCCGGTTCGGACAGGATCTTCTGGCAGGGAGCGGCCGATATCGCCGAGACCACGATCCGGAAGATCACCGACGCCTTCAGCGACTGGGATGCCCTCGCCGCCGCCGATGAAAAGGGCCTGCAGGGGCTCGGGATTCCTCCGGAGCGTGCGAGGAGCGTCCTTCTGTTTCTCCGGGATCCGCAGACCGTCCTCGTCGTCGACCAGCTTCGCCGCTGCGGGGTGACCTGGCGGAGCCAGGGGTCTTCCTCATCGGCAGCGGATGATGCGCCGCTGAAGGGCCGGACCTTCGTTCTCACGGGAACGCTGTCGCGGCTCACGAGGGACCAGGCGAAGGAGAAGATCGAGGCGCTGGGGGGAAAGGTCACCGGCAGCGTCTCGCAGCGGACCGATTACGTCGTTGCCGGCGCCGACCCCGGAAGCAAGCTGACCAAAGCGCTTGCCCTGAATGTCCCCGTGCTGTCGGAAGAAGATTTCTTCGCCCTGCTGGCCCGCCGTCCGAATTGAAGCCCTCCGGAGCAAGCTCCGGAGAAGCTTCGATCCCCAAGGAAGGGATCTTGAACATCATTCGCTCGCTTACCCCGCGGCAAGACGCGGGGAATGCGCTCGCTGCCGGATTCATAGCCGCGGCCTTCCCTGCGCCGTTTTTCTTCCCCCGGCGGCGCCCTTCCGTGCGACCGGCCCCGCTACCGGACGGCCCGCGGCAACGCCCGGGCCGGGATTCTCGGCACCCGGACTCCCGCCCCCGAAGCGAAAAGGAAGCGGCTTTTTTCTTTTTTTCGATGGAGGTTTTCTCAGAATGAAACGCGTGCATGTCTGGATTTCCGGGAGGGTTCAAGGCGTGTTCTTCCGTGCCCGGACGAAGGGCGCGGCCCAATCCCTGCGGCTGAGGGGCTGGGTACGGAATCTTTCGGACGGCCGTGTGGAGGCCCTCTTCGAAGGGGAGGACGCAGACGTATCGGCCATGATCGAGTGGTGCCGGAAGGGCCCGCCCCTGTCCGAGGTCCGGAGCATCGACATCCGCGAAGAAGCGGCCGGAAACGGGCTGAACGGCTTCGAGATCCGGTACGGAGATCCCTGAAGGGCGAAGACGCCCTGCCTCAGCGGAATTCCGCCATCGTTTTCCGGAATCCTTCCATCGCTCCGACAATCGTCTTGTCTTCGACGCAGTAGGCGATCCGGAAATGGCCCGGCCCTCCGAACCCGCTGCCGGGAACGGTGAGAATCCTCCTCTTCTGCAGGGCGCGAACGAAGGCGACGTCGTCTGCGATCGGCGTCCGCGGAAAGAGGTAGAATGCGCCCTCGGGCTTGTGGAATTCATATCCGGCCTCGCGAAGCCCGTCACACAGGAGGTCCCGCTTGCGGCGGTATTTCTCCACCCGGACCTTCGATTTCTGGGAATGGGCCACAACCCGCTGCATGAACGCCGGCGCGTTGACGAACCCCAGGATCCGATTGCAGAGGATCATTCCCGACAGGACCTCGGCGCCCTCCTCCATGCGCGGATTGACGGCGAGAAATCCGATCCGCTCCCCGGGAATGGACAGGGTTTTCGAATAGGAGTAGATGATCACGCTGTTCGGAAACGCACGGAAGACGCTCGGCACGCAAACGTTGTCGTAGACGATCTGGGCATAGGGTTCATCGGAAAGAAGATAGAGGCGCCTGCCGAGTTTCCTCTGTTTCTCGAGAAGGAGCTCGCCCAGCCCCCGGATCGCGTCCTCGCCATAGACCTTTCCCGTCGGGTTGTTCGGCGAATTGATCAGGACGGCCTTCGTCCGCTCCGTGATCGCTTCCTCCAGTGCGCCGAGGTCCAGTGAAAAGTCCTCCTTCGTCTTCACGAGTCTTGTCGCGCCGCCGGCGTTGTCCACGTAGAACTGATACTCCACGAAGAACGGCTTCGGAATCACGACCTCTTCTCCGGGCTCGAGCAGTGTCTTGAGCGCGACGTTCAGGGCCCCGCCCGCGCCGCAGGTCATGATGACGGAATCCGCCGTTACCTCCGTGCCGTGGCATTCCTGAAGCGTCGCCGCCACGGCCGCACGGGTGTCTGCCAAACCGGCGTTGGGCATGTAGGCGTGCTTTCCCGGAATCTCCTGGGCGGCGATGCTGCGCACCCTCTCCTTGAGATCCGGCGGGGGCTCGACATTGGGATTCCCGAGACTGAAATCGTAGACGTTGTCTGCGCCGAACCGCTTCTTGAGTTCGATCCCCTCTTCGAACATCTTCCGGATCCACGACGATTCCGCCATGAAGCCGCGGATCTTTCTGGAGATGGACATGCGCGCCCCCTTGTGTTCCCCCCTTCTTCCCGGGGAGAATTCTGCGCCATGCCTACCACAGTGCCGCCGCGGGGTCAATCGGCCGGCCGTTTCATCACCTTCCCTGCAGAATCCGGCATCGTCCCATTGACATTGGTCTTTTCCCTTCCTATTCTAATTTTTAATGAAAGCGCGCGTTTTTTGCCCGATGGCGTTTCTTTCCGGTCGTCGCGGCATCGAAAAGCGGGCCGCGCCGCGAGGCCGGCCGGGCAGAACGGAGGAGGAAGAAATGAAAGTCGAAGTGGATCAGTTGAAATGCGGAACGGCCGGGATCTGCGTGCAAATCTGCCCTCAGGTCTTTCGGTTTCACGAAGGCAGCAAGAAGGCGTATGCCCCGGTGGCCGAAGTGCCGGCACTCTATCAGGAGGAGTGCCTCGAAGCGGCGAAGAAATGTCCGAAGGAGGCCATCGTCATTACCTACTGAATCCGGCAGCGAGCGCATTCCTCGCAGCTTGCTGCAGGGAATGCGAGCGAATCCTGTTTGAGATCCCTTCCCTGGGGATCGAAGATTCTCCGGAGCTCGCTGCGGAGAACTTCAATCTCCCGCGTCCGCGGTCATGACATCAGGGGAAAAAAACCGCCTGCTGGACGTCCGGGCATCCGGAATCGCCAGCAGGCTCTTGAGGAGGGTGGAGGAACGAAGGATGGTTGAGATCAGACTAACCCAGCGGACCCTCTGCGGCCATCCGAGGGCCCCCGATTTCCCCCTTCGAAATCCCTTATTTCCAGCCGGGCAATCGGATGAGCGTGGCGCAGCCGATCGGCACCCCGCGCTCCTTGACAAAGGGGACCCTCTCCCCTATAGTTCGCACAGAGAAACGAAAACAGCAGGATGACCCCATGCCCATCTATGAATTCCGGTGCACCAAGTGCCGTCATGTATTCGAAGAACTCTTCTTTTCCATCGGCGAGAACCGCACGGTGGTCTGCCCGAAGTGCAGGTCGAAGAAGACCAAGCGGATGATGTCCGTCTTCGGAGGGCGGATCGGAAACACCTCCGCCGGCGGCGGCTGCGGTACCTGCGCCGCAACAACTTGCAGCCCCTCCTGAGGACACTGAAGCGGGGTGGCGGTCCGCCACCCGAGCACAACGACGGCCCTGTCGCCGGCTTTCGCCCGTCCTTTCCGTTCGGTTCAAATTCCCGTTGTCAAAACCCGACCGATCCATTATAAGGAGGCAGTTTTCCTGAACGAACCACCGCTGGGAAAGGAGCGAAGCCGCATGAACATCCTCATCTTTGGACCGAACGGGAGCGGGAAGGGAACGCAGGGGGCCGTGGTGCAGAAGAAGTACGGTGTGCCCCATATCGAGACCGGCGTCATCTTCCGGCAGAACATCAAGAACGGGACGGACCTCGGGAAAAAGGCCAAGGCCTTCATCGACCGCGGCGAACTCGTCCCCGACGACATCACGATCCCGATGATCCTCGCCCGCCTGAAAGAGGCGGATTGCGCCAAGGGCTGGCTCCTGGACGGATTTCCCCGCAACCTCGCCCAGGCCGAAGCCCTCTGGCAGGCCATGCAGAAGGAGAGGATGCCGCTCGACACGGTGATCGAGATCGTGCTCGACCGCGCGACGTCCAAGAAGCGGATCATGGGGCGCCGCCTCTGCGCAAACGACAACAACCATCCGAACAACATCTTCATCGAGGCCATCAAACCCGCGGAGAGGAACGGAAAGCCGGTCTGCCGGGTCTGCGGCAGCGACCAGCTTTCGACCCGCGCCGACGACCAGGACGAGGCGGCGATCGACAAACGGCACAACATCTACTACGATGGGGCGACGGGGACGCTGGCCGCCGTCGCCTATCTGAAGCAAAAGGTCAAGGTGATCGAAGTCGACGGTCTTCCGTCCGTCAAGGAGGTTTCCCAGGCGCTGCTCGCGAAGCTCGCCTGAGACCGGCCGTTCACCAAGCCATTGCAGAAAAGCCTTCCCCTCGCTGTTCCGACGGAGGGCTTTTTTGTCGGCGAAGATCGAACAGAACGACATGCAGAACATACGCAACTTCAGCATCATCGCCCACATCGACCACGGCAAATCCACGCTGGCCGACCGTCTGATCCAGTTCACGGGTGCCGTCGAGGCCCGGAACTTCCAGGACCAGATCCTCGACAACATGGACATCGAGCGCGAACGCGGGATCACGATCAAGAGCCAGGCCATCTCTCTCCCCTACCGAGCCCAGGACGGCCGCTCCTATACGCTCAACCTGATCGACACGCCCGGCCACGTGGATTTCTCCTACGAGGTTTCCCGGGCGCTCGCCTCCTGCGAAGGCGTGCTGCTCCTGATCGACGCGGCCCAGGGGGTCCAGGCGCAGACGCTCGCCAATCTCTACATGGCGATGGAGCACAACCTCACGGTCATCCCCGTCATCAACAAGATCGACCTGCCGTCGGCGGACGTGGAGCGCGTCATCGAGCAGATCGATTCCGAGCTCGGTCTGGATCCGGAGACCCATCTGAAGTGCTCCGCCAAGGAAGGCTGGGGCATCGAGGAGATCCTCGAGGCCGTCGTGCAGCGGATCCCGCCGCCCAAGGGGGACGCCGACGCGCCGCTGGCCGCGCTCATCTTCGATGCGAAATACGATGCTTTCCGCGGGACGGTCATCTACTGCAGGATGTTCGACGGCACGGTGAAGGCGGGCGACATCATCCGCTTCATGTCCAGCGGGGCCACCTACAAGGTCGAGGAAGTGGGCCATTTCCTCCTGAAGCGTGAAAAGAGGGATTCGCTTTCCGCCGGCGAGGTCGGCTACATCATCGCCGGCGTGAAGACCGTGTCCGACGTGCACACGGGAGATACGATCACACTGGACAGCCGTGCGCGCGAGGCGCCCCTGCCCGGTTTCAAGCAGGCCAAGCCGGTGGTCTTCGCCTCGATCTATCCCATCGCCTCCGACGACTACGAGGACCTCGTCGCCTCCCTGGAAAAGTACAAGCTGAACGATGCCTCCTTCATCTATGCGAAGGATTCTTCGGCGGCGCTCGGCCAGGGGTTCCGTTGCGGATTCCTGGGACTCCTCCACCTGGAGATCGTGCAGGAGCGCCTCGAACGGGAGTACGGCCTCTCCCTGATCCTGTCCGTGCCCAGCGTCCGGTATCGCTTCACGCTCAAAGACGGGTCCGTCATGGACGTGGACAACCCCACCCACTACCCCGGCCCGCTCGAGATCGCAAAATCGGAAGAACCCTATATCCGGGCCGCCATGATGCTTCCCGAGCGCTACCTGGGCGCGGTGATGAAACTGTGCATGGAAAGGCGCGGCGTCAATTCCAGCCTCAGCTATACCAGTCCCGGCCGGGCGGAACTCACCTACGAGATGCCGTTGTCCGAGGTCATCTTCGATTTCTACGACCGGTTCAAGTCCGTCACCCAGGGATACGGGTCCTTCGACTACGACTTGCTGGATTACCGCGAAAGCCCGCTCGTCCTTGTGGACATCCTCGTCAACGGCGAGAAGGTGGACGCCCTCTCGCAGATCGTCCACCGCGAACGGGCGAGGGCCCGCGGCCTTCAGGCCTGCGAGCGTCTGAAGGAAGAGATCCCCCGGCAGATGTTCAAGATCGCCATCCAGGCCGCGATCGGCGGGGAAATCATCGCGCGCACGACCATCTCGCCGTTCCGAAAGGACGTGACGGCAAAGTGCTACGGCGGCGACATCACCCGGAAGAGAAAGCTCTTGGAGAAGCAGAAGAAAGGCAAGAAGCGGATGAAGATCATCGGAAACGTCACGATCCCGCAAAGCGCCTTCCTTGCCGTCCTGCGCTCGGACACGGACTGATGCCGCTTCGCTTTTGTTGGTGCCTTTGCCGCATCGAGATGCCGAGTATCTGGGGTTTTGCATAACAGGCTGTTCAAAAAGGCCCGGATGCAAGGCCCCCGAAGTCCTGCGCCGTGAGGCGTACTATATTTGCGTACGTCGAATGGCGAAGGACGAGGGAAACGCGGCAGGCGGGCCTTTTTCAACAGCCTGAGCGATTCAGATGATGAAACCCGGACTGTACATCCACATCCCCTTCTGCCTTTCCAAGTGCCCCTACTGCACCTTCCACTCCGTCACCGACCGCGGACGGAAAGGTGCTTATCTTGGGGCAGCCGTGCGGGAAATGGCCCTCTACGCCGATCTTTTTCCTTCCTTCGACACGATCTACGTGGGGGGAGGAACCCCTTCCCTTCTCTCGATTCCCGAAATGGAAACCCTGTTCGACGCGGTGCGCCGCACCTTCGCCGTGGACCCCGGCGCCGAGATCTCGGTCGAGGTCAATCCGGCCGACGTGGACGTCTCCTGGCTGACCGCTCTTCTGGGTCTGGGCGTAAACCGCCTGACCATCGGCGTTCAATCCTTCGACAACGGCGTCCTCGCTTTTCTCGGCAGGCGGCACGATGCGAAACGGGCGATCGCGTCGATCGACGAGGCGAGACAGGCGGGTTTCGAGAACATCGGCATCGATCTCATCTACGCCGTCCCCGGCCAGGACCCCGGCCGCTGGGGGAAGATGCTCGCTGCCGCGTCCGGCCTCGGTCTGCCGCACCTGTCCTGTTACGAGCTTCACGTGGCGGCCGACACGCCGCTGGGCCGGAGACACCGGGACGGCCGGTTCCGGCTGCCCGACGAGGAGCTCCAGTACGCCTTCTTCATGGAAACGGCTGAACGATTGGAACGGGCCGGCTATCGGCAATACGAGGTCTCCAACTTCTGCAGGAAAGAGGCGGACCGCTCCCGCCACAACAGCAAATACTGGAATCACACGCCCTATCTGGGCATCGGCCCCGCGGCCCATTCCCTGCTTGCGCCCCGCCGCTGGTGGAACACCACGTCCCTTTCACGATACCTGAAAGACCTGCGCGACGCGAAACGGCCCGTCGCCGGCGGGGAGAGTCTTGACGCCGGTCAGCTGGCTCAGGAGGCGCTCTTTCTCGGGCTGCGCACGGCCGGCGGCATCGACCTCCGGGAATTCAAGGTTCGCTATGGACGGGACCTGGCGGCGGAAAAGGCGGAGGAGATCAGGGGGCTGGAGGAGGGCGGGTATCTCGAGCGGTCCGGCGGACGGCTGCGGCCCACCCGGTGCGGGTTGGCGGTCGCGGACCGTCTCGCTCTGCTGTAGCGGGAGGCGAAGCCGCCCGGGATCGGCGATGATCGTGCGGGGGTCGCCGGCACCGACGCCATCCGGAAGGGATCACCTGGCGAGGACTTCGATCCTTTTCCCGCCTTCTTCCCGGACCTCGCCCAGATGCCGGAGGTACTCCGCGAAGACATCGGAATCGACGAGGCCGGTGTCCCGGCGGAATCGTGTCACCTGCCTGAACGTCGCATGGCCGTCACCGCCGTTGGCGATGAAATCGTTCAGGGCAATCCGGTACAGGCCCTTCGGATCAAAGGGAACGCCCGTTCCGTCGGGCCGCAGCCGGACCATCGAAACGATCCTCTTCCCCCTCGGGGCCGCCAGATTCGCCTGGTAGCTCATCCCGGACACGTACGGAAGCCCGGGCTCCGACGGCCTCCTGGCCATCTGGAACTCGATTCCCTCTTCGAGCGCGCTGCGGAGTTCCGCAGCGGTCACGTCCAGGAGCACGATCACGTTTTCGAAGGGGAGGACCTCGGCGACGTCCCCCAGAGTGATCGCCCCCTCCCGCAGCTCGGCCCGCACGCCGCCCCGGTTCTGGAGGGCGATTGCGCTTCCCGTCTTCCAGGCCATCGCATCTGCAACCAGCGGACCCGGACCGCCGTTGACACCGATCCGCAGATCCGACAGGGCCGTCGCGACCTCGGTCTTCCTGAGCTTTTCCAGCCCTTGCCTGTAAGGCGCCAGGATGGACGCGGCGTGCTCCTCGTCCCGGAAAAATCCGAACGCTCCCCGGTCGGTCAGCGCGCGCACGATCCGCCGCCCCTCCTCACTTCCCGCCTCGACGGGTTTCCGGCTGCGGATGAAATCGTTCCCGGCGATGAAGAGAGGCCTGGCCTCATGCGTTTCGATCTCTCCCCGGCGGTTGAATTCCACGTCGAGGACGCCCAGCACCATCCCCCACTTCCAGGCCTGAACCACGAGGCTTTTCGCCCCGCCGGGACCGCGGACGACGGTCGGATAATCGCCGCCGACTTCCAGGCCGAGGTCGCGGAGTACAGCGCCGCCCAGGAGCGTGTGGGAGTGCCCGCCGACGACGATGTCGACCCCCCGGACCCGCCGGGCAAGCTGGATGTCATGGTCGTAGCCGATGTGGGACAGGACGATGATCTTGTCGACCCCTTTTGCCTCCAGTTCGCGCACGGCGCGCCGGACGGCAGAGAGAGCCTGCTGGAAAACGACGGATGGACCCGGCTTTGAAATGACCGGGGTGTCACGGGTCGTGACCCCGACGATGCCCACCCGGTCGGCTCCGTAACCCTTGATGGCATAGGGCGTCACGCGTTTCGCCAGGCGGCTGTCGCCGGGAAAGCGAATGTTCGCAGACAGGATGGGAAAGTCGGCGACGTCGAGCATACGCGCCAGGACGTCCGGTCCCTTGTCGAATTCGTGATTGCCCAGCGTCATGGCCTCGACGCCCAGGAGGTTGAGGAAACGGAAATCCGCTTCGCCCCGGTAGGCATTGAAATACAGCGTCCCCTGCACGGCGTCTCCGGCGTGCAGAAACAGCCTCGTCCTCCCGTCGGCCCGCAGATCCTTCAGGGCCGAGGCGAGACGCGGGAATCCTCCCAGGAAAACCCCCGTGTCATTGCCGTCGATCCGGACCGTCCGCCTCGTCGGCTCCAGATGAGAGTGGGTGTCGTTGATGTGGATGACGGAAAGGCGCAGCGGTTCCTGCGCCAGGCCGAGGTCCGCTGAACACAGAAGACCGGAGAGGAGGACGCCGAGAAGGGCACCGCGGAGGGCCGGGAGGTTCGGGAAGGCCGTTTTCACGACCTGCGTGCTTCCCGGAGCGTCCACGCTGCCTGCAGGGCGTCGATGACGTCGCCGAAATGCTCATAGCGGATGCAGGCCGTCCCGTTCCGCAGGCAGGCCTCGTAGAGCACTCCCTTGGCGAAGACGCAATCCGCCTCGCGCGCCGGGCAGATGTCGGAAAAACCGTCGCCGATGTAGACGACGGTGTCATATTCCGCGCGGGAACGGAGGAGGATTCCGCTCTTGCAGGTGCCGCAGGAACCGCATTCGCTGCTGTACGGAAAATCGATGTCCAGGGCATCCTCCTTGCCGAAGGACAGGCGGTTTGCGTAATAGTCGATCCCCTGCAGATCGAACTGCTCCAGAAACGTCTCGATGTAGAAATCGAGGCCGTCGGAGAGGATCATGACATCCACGCCGAGCTCACGGCAGAACCGGACGAATGCGGGGAACTCCGGGTCCAGGCGCGCGTTCTTCCGGACGAAATCCGCCATCCCTTTTCGGGAGCCGCGCAGGATCGGCGTCAGCATCCGATAGGCCGTCAGAGAGCCGATTTCCCGCGCGCAATAGGCGCGATCGATCTCTTCCCATTTCGTGCGGGAAAAACGGTTGAGAATGGCATTGCCCATATCCACGGTACAGACCGTGCCGTCGAAGTCGCAAACGGCGAGGGTCCGGCCGCCCCGAAAGGGGAGAGCCCCTGTCGAGTCCGCCGGATCCGCCGTTTTCCGGTTCGTTGGAGCGCTACGCATCGATATCCCCGTCGTCCCCGCCCCGATCGCCCTGAAAGTATTTCCTGAGGATGAAGATGCCCAGGAGGATCATCAGCACGGGCAGGAGGTACACCGCGACGACATGGAGGTTGATGTCCCAGGTTTCCACCAGAAAGAACAGAACCCCGATGGCCCCGATGAGCCAGCCGCCCACGTCCTTCACCCGCTGGATCAGCGTCCCGACGGAGATGACGATGAGCAGGATCGGCCAGCTCTTGTCGAATCCGAAACTCGTCACCTGATGAAGAAAGATCAGCACCCCTAGGGTGATGAGGATCAACCCGCCCGTGAGGACATTCTTCCTTTTTTGCCCTTCCACCGCTCACCTCCCGAATCCCCGCCGCTCCGCCCGCTCCGGGGGCAGCCCACGACCCTGCAAGTCCCGGCGTATCGACGATCCTACTTGCCCTCCGCCGTTTTCAGGAAGGGGCGGAAGAGGTCGATCGGGATGGGGAAGACCGTCGTCGAATTGTTCTCGGAAGCGATCTGGTTGAGCGTCTGGAGATAGCGCAACTGCAGCGACATCGGCTGGGTCTCCATCAGCGCGGCCGCCTCGATCAGCCTCTGCGCCGCCTGGAACTCGCCCTCGGCGTTGATGACCTTCGCGCGCCGCTCCCGTTCCGCCTCGGCCTGTTTGGCCATGGCCCGTTTCATCTCCTCCGGCAGGTCGATGTGCTTGACCTCGACCAGAGAAACCTTGATGCCCCACGGATCCGTGCTGCGGTCGAGAATCTCCTGGAGCTGGAGATTGATCTTTTCGCGTTCGGAGAGGATCTCGTCCAGTTCCACCTGACCGCAGACGCTCCGCAGCGTCGTCTGGGCAAGCTGCGAGGTGGCGTAGAGGTAGTTCTCGACGTTCACAACGGCTGCATTCGCGTCGATGACGCGGAAGTAGACGACGGCGTTGACCTTGATCGATACGTTGTCCTTGGTGATGACATCCTGAGGCGGCACGTCCATGGTGATCGTCCGCATGTCCACCTTGACCATGCGGTCGACGACGGGGATCAGGATGATGAGGCCGGGACCCTTCGTATCGATGATCCGTCCAAGGCGGAAAATGACGCCCCGCTCGTACTCGTTGAGAATCCGGATGGCGGACGCCAGGAACATGACGACCAGGACGATGACGACGATGATGGGTACTGAAGCCATAGAAGTCCTCCTTGCTCTCGCGATAGTTCACCCTACAGTTTTTCAACCTTGAGCCGCAGCTTGTCCACCGCCGTTACCCTGATTGCGGAGGTCTTGGGGATCGGCACATCGCTGAAGGCGTTCCAGTACTCGCCCTGGACCGAAACCTTGCCCTCGGCTGCGATGTCGGTGACAGCGGTTCCCTTCATCCCGATCATTTCCTCGCTCCCCGTGCGCTTCCTTCGTCTCTGTGCCTTGATCACCAGCCCGACAACGACGATGAAAAAGAGGGAGGTCACCGCGACGGCGGGGATCAGCACGTGCAGGGAGATGCGCATGGTCGGCTCCGGCGTATCAAAGAGCATGAGGGAACCGATCGTCAGCGAGACGACACCGCCGACCGCCAGGAGCCCGTGGCTGGTGACCTTGATCTCGGCGATGAAAAGAACCACGGCGAACAGGATCAGAAGAACGCCGGCGAAGTTGACGGGCAGCGTCTGCAGGGCGAAGAAGGCGAGGATCAGCGACAGCCCGCCGATCACACCCGGCAGGACCGCACCCGGATTGGCGAATTCGAAATAGAGCCCGGCCAGGCCGACCAGGAGCAGGATGTAGGCGATGTTCGGATCGCTGATGCTGGTCAGGATGCGCTGGCGCAGCCCCATTTCCCTGTATTGAAGCACGGCATCCCGGGTCGCCAGCGTCCTCTTGCCCGAGGGCAGTTCCACCGTGCGGCCGTCCATCGATCGCAGCAGGCTCCGGATATCGGGGCTCACAAAATCGATCACCTTCAACCGCAGGGCCTCCTCCGCGGTCACCGACTCGCTCTTCCGTACGGCGCGCTCCACCCAGTCGGCGTTGCGCAGCCTCTTGACGGCGATGCCCCGCGCATAGGCGACGGCGTCGTTCTCCACCTTCTTGGCCATGACCTTGTCCATCTGCCCGATCCCGATCCCCACCGGATGGGCGGCGCCGATGTTGGTCCCCGGCGCCATCGCGGCGATGTGGGCCGAAACGGTGATGATCACCCCGGCGGAGGCCGCCCGCGCCCCCGAAGGCGCCACATAGACGATCACCGGAAGCGGCGCGTTGAGAATTCCCTTGGCGATGTCCCGCATCGCCGAATCCAGGCCTCCCGGCGTATCCAGCTGAAGGATGATGCCGTCCGATCCCCCTCTGGCCGATGCTTCGATGTTCCTGAGGATATACTCGCTCACCGGCGGCGTGATGGCGGAATTCACGGTGATCACATCGTAGACAGGCCTTACCTCGGCGCTTTGCAGATCCGCCGCCGGGAAAAGCAGCATCGCCGCGAGGAGGATCATCGCCCCGAGGTCCCTTGCGGCCCGCGCGAAGAAGCGTCCCTTCCCGCCGCATGCGCCCGGCCGGCCCCGTCGTCCGCAGTCCCCTGTGAAAACCGTGGTTCTCATCTCAGGCCTCCAATTCTTTCATGACCATCTGCACGTCCTGCCAGACCAGCCTCTTGGCATCCGGGTTGCGAAGAAGATAGGCCGGATGGTAGGTCGGCATCAGGCGAATTCCATGGTAATCATGGAAACGTCCCCGCAGGGCCGTAATCGGGCTTTCGGTCTTCAGCAGGGTCCGGGCGGCAAAGCTTCCCAGGGCGCAGATGAACCTCGGTGAAATCGCCTGCAGCTGCCGGACGAGGAAGGGTTCGCAGGCGGCGATCTCGTCGGGCTGCGGATTGCGGTTTCCCGGCGGGCGGCATTTCAGGATATTGCAGATGTAGACATCCTCTCGCTTCAGCCCCATGGCCAGAATGATCCTGGTCAGGAGCTCCCCCGCCTTCCCCACGAAGGGCCGCCCCTGTTCGTCTTCATCGGCCCCCGGCGCCTCGCCGACGAAGACGAGGGCGGCATGGGGATTTCCCTCCCCGAACACAAGGTTCTTTCTCACTTTTTCCAGTGGACAGCGATGGCAGTTCTGCATCTCCTCGCGGATGGCCTCCAGCCCCTCCGGCGATGCTGCGGAGCAGCCCGAAGCCTTCGGACAGCCCCTCTGACGCCGCGAAGGCAGGGTCTTCACCCTCGCCGCGCGGCCGCGGTCTCCGCTCCCCGTTTGCGCGATCAGCGAACGCCTGGCGGCGCGCACGATCTCCAGCAATTCGCCCCGGGCGTCCGCTGCGCCTGCCTTCCTGGCGTCACGTCCGGACATAGGCCCGAATCCTGTCAAGGATGCGATCGGCGGCGTCCTTCTTGTCCATCAGCGGAAGCTCCTGAAGGCCGCCGTCCCGATCGATCAACGTGATGATGTTCGTGTCGCCCTCGAAACCGGCGCCCGCACGGGAAAGGTCGTTGGCGACGATCAGGTCCATGTTCTTGTCCTTCATCTTCCGGCGGGCCCTCGCAAGCAGATCCTCCGTCTCCATTGCGAAGCCGACAAGGATCTTCCCGCCCTTCTTCTTTCCCAGCGCGGCGATGATATCCGGGTTCCTCTCCAGGCGGAGCATCAGCGTCTCTTTTCCCTTCTTGATCTTGCTGCCGGAGGGTTCGGCGGGGCGGTAGTCCGCCACGGCGGCCGCTTTGATGACAACGTCCGCATCCGCGAAGCGCTCCGTGACGGCGTCGTGCATCTCCATCGCGGAGGTGACGGAAACGATCCGTACGCCGCGGGGGGGTGCCAGGGCGGACGGGCCGCTGACAAGGGTCACCTCGGCCCCCCTCCGGCGCGCCATGCGGGCCAGGGCGTACCCCATCTTTCCCGAGGACGGGTTGGTGATGAAGCGGACCGGGTCCAGCCGCTCCCGCGTGGGTCCGGCCGTCACGAGGATCCTGCATCCGGAAAGGTCCTTCGGCGTCAGCAGCGTCTCCATCTCCTCGACGATGTCCTCGATCTCCGGAAGCCGCCCGACGCCCACCGACTTGCAGGCCAGCTCGCCGCTCGCGGGCTCCAGAAAAGCGAACCCATGCCGCCCCAGTTTCTCCATGTTCTCCTGGACGATCCGGTTCTGGTACATGCCCGTGTTCATCGCCGGGCAGACAAGGACCGGGGCCTTCGTCGCCATCAGGACCGCGCCGAGAAGGTCATCGGCAATCCCGGAAGCGAGCTTGCCGATGCAGTTGGCCGTCGCCGGCGCGACCACGGCGATTTCGGCCTCTTCGGCGAGCGACACATGCGCGATGTCCGCTTCGCGCACAAGCGTAAACAATTCCGTATAGACGGGATTCCCCGAGAGCGTCTGGAGGGTGAGCGGCGTCAGAAATTCCGTGGCGCTCTTCGTCATCACGACTTTCACCGACGCTTCGCGTTTCACCAGGGCACGCACCAGTTCCGCAGACTTGTAGGCAGCGATACCGCCCGTCACCCCCAGCAGCACCCGCTTGTTCCTGAGCATGGCCGCAACCTCGATCATTCGGGAAATATTCGAAATCTCAAAGAGATCGATGATGACTTCACTATAGCAATTCCGCCGGGCGACTGCAAGGCCAGAATGCCCGCCGCCGCGCTTCTCCGCGGCTTTCCGCCGGACGGAAGCGCCGTCCGGCCGGTTTCGCTTGAAAATTCGGCGGGGACCCATTATAGACGAGAGAGCGAATTTTCTCAGGAAGGAAACCCCGATGCACCGCAAGAAAGCCCTCTGGTTTGCCCTGATCGGATTGGCCGCTCTCGGCACCTTCTGGATTCTGACGCTGACGATCCTCGAACCCGAAAAACCGAAAGTCGTCATGACGCCGGACGCAGGCGTCATCGGTGCACGCCAATCGCTTTCGCTGTCCTTCTCGGACCGGAGGAGCGGATTGCGGAAGCTCAGCGCGTCCATCACCCAGGACAATCGCCGGCAAACCGTCTGGTCGATCGAACTCCCCGACCGCGGCGTCGCCGAAAAGACGGTCACCGTGACGGTCGACGCCGCCAAGCTGCGCCTTCGGGACGGCTCGGCCGTACTGACGGTCCTGGCGGAAGACCACTCGCTGCTGAAGAACCAGACGCTCGTGGAGAAAACCGTCACGATCGATACCGTCCCGCCCCAGATTTTTCCGCTCAACCGCATGAACCACATCAATCCGGGCGGATCCTGCGTCCTTCTCTACCGGATGTCGGAGACGGTCTCGGCAAGCGGCGTCTGGGTGGACAAGGTCTTCTTCCCCGGATATCCGGCCTCGGCCGCCGGCAAACCCGTCACGATCGTCTATTTCGCGGTTCCGCTCGACGCGAAGAAGGAAAACCTTTCGATCAGACTCTTCGCCAGGGACACGGCGGGCAACGAATCCCTCGTCTCCGTACCGTACCTGCTGCTCGCGAAGAAATTCCGCCGTGATGCGATGAACCTCTCCGACGGATTCCTGCAGCAGAAGATGCCGGAATTCCAGGCCTCCCATCCGGACCTGAGGGGAAAGCCCCTTCTGGAGACCTTCCTCTACGTCAACGGCGTGCTCCGCGAGGAAAACAGGAAGACGATCCAGTCCCTCTGCGCAAAATCGTCGCCGCGGCAGTTGTGGCAGGATACGTTTGTGCGCATGAAGAACGCCTCGCCCATGGCGCAGTTCGGAGACCACAGGACCTATCTCTACGGAGGCAAGGCCGTCGGCGAGAGCGTCCACATGGGCGTGGACCTCGCATCCACGGCCCAGGCCCCCATCGAAGCGGTCAACAGCGGTGTCGTCGTATTCGCCTCGGGCCTGGGAATCTATGGAAACGCCGTGGTGATCGACCACGGGCTCGGCCTCTTTTCCCTCTACGGTCATCTGTCGGAGATCGGTGTCAAGGCGGGACAATCCGTCAAACGCAACGATGCCATCGGCCGCTCGGGAGTGACGGGCCTCGCCGGGGGCGACCACCTGCACCTCAGCATCCTCGTGGGCGGAGAATTCGTCAATCCCCAGGAGTGGTGGGATCCCCATTGGATCCAGGACAATGTCACGAAAAAGATGGCGGACGCCTTCTGACGGGGCGGTTCAAGAACGGCCGGATGCAGGGCACCGAATCCTGAACCATGAAGAGTACCGGGATGTACGCTGAACGGCGCAGGACGAGGGGAACGCTTCAGACGGCCATTCTTCAGCAGTCTGCTCAGCTTTTGGCGATGTCCCGGTGGTGCACGTTCACCGGAAATTGCCTCTGGGAGAAGTAATCAACCAACTCATTCGCCATGACGACGGAGCGATGACGGCCTCCCGTGCATCCGATGGCGATGTTGAGCCGCGACTTTCCCTCCTTCTCGTACAGCGGCGTCAGGAACTCCATCAGCTCGAAGAGCCTGCGGACAAAGATTTCACCCGTATCCGACGTCAGCACGTACTCCCGCACGCGCGGGTGATGGCCGTCGTGGGCGCGCAGCCCTTCGACGAAGTGCGGGTTGGGGAGGAACCGGACATCGAGCACGATGTCGGCGTCGGGCGGCAACCCGAATCGGTAGCCGAAGGACGTCACATGGATCACCATCCGGCGCTTATCGGCGGGCGAGCGGAAGAGGTGCTGCACGGCATCCTTGAGCTGGTGGACGTTGTAGGAAGTCGTGTCCAGAATCCTGTCGGCCATCTCCTTCAGCGGACCGAGCTTGGACCTCTCCAGCTTCACACCCTCCATGACGGTTCCGTGGACCGCCAGGGGATGGACCCGCCTCGTCTCGCTGAAGCGGTGGAGCAGGGCCTCGTCCGACGCGTCCAGGAACAGGATCTCCAAGGGATATCCCTTGTCCTTCAGGCGTTGAAAGATCCGCCCGTATTTGTCCAGAAGGCCCTGCTCCCTCAGGTCCATCACCAACGCCACATCCGAACACTCCTTGGGTTGACGGAACTGGATTTCCAGGAACTTCGGCCACAGGACGACGGGCATGTTGTCCACGCAGAAGAACCCCATGTCTTCCAAGGCCCGGAGAGCCGTCGTCTTTCCGGAACCGGACATGCCCGTGATGACCACGATGCGGGGGGTTTTCACATTCCTTCTCCGGCGTTTCGCAGATTCTGCGCCAGGGCTTCCACGGCGGCAACCGCACCGGACCGGGTGATGGTCGCGGGAAGGCGCCAGCAGGGAACGGACCGCCCCAGAATCCGGCGGCCGCGCCCGGCCATCCCGGATTCCGGGAAGGCGGCGCCGAGTTCGATCATCATGGCGATCGATGCATCCTCGCGTACCGCGTCCGCTCCGAGGAAGCCCTGCGCGTCGAGGATCCTCCCGTCCAGCGCGAGCAAGCCGCGTATCCGCGGGTGGCCTGAGCCGACCAGCAGACCGCCCTTCCTTTCAATGACCACGATGTCGTCGGCGATCCACTTGTGCCCCCTTCGCGCAAGGTCGACGGCGCAGGTGGTCTTGCCGGCGCCGCTTTTCCCAACGATCAGCGTTCCGACCCCAGACGCCAGGACCAGGGCGCCGTGCATCGACAGGCGATGTCGGCATTTCTCGTCGATGAGGGCCTTCAAGCGGCTCTTCAGAAGGTGCCTGTCCCAGCGGGAATGGAAAAGATCGCGCAGGAAATGACGGCTCATGAGAGATCCCGCGGTACGGGTCAGCAAAGGTCGTCCTGATCCGCAATCGCCCGGTAAAGCTCCGCGGCCGACCTAGCCTCCATCAATCGATTGCGGAACGGAACGTCTTTGAGCATCCGGGAGATCTTGGCCAGCGCCTTCAGGTGCGAACCGGCACAACCCTCCGGGGCCATCAGGAGAAAGAAGAGGTGGACGGGTTTGCCGTCCAGTGCGTCGAAATCCACGCCCTGCACGCTCCTGCCGAACGAAACGATCACCTCGTTCAGACCGGGGGTCTTGCCGTGCGGAATGGCGATGCCTTCCCCGACCCCCGTGCTGCCGAGTTTCTCCCTTTCCAGCAGGATGTTGACCGTCCGGTCCTGATCCAATTCGGCATGGAGCCGCGACAGCGGCTCCACCAGTTCGAAGAGGACCTCCCTTTTCGTCACCGCACCCAACGATTCCACAACGGCGTCCCGATGCAATATCTCCGAGATCTTCATGGTCGACTCTCCCGGGATCCTTTCAGCCCTTCGTCTCCAGGAGGACGAACTTGCCGTTGCCGGCGCGATAGATGACGGCCACCTGCTCCGAGGAGGAATCGCGGAAGATGATGAATTGATTCCTCCCCGCCTCGAGTTCCATGAGGGCATCTTCGACGGACATCGGTTTCAGCACCACCCTCCGGGTTTCCAGGGTCCTCCCCTCGGAGGCCTCCTCCGGCTCTTCCGCGGCGGCGGTTTCACCGGCAGACCGCTCTTCTGCGCCGGCGGCCTTGCGGCCCCGGATCCGTTCCCTGTGCTTCTTGAGACGGCGTTCGATCTTGTCGACCGCCTCGTCGATGGCCAGATGCATGTCTTTGGCCTCTTCCTTGGCGGTGACGTTCAGCCCGTTCGCCATCAAGTTGATATCCGCTACGTTCCGAAATTTCTCCACGGAAAGAACGACCCGCGCTTCCGAAGGGTGATCGATGTACTTGTTCAACTTCTTGAGCCGGTCCTCCACGTATTCCTTCTGCCAGGATTCCCCCTCGGAATTTCTGAAGGTCAGAGAAATCTTCATAGCGGTCACCTCCTCATTCACATTTCTGAACGATCCCCTGCGGGATCGCCTTGGTCAGAACATCTTCTTCCTTCGCGAAGACGGCAGAATCCCCATCATCTCCCTGTACTTGGCGACGGTGCGCCGCGCGATATAGATTCCGGACTTCGCCAGCATGGCAACGATGTCGCTGTCGCTGTAAGGCTTCTTGTGGCCTTCGGAGCCGACGATCTTGCGGATCTCCTCCTTGACGCACTTGGAGGCAATGGCCTCTCCGTCGGCGTTCTTCAGGCTGCTGCTGAAGAAGAACTTCATTTCATAGATGCCTTGGGGGGTATGCATGTACTTGTTGGTCACGACCCTGCTGATGGTGGATTCGTGCATGCCGACGTTTTCCGCCACGTCCCTCAGGACCAGCGGCTTCAGGTGCGAGATGCCGTTGTCCAGGAAACTCCTCTGGAATTGTACGATGCTTTCGGCGACCTTGTAGATCGTCCGCTGCCGCTGCTGGATGCTCTTGATCAGCCACGCGGCGGACTGCATCCTTTCGCGGATATACTTTTTTCCGGTCTCGGCATTTGCCCCGGGGCTGCCCCCTCCGACAAGGTTGCGGTAGAAGCCGCTGATGCGGAGCCTCGGCATCCCGTCATCATTGAGTGTGACCTTGTAGTCGTCCCCCGACTTGACGACATACACATCGGGAATGATGGTCTGGACCCTGTCATCGTTGTAGCTGCTGCCCGGCTTCGGATCCATGTTGCCGATCACTTCCACGGCCGCAAGCACCTCTTGAAGCGGAACTTTCAGTTTCCGCGCGATGTTGGCGTAATTCTTGATCTCCAGATCTTTGATGTGATGCTCGATGATCCGGTCCACCAATGTGCCCTGCATCCGGAGAATCCGGGACTGTATCAGGAGGCATTCCTTGAGGTCCCTCGCCGCGATTCCCGGAGGATCGAATTCCTGTATGCTCTTCAGCACGCACTCCACGACCGCAGGCGCCACGGACTCCAGCACGGCGATCTCTTCGACGGACGCGGCAAGGTAGCCGTTCGGATCGATGTTCCCGATGATCTGTTCCCCGATCCTGCGTTCCAGGTCCGTCATGGAGGAAAGGCCGAGCTGCCACATGAGATAGTCGTTCAGCGTCGACTTGACGACGAGGAGATTCTCCCAGCTCGGGGCATCGGCGTCGCTCCGGTCCCGCGCCGAAAGACTCGGACTGTAATCCTCGAGATAGCCCGACCAGTCGAACTCTTCCTTTCCGTCCCCCTCCCCCGTCAATTCCTCGGTTCGCTTCGTCTCCGGCGGTGTCTGGACCTCCGCGGGCTCCACATCGGTCGAGATCTCCGTTTCTTCCTCGGCCGCGGCTTCTTCGAGAAGGGGGTTCTCCTCCATTTCCTGATTGACCGCTTCCACCAGCTCCAGTCGCGACAATTGCAGGAGCTTGATCGCCTGCTGGAGCTGCGGCGTCATGATGAGCTGCTGGCTGAGTTTGAGATGCTGTTTCAGTTCGAAAGCCATAAACGATTCCGACGATGTATCAGGCCGCGACTAACGCCGGGATTCCTCCCCCCGACCGGCCCCGGTCCGGTCCCTTCGGACGGATGCGTCGAGAACAAAATTCTCGCCGAAATAGATCCTCCTGGCGACCTCGCAGGCGGCGATCGTCTCCGGGTTTCCCTCGATCAGGATGTTCCCTTCATTGACGATGTAGGCTCGGTCGCAGACAGACAGGGTCTCCCGAACGTTGTGATCGGAAATGACGACGCCGATCCCCTTGGACTTGAGTTTCCCGACGATCTTCTGGATCTCCGCGACGGCCAGCGGGTCGATGCCCGCAAAGGGCTCATCCAGGAGGATGTAGCGCGGCATGGTTACCAGGGCGCGGGTAATCTCCACCCTCCGGCGTTCTCCCCCCGACAGCGAGTAGGCGGGGTTGCCGGCAAGCGCCGTCAGGTCGAGTTCGGCCAGCAGTTCCTCCAGCCTCTCGGCCCGCGCCTTCTCGTCCAGGTCCAGCGTCTCGAGAACGGCCAGGATATTTTCCGCGACGGTCAGCTTCCGGAAGATGGAGGGTTCCTGCGGAAGGTAATTGATTCCCTTGCGGGCGCGGATGTACATCGGGCAGGAGCTGATGTCCTCTCCGTCCAGGAGGATTTGACCGCCGTCGGGCTTCACCAGCCCCACGACCATGTAGAAGGTCGTTGTTTTTCCCGCCCCGTTCGGCCCCAGAAGACCGACCGCCTCGGCCGTACAGATATCGAGGTCCAGGCCGTTGACGACCCGCCTGCCCCCGTATTCCTTCACGAGTTTTCTTGCCGACAGCATTCCCATCTTTTCTTTCGGCAGCGAGCCGGTATGGACCTGCAGTCGCGCTCCCCGTCGGAAAGCGCCCTGCCCTCCAGTCGCCGGACCGCCTATGGCTTCTCCTTTTGCTTTTCTTTTTCCTTATCCTTCTTGTCGGACTCCGAAGGATAGATGGTGGCCGTGACGCGCTTGTTTTCCCCGCTTTCCACGGTCCCGCGGCTTTCGTTCATCAGGACGACGATCCGTTCCCCGCGGATGATGTTCTTCGCTTCCTTCAATACGGCATTTCCGGTGACGATGATCTTCTGTTCATCCTGATAGAAAACCGCATGATCTCCGGTCACGATCCGTTCGCCCTGGGTGATCGTGACATTGCCCCTGGCCTCCATCTTTTCCAGGTCCCCCGTATTCCCCAGGCCTTTGACCGCCTTGGTCGGATCGGAGGCGTCCTTGCGGTAGAACAGATGCAGGCTGTCCGCCTGGATCACCTTGTCGGCCTGCGTTGCGACGGCGTTCCCCGAAAAAACGACGAGCCGCTGCTCGTTGTAGGCGTCGAGCCGATCGGCGGTAATCTGAATGGGTTCGCTCTTGTCCGCCTTCGCCTCCTTCTTCCGCTCGGCCGCCGCCCAGACACTCCCGGCCAGCATGGCCAGTACGGCGACCCACGCCGCAAACGCGGCTGCGGCCCTCCCGTATCGGAATGTCCGGAAAGAAGCCCGGCTCCCGGGCATCTTCAACACGATCATGTCTGACACCTTATCGAACCTCCGCCTTCACCCTCCCGAGGAGGGCGACTTCCTTCCTGACCAGGGACAGTCTCATGCCCACGGCGTCGATCCTCATTCTCTCGTTCTCGAGAACAACGGCGCCGTCCGTGGAAACGACCCCTTTGGCATGGGAATATTGAAGGCGGTCCGTGGAAAAGCGGTCGCCGCTGTCGGATTCCACGGTGACGTTTCCGGAGATTTCCATGTCCCGTGACGACGTATTCATGCTCCCCCTGTCGCCGCGAACGCGAAATACCTTCCCATCCTTGAGGACGAGGCGGATGTCCGCCTTGTCGAACAGCGCCTTATTCTCCCTGCGAAAGTATCTGGCCCGCTGCGCGCGAATCTCCCATTTCTCCCCGGAGGCTCCGACCTCCGTGAACAGCACGTCCTTCACGTCCAGGTCGGTGTGTTCCGTCAGGATCTTCAATCCCCCCTTGGACGTCTCGCGGACGCCCCACAGGACGCCGGCAGCGGCGATGAGGACCAGCAGGAAAACCGCTGCGGCAATCCGCACCTTCCGTCGCGGCCCCGCGAAGACGCGCCATCGCAATCCCTTCCTGCGCATGCCGATCATGGCCGTCCATCCCGCGGTGTAGAGATATAACATTCCCCACCGGACAAGTAAAGGTTGAAGCGCTCACGGACGAATCCGGGGGCTTCTCTGCGCAGGGGAAAACGCATGTTTTTCCTTGCGGTCAAGTTCCTTCACCCCGCTGCGGAGCGCCGGCAAGCTCATAACGTTTTGCCACCTCCGCCCACTTTCCCTGCGCCTTCAGGATCCGCTCGCACACCTCCCGAACCGCTCCCCGCCCTCCGGGCGAAGCGGTCACATAGTCGGCCACGGCCCTCACCTCGTCGACGGCATCCGCGACGCCGATCGCGAGACCTACGCGGCGGAGGACGGGGATATCCACCACGTCGTCGCCCATATAGGCCGCGCTCAGCGGCTCAAGACCCCGATCGCTCAGGATGGATTCGAGGATCTCCACCTTCCGGTGAATGCCCTGGTGGATTTCCGCAATGCCCAGGTCCTTCGCACGGTGTTCGACAGCGGCGGACCGCCGGCCGGACAGCAGAACGACGTCGATGCCGAAGCGCATCAGCATCACGAGGCCGTGTCCGTCACGCACATGGAACACCTTCGTCTCGGCGCCCCGGTCGTCGACGACAATCCGTCCGTCCGTCAAGACGCCATCCACATCCAGGATCAGCAGCCTGACCCTGCGCATCTTCTCCGCCAACGCATCCGACATCTCTTTCTCCATCTTCTGCCCTTCACATCCCCTTGACGATCCGGTCGATCTTCTGCAGCTCCGCCAGGAGGCGCGGAAATTCCGTCAAGCGCAGGGAATTCGGACCGTCACACAACGCCTTTTCGGGTTCCGGATGCACCTCGAAGAACAGGCCGTCCACGCCGACGGCGGCGGCCGCTCTGGCAAGATAGGGCACCATTTCCCGCTGGCCGCCCGAGGACGATCCCCGCCCGCCCGGCAGCTGGACGCTGTGCGTCGCATCGAACACGACGGGACAGCCGAATTCCCGCAGGATCGGCAGCGAGCGCATATCCGCCACCAGGTTGTTGTATCCGAAGCTCGTCCCCCGTTCGGTGACGAGGACGCGGTCGTTTCCCGCCGCAACGGCCTTCTCCAGAATGTTCCGCATATCCCAGGGGGCGAGGAACTGCCCCTTCTTGATATTGACGACCTTCGCCCGGCGGGCGATCTCGGCGACGAAGTCCGTCTGCCGGCACAGGAAGGCGGGGACCTGGACGATGTCCAGGATCTCGGCCGCCGGCTCGATTTCCTCGAAACGGTGCACATCCGAGAGCACGGGCAGGCCGAACTCCCGTTTCACGTTTTCCAGGATGCGAAGGCCCTTCTCCATTCCCGGGCCGCGGAAGGAATCCTTAGACGTGCGGTTTGCCTTGTCGTAGGAGGCCTTGAAAGCCAGGGGGATTCCCAGGCGCGATGTCGTCTCCCTCAGGAATTCCGCGATCCTGCGGGTGATGTCCTCGGTCTCGATCACGCAGGGACCGGCGATCAGCGCGAACGGCCCGTCACCGCCGATCGACCAGTTCTTCAGAGATATGGATTTCACGGTTTGCCCCCTTCCCCGGCTTCCTTGTGCTTCTCCTGCAGCATCCGGATCTTCATCTGCGGAACCTTCCTGGCGGCTTTCGTCGAATCGGGATTCAACTCGTAGGCCGTCGAATAGGCCTTCAGGGCCTCCGCGTACATCTGTTTCTTCTCGTAGGCCTCGCCCAGCCCCAGGTGGGCCACATCGTCTTCAGGGTCATAGCGGAGGGCCTGGCGGTAGCTCTGGATCTGATGGTCCGTATCGCCTTTCAGGCCGTAGACGTAGGCGAGGCCGGAATACCCGGCGGCCTTTTTCGGCTGCATTTCGATCATCTTCGAGTACGCCTTGACGGCCTTGTCGTACTGCTTCTCCCTGACGTAATGGCTGGCGAGGTTGCCGAGGATCTCGACCGACGGCTGAAGGGCGGTCATCTTCTCGTATTCGCCGATCGCGTCCTTCACTCTTCCAAGCTTCTCATAGGCAAAGGCCAGGTTCTGGTGGATCTGCGGGTCCTTGCTTCCGAGGCGCAGCGCCTTCTCATAAGCCTCGGCGGAGGGTTTGTATTTCTTCAACTCGCCGTATGCGTATCCCAGAGAAGCGTACGCGGTCGGCCGGGACGGCTGGATCTTCGCGATCTTTTCATAGAGTTTCACGGCCGTGTCGTACTGCTTGAGGCGCAGCGCCATGTCGGCCAGACGCTGGAGGGCATCCGTATCGTCCGGCCTGGCCTTCAGCACCTCCCGATACTCTTCGGCGGCCTCGCTGTAGCGCTTCGCCTTTTCCAGGGCCGTCCCGAGGTTGTAGCGGGCAACGGCGTTCTTCGGGTCCAGCGACAGGGATTTCTTGTAGGCCTCCATCTCCTCCTTCGTCTGCCCTTTGGCGCCGAAGGCGAAGCCCAGGTTGGCGTACGCCGAGGCATTCTTCGGCTGCTTCTTCACGATTTCGCGGAACCACCGGATGGCGTCGTCATACCGCTTCATCCTCAGGAACGCACCCGCCAGCGCCGCCATCACCTGCTCGTCCCCCGGCTCCTTCTGGATGACGATGCTGTACTGCTCGAGGGCCTTCTCCGTCCTGCCCGTCTTCTCGAAGGCCTCTCCGAGACGGAAGCGTATCGCCTGATTGTCCGGCGACAGCCGCATCGCCGACTTGTAGCTCTCGATCGCCTTTTCCCATTCACCCAGACCTCCGTAAGCGACGCCGAGGTTGGCATGGATGGAGGCGTCTTTGGGAGCCGTCCGGACCAGGTCCTGCCAGAGCGGCAGCGCCCTGTCGTACTGCTTCTTCCTCATGTAGGCCGTGGCCAGGTCCGCCATGGCGCCCCGGTCACCCGGCTTCAACTGAAGAATCTCCGCATACTGGGCGGCGGCCTCGTCCAGCCGGTTCGAGCGCAGATAGATACCCGCCAGCATCTTTCGGACCCCGACATCGGTCCGGTTCAGTGCAATCGCCTGCTTGAGAGATTCGATCTGAACGGACTGCTTCTCCGAACTCCGCGCGAAGCGCAGCCAGTCCTGGGGCGTAATCGCGACGCGGATCGGGATATGGGCGATATCCGCGTCACCATACCGGATCCTGATGCGGTAATCGGAAACCGTCTTTCTCTCCAGGCCGCCGATCTCGGACACGAGGATCCTGTCCACAAGGCCGATGCCCTTCAGCAGGACATGCAGGTCGTTGCCCGTTCCCAGGCCTTCGGCATCGACCGTCACGTTCCGTCCCGTGAGGTCGTCGGTGGACAGACCGCGGAAGACGAACTCGTCGCGATAGGTGATCTCGAGGACGTCCTTCGTGGAAAGGCGCAATTCCTTGCCGTTCATTTCCACGTCCAGCCAGTAGAAATGAGGGGGATTGCCCAGCACATAGTAGGAAAAGAGATTCCCGGCCCTCGTCCGGGCGCCCGACAGCGTACCGTTCGGGCCGGAGAGAATATATGCCGCGGCGACGAGAACCAGCGCGACCGCTGCCGCAGAGACTGCGATGATTCGCAGGACTGCAGCCCCTCGTTCGGGGCCATGGAATCGGATATCCTTCATGCCGTCACTTCCTCCGGGCAGAGACATGACCTCCGCCGGCATGTCAGCCGCGGGGATGATATTTCTTGTGGATGTCTTTCAGTCGTCCCCGCGTCACGTGCGTATAGATCTGAGTGGTCGAGATGTCCGCGTGCCCGAGCATGATCTGGACGGAACGGAGGTCCGCCCCCCCTTCCAGGAGATGTGTGGCGAAGGAATGCCGGAAGGTATGGGGATGGACTTCTTTCCGCAGACCCGCCTGCGCCGCATATCGCTTCACCATCTTCCAGAAGGCCTGGCGGGTGAGCCCCTTCCCGGAACGATTCAGGAACAGGAGCCTGGATTCCCCGCCCCTGAGCAGCTGCGGCCTGGCCTCGTCCAGGTAGCGCCTGACGGCCTCGTAAGCCGTCCTGCCGATGGGGACCACGCGCTCCTTGCGGCCCTTTCCGAACGCGACGAGATAGCCCGCCTGCCAGCGGATATCGTCCACGGTCAGGGCGAGGATTTCCGAAACGCGCAGGCCGGTTGCATAGATCAATTCCAGGAGCGCCGTGTCGCGCACCGCCCGCGGATTCTCCGAGCCCGGTTGGGACAGGAACCGCGAGACGTCGTCGCGGCTGAGTGCATCGGGGACGCGCATCCAGACCCGGGCGAGTTCGACATCGGCCGCCGGGTTGACCTCGATCCGCTTTTCGCGCAGGAGATACCGGAAAAACCCGCGGATCGCGGCAAGGGCGCGATTGACGGAATTGGCGCTCAGGCCGGTCTTCCTGAGCTCCGTGCAGTGCCGCAGGATGGCGTCCTGATCCACGCCGTCGACGGAACCGATCCCCTCCCGCCGGAGAAATCCCACCATGCGGGCAAGATCCCGCCCGTAAGCTTCCAGCGTATGACGGGAGACTCCCTTTTCGACGGCAAGGAAGTTCATGTAGTTGTCGACCAGATTGTCCACGCGTCGACTTGTAACCCAAATCGTACAGTGAAGCAAAAAAATTTTTGCCGGCGGCCGGTCCCGGTGCACCGTTCCCCTGTAATCCTCCTTTCGTTTGCGTTCCTCTGCTCTGGTCCCCGCCGGACTGTCCGCAGCTTCGGCGGCAGGGGATATGTCAAAAATAATCGAAGAGGCCTGATCAAAAAATAATCTATGTTGTCCGTTACTTACAAGAATCAGCCAACGGCTTCCGTCACCCGGTTTTCCGCAAAAATGTGTTGACACATACGGGGTCATATGATAATGGCCGTCGAGGTTTTCGCGCCGTGGCAATGATATTCTAAGTCAGGATTTTCGTAGCGATTCCTGACGAATTGTTTTCTGTGTCATAGAGGAGTGGACAGTGACCCTTCGTGAGGTCAAACAGTTACTGGATGCAGAGGTTCTCGTAGGGGAAGACAAACTGGATATGGAAGTCAGGACCGCTTTCGGAGCGGACCTGATGAGCGATGTCCTGGCCTTTGCCAAACCCGGCAGCCTCCTGCTGACGGGATTGACAAATCCACAGGTGATCCGGACGTCCGATATTCTGGATATCGCCGCCATCATTATGGTTCGCGGCAAACATCCTTCTCCGGAGGCCCTTCGACTTGCCAGGGAATTGCGCATACCGATTCTCATCACGCGGTACATCCTCTTTGAAACCGCCGGGAAGCTCTATATGAAGGGAATCGTCGGCTGTCTGGAAAAAGTCGAGAGCAAGTAGCCGTGCAGGCCAATGCCAAACCGCTGTATGAGGATAGTTTCGCCGTCGAGGGTGGAAATTTCGACAACGCGGGCCGGGTATCAAGCAACATCAAATCGATTCTCAAGAAGATGGGCCTCTCGAGCGACGTCGTCCGAAGGGCAGCCCTTGTAGCGTATGAATCGGAGATCAACATCGTTTCTTATTCGAGAGGGGGCCTCATTCATCTGCGTGTCGGTTCCGATCGCGTTCTGATCGAAGCCGTCGACGAGGGTCAGGGGATCGCCGACATCGAGTTGGCCATGCAGAAGGGATACTCGACGGCAACGGAGAAGATCCGCGAGATGGGGTTCGGCGCCGGTATGGGCTTGTACAACATCAAGAGCTTCTCCGACTATTTTCAGATCACGTCCGAAGTCGGCAGAGGGACCTGTCTCAAGATGATCATTTCGATCAGCGATGCGGCCGGCGCGTAGAGAAAACGGAGAATACGTTGGAACTTGCAGCCATCGTTAAGGCCATGGGCCTGGAAGTGAGAGCAGGAAGCGAAAGACTGAATGCCGAAGTCCGCGGGGGATACGTGGGCGACCTGCTTTCCGACGTCATGGCCAACAGCTCCGAGGGAGATCTCTGGGTTACACGCCAGATTCACCAGAACATCATCGCCGTCGCGTCCCTGAAGGAGCATGCGGGGATCGTCCTCGTTCAGGGAAGCGAACCGACGAAAGACACCCTGGAGAAGGCCGTCGCCGAAGGGATACCGCTGCTGGTCTCTCCTTTTTCCTGCTTTGAGACGGCCGGCCGGATTTACAATATGATCGCCACCAAGGGGGAAGAATCCCTTGGAGCACGATAGCGGCCATGCCCTGCATGGCCTTTTTTTTCAAAAACTTCGGGAACGTTCATGCTCAGGGAGTTCCGTTGCGATCTGCACGTTCACACCTGTCTTTCTCCCTGCGCGGACTTGGACATGTACCCGAGGGCGCTCATTGACAAATCGATCGCTGCACGGCTTGACATGATCGCGATCTGCGATCACAATGCCTCGGAAAACGTTCCTTACGTCATGAAGGCCGCGGCACACACGGCACTGACGGTTCTTCCCGGCATGGAAATCGCGTCCAGCGAGGAAGTGCACCTTCTGGCGCTTTTCGAGACCCTCGACGGGCTCCGGAAGATCCAGGAGGTCGTTTACAGCCATCTGGACGGGAAAAACGAGGAAAAGGCTTTCGGTCCGCAGGTCGTCGTGAACGAGTCCGATGAGGTCGAGGGGTACAACGAAAAGCTGCTGATCGGCGCGACATCGCTTTCCCTCCGGGAAGTGCTAGACGCCATCCATTCCCTGCAGGGATTGGCCATCGCTTCCCACATCGACCGGGAGAGTTTCAGCGTCATCAGCCAGCTCGGTTTCATCGATCCATCCATGCCGTTCGACGCCTTGGAGGTCACCGCCGGCCTGGGCATTGCGGCAGCAAGGATTCGTTTTCCGGAGCTCGCTTCCTTTCCCTTGCTCACCGCCTCCGATGCGCATTTCCCCGACGATATCGGCAAGGCTGTCACGGTCATGCATCTGGAGCGGGCCTCCTTCCAGGAATTGCGGAAGGCCCTGCGCCGGGAGGGCGGACGGCGCATCGGAGAGTAGACGTGCTGGAACTTGCCCTCCATATCCTGGATATTGCGGAGAATTCGACACGGGCGGGGGCGAAGAACGTCGGAATTTCCGTTGAGGAGGACGAGAGCTCGGACCGGATCCGGCTGGTCATCGAAGACGACGGGGCGGGAATGAGCCCGGAAGAGGCGGCCAGGGCCCTGGACCCCTTCTTCACCACGAAGAAGGTCCGCAGGGTGGGATTGGGACTGCCCATGCTGGCGCAAGCGGCGGAGGCGACGGGAGGCGGCTTGAAGCTGGAGTCCATGCCGGGAAAAGGAACAAGAGTCAGCGTGGAGATGGGCCTGACGCACATCGACCGGCAGCCGCTGGGCGACGTGCCCGGCGCGCTGGTCGCCCTCATCGCCGGGAACCCGGAGATCAACATTCTGTACCGTCACACCAGGGATGGAAAGGAATATCACCTGGACACTGCAGAACTGAAGAAGGAGCTGGAAGACGTTCCCATCAACCACATCGAGGTTCTGCAGTACATCCGGGCACACATATCGGAGGGTATGGAGCAGATCGGTTCTCATGCATGAACGACGTCATGCACCGAAAGCGTCAGATCACGGGAGGATTCCTGACAAATTCAAGGAGGTCAGTTGAATGAAAGCGGAAAATGAGGAATTGTTGAAGGATTTTTCAGCCGAACAGATCAAGAAGCTCGACAAGATCATCGAAAAGCACAAGGGCAAGCCCGGGGGATTGATTCCCGTCTTGGAAGAGGCGCAGGTCACCCTGGAATACCTGCCCGTCTCCGTTCAGAAACGGATCGCGAAGGGCCTCAACCTCCCCCTGAGCCGCGTTTACGGCGTCGTCACCTTCTACTCGTTCTTCACCATGACACCCCGCGGACGCCACACGGTCAGAGTCTGCCTGGGAACGGCCTGCTACGTGAGGGGCGGAAAAGCGATTTCCGAAAAGATCACGCGCGAATTCGGCGTCCACGAGGGCGAAACGACCGCCGACCGGCGCTTCACCTTCGAGTCGGTCCGCTGTCTCGGCGCCTGCGGCCTGGGTCCCGTCGTCGTCGTCGACAACGACGTGCACGGCAGGGTGAAACCGGCGAAGGTCAAAGAAATACTTAACCAATACGAATAGGTGAGGATAGAGACTATGGCTAAGCTGACCATTTCGGATCTGAAGAAAATCAAGGACAAGGTTCATGCGGAAACCGCGTTGCGCGAAGGCCAGAAACGGGTGAAGATCACCGTTCACATGGGGACCTGCGGCATCGCCTCCGGCGCCAAGGAGGTCCTCGACGCCCTGATGCAGGAAATCGCGGCGTCGAACGTTACGGACACGATCGTTACGACGTCCGGCTGCATGGGGCTTTGCAGCCGCGAACCCCTGGTGACCGTCGAGGTGCTGGGCAAGGAACCGATCAAGTATCAGTACATGGACCCCAACAAGATGCGCCAGGTCTACAAACGCCACGTCCTCGAGGGCGAAGTCCAGACGGCGTTCGTTCTGGCCAAGGGTCAGGAGATCGTGAAATAGCCGCAGCGTTCCGCGGCCCTCTATATTTTTGAGATTTTCATCCTATAAGAAGGAGGATCATATCCGACATGAAGGTATTTCGATCGCACTTGCTGCTTTGCGGCGGCACCGGTTGTCACGCTTCCGGCAGCATCAACGTGAAGAAAGCCCTCCTCGCAGAATTGGACAAGAGAGGTCTTACCCAGGAGATCAAGGTCGTCGAAACCGGCTGCAACGGATTTTGCGCCCAGGGCCCCATCATGGTGGTCTATCCCGAGGGCGTCATCTACATGCTGATCAAACCCGATGACATCCCCGAGCTCGTCGAAGAGCACCTCGTCAAGGGGCGCGTGCTCCAGCGCCTGCTCTACAAGGAGCCCGTCACCGAGCAGATCATCCCCACGATGCAGGAAATCCCGTTCTTCGCCCTTCAGGAACTGAGGGTCCTCCGGAACCGCGGCCTCATCGACCCGGAGAAGATCGACGAGTACATCGCCCGCGACGGTTACCAGGGCATGGCCAAGGCGCTGACGGAAATGACCCCCGAGCAGGTCGTCAAGGAAGTGCTCGACTCCGGTCTCCGCGGACGCGGCGGCGCCGGCTTCCCGACCGGACTGAAATGGAAGTTCGCCTCGCAGTCTGCGGGCGGCGTGAAGTACGTCATCTGCAACGCCGACGAAGGGGACCCCGGCGCCTTCATGGACCGCAGCGTGCTCGAAGCCGATCCCCATGCCGTCCTCGAGGGCATGGTCATCGCGGCCAAGGCCATCGGTTCCCATCAGGGCTACATCTACTGCCGGGCAGAGTATCCGCTGGCCATCCACCGCCTCAACGTCGCGATCGGCCAGGCCAAGGAATACGGCCTCCTGGGCAAGAACATCCTGGATACGGGCTTCGACTTCGACCTCGAGATTTATCAGGGCGCCGGCGCCTTCGTCTGCGGCGAGGAAACCGCCCTCATGACTTCGATCGAAGGCAAGCGCGGCATGCCCCGCCCGCGGCCGCCCTTCCCCGCCGTCGCCGGCCTGTGGCAGAAGCCGAGCATCCTGAACAATGTCGAAACGCTGGCCAACATCGGCCAGATCATCCTCCGCGGCGCGTCCTGGTACAACAGCGTCGGGACGGAGAAGAGCCGCGGGACGAAGGTCTTCGCCCTGACCGGCGACGTAAACAACGTCGGTCTCGTCGAAGTCCCGATGGGCACGACCCTGGGAACGATCGTCTACGACATCGGCGGCGGCATCCCCGACGGCAAGAAATTCAAGGCGGCCCAGCTGGGCGGTCCTTCCGGCGGCTGTATTCCCGTTCAGCACCTGAACGCGCCCGTCGACTACGAAAAGGTCGTGGAACTGGGCGCCATCATGGGCTCCGGCGGTCTCATCGTCATGAACGAGGAGAAATGCGCCGTCGACATGGCCCGCTTTTTCATGGATTTCTGTCAGGACGAATCCTGCGGCAAGTGCACCCCCTGCCGTGAGGGAACGAAGCGCATGCTCCAGATCCTCACCAACATCACCCAGGGAAAGGGCAAAGAGGGCGATATCGAACTGCTCGAGGAGATGGCGAAGGTCATCAAGGATTCCGCGCTCTGCGGCCTCGGCCAGACGGCCCCCAACCCCATCCTCAGCACGATCCGCTACTTCCGCGATGAGTATGAAGCCCACATCCGGGAGCACCGCTGCATCGCGGCCGTCTGCTCCGCCCTGTTCAAGTCCCCCTGCCAGCACACCTGCCCGGTCGGGATGGATATCCCCTCCTACATCGCGCTGGTGCGCGCCGACAGGCTGGAAGACGCCTACAAGATGCTCCTGCGCACGAACCCGTTCCCGTCGGTCTGCGGAAGGGTCTGCGACCACAAGTGCCAGACCAAGTGCCGCCGCGGCAAGATGGACGAGCCCGTGGCCATTAAATTCCTGAAGCGCTTCATCACGGACAACGCGCCGCGGCCGAAGATCGAGGCCGTTCCCGTCACGCGCAAGGAAACGATCGCCGTCGTCGGCGCCGGTCCCGCCGGCCTCACCGCGGCCAAGGACCTCGCCCTGCGCGGATACAAGGTCACGGTCTTCGAAGCCCTCCCGGAACCGGGCGGAATGCTCCGCTGGGCCATCCCGGCGTATCGTCTGCCGAGAAACATCCTCGCCGGGGAAATCGATGACATCCGCGCGCTCGGCGTCGAGATCAAGTGCAACAAGCGGATCGGCAAAGACATCACCTTCGCGAAACTCGACAAGGAATACGATTACGTGTATCTGGCCCCCGGCGCCCAGAAAAGCCAGCCCATGGGGATCGAGGGCGAGAACCTGCCGGGCATCTTCGGCGGTGTCGAGTTCCTCCGCGATTACAACGAGAATGAGGCGGCCTGGGAGAAGGGCAAGAAGAAGCTGGGCAGCCGCGTCGCCGTCGTGGGCGGCGGAAACTCCGCCATCGACGCGGCAAGGACGGCGCTGCGACTGGGCGCCGAGGTCACCATTCTCTACCGTCGACTGCGCCAAGACATGCCGGCTGCGCAGGAAGAAATCCTCGCCGCCGAACATGAGGGCGTGAAGATCGAATACCTCGTCGCCCCGCTCAAGGTCGTCAGCGAGGGCGGAAAGATCACCGGCATCGTGTGCCAGCGGATGCAGCTCGGCGACTTCGACAAGAGCGGCCGCAAGCGTCCGGTCCCGATTGCGGGCTCGGAATTCACGCTCAGCGTCGATGCCGTCATCTCCGCCATCGGCCAGGTTCCCGATCTCGGCTTCGTGGGAAAGAACAGCGGCATCGAGGTCACCAAGTGGAACACGTTCTCCCTTGCCAAGGGCAGCGAGTCCATGACCGCCAACGAGAAGTACTTCGCGGGCGGTGATGCCGTGACCGGTCCCGACACGGTCATCGGCGCGATCGAGGCCGGTCATCAGGCCGCGATCGACATCGACACGGTCATCCGGGCAAAGAACGGCGAACCGGCCTACGAATTGCCGCCGGAGCAGAAGATCGACGTTCCGCTCATCATCGACGAAGAGACCGTGGAATGTCCCCAGACAGCCATACCGGAACTGGAGGCCGCAACCCGCAAGACAAGCTTCGTCGAGGTCGAGCTGGGCTTCACGAAGGAACAGGCCCTCAAGGAAGCGACGCGCTGCCTGCGGTGCGACGCCGAAATCTAAGACAGGCACGACAGCGTCTAGCGTCTCTTTTTCCCCTCCTGGCCCGCCCCTCGGCGGGCCAGGAATGTTTTGGGGGTCCTTCAGACGCCGACCACCGGGCCGGCCCCCTCGCCTCTACGCTCAACGTCCTCAAGGCATCACGGCCATCGGTCGCCACTTCGCTTTCCCGCCCGGCGGCCGCAAGAAGACACGCCAACATTAAGTCATTATTGACATATATTGACATGCGACAATTCTTGGCTTAGTAGTGGGTGGCCTTTCTTGAGGCCTTTTGCGGGCCATCTCGCCTTGCATCGTTCTGTGCAAAATACTTCGCGGAGGAAGGGAAAAAGCATGGACAACAAAGTCATCGTGAACATCGACGGTAAGGACTACGAAGCCGGGGCCGGTCAGACCATCCTGGAGGTGGCCAGGGAAAACGGCATCTTCATACCGACCCTCTGCCACTATCAGCGGACGACGAACGTGGGCGCCTGCCGGGTCTGCGTCGTGGAGGTCGAAAAGGCGCGGTCGCTCGTCGCTTCCTGCTGCATGCCCGTGAACGCCGGCATGGTCATCCGGACCAATACCAAGGCGGTCCGGGACGCCCAGCGGCTGATCATCGAACTCCTCTGGTCCTCGGGCGACCACAACTGCCTCACCTGCGAGCAAAACGGAAACTGCGAGCTGCAGAACCTCGTATACTGGCTGAAGATCGAAAAGCCCCGCTTTGAAATCAAGCCGCCCGGATATCCGATCGAAACGACCAGCGCCATGATCCAGCGGGACCTCAACAAGTGCATCCTCTGCGGACGGTGCGTCAGGGCCTGCAACGAGATCCAGGTCAACGAGGTCCTGGATTTCGCCAAGCGCGGCCACCGGGCGAAAGTCGGGCCCGCCTTCGATACCGACTACATCAATTCCGTCTGCGTGTTCTGCGGGGAGTGCGCCGATGTCTGCCCGGTGGGCGCCATCACCTTCAAGCAGGCGCGTTTCGCCGGCCGCCCCTGGGAAATGAAGAAGGTGCGGACCACCTGCACCTACTGCGGCGTCGGCTGCCAGATGGATCTCAATGTCCACAACGGCCGGATCGTCAAGGTGACGGGAAACCGCGAATACGGTCCGCCCAACGAGGGAAGCCTCTGCGTCAAGGGCCGGTTCGGCATGGATTTCGTCCACAGTCCCGAACGGCTCAAGACCCCGCTGATCCGGGAGAACGGGGAGTTGAAGGAAGCGAGATGGGACGAGGCCCTCGATTTCATCGCGAAGAAGCTCGCGGCGGTCAAGGAGAAGAGCGGTCCCGACAGCATCGCCGGGTTCTCCTCGGCGCGCTGCACGAACGAAGAGAACTACCTCTTCCAGAAGTTCATGCGGGCGGGGATCGGCACCAACAATGTCGATCACTGCGCCCGTCTCTGACACTCCGTCACGGTGGCCGGTCTGGCCGCCGCCTTCGGAAGCGGTGCGATGACCAATTCGATCGGAGAGGTCGAGTTTGCCGACGTCATCCTCGCGACGGGAACCAACACGACGGAGAACCATCCCATCATCGGGATGAAGGTGAAAAGGGCCGTCCGCCAGCAGGGCGCCAAACTGATCGTCATCGATCCGCGGGAGATCGACCTCGTCAAGTATTCGGAGATCTGGCTCCGCCAGAAACCCGGAACGGACGTCGCCGTCATCAACGGCTTGATGAACGTGATCCTTGCCGAAGAACTCTACGACAAGAAATACGTGGCCGAGCGGACGGAAAACTTCGAAGCGATGAAGAAGGTCGTCGAGAAGTACACCCCCGACTACGTCGAAAAGATCTCCGGCGTTCCCGCCGAGGACCTCAAGGCCGCCGCCCGCCTTTACGCCAAGGCGAACAAGGCTGCCGTCCTCTATACCATGGGGATCACCCAGCACATCTGCGGGACCGACAACGTGAAGTCTCTGGCCAATCTGTGCATGCTCTGCGGCAAGATCGGCATCGAGGGAGGCGGCTTGAACCCCCTGCGCGGCCAGAACAACGTCCAGGGCGCATGCGACATGGGCGCCCTGCCCAATGTCTTCCCCGCCTACCAACCCGTGGGCAACGACGATGCGCGCGCCAAATTCGAGAAGGCCTGGGGGGTGAAACTTCCGGCCAAACCGGGGCTCACCATCGTCGAGGTCATGGAAGCGGCCCACAAAGGCGACATCAAGGCCCTCTACGTCATGGGAGAGAACCCCATGCTTTCCGATCCGGATCTGGCCCATGTAGAGGCATCGCTGAAAAAACTGGACCTTCTGGTCGTTCAGGACATTTTCCTCACGGAAACGGCTGCCCTTGCCGACGTGGTGCTTCCCTCGGCCTGCTTCGCCGAGAAGGAAGGGACCTTCTCCAACACGGAGCGCCGCGTGCAGAGGGTGCGCAAGGCCGTCGAGCCCCCGGGGCAGGCGAGAACGGACTGGGAAATCGTCGCCGACCTTTCCAGCCGGATGGGATACGCGATGAAATACGACTCGGCCAAGCAGATCATGGACGAGGTCAATACCCTCGCACCGAGCTACGCCGGGATCACCTATGACCGCATCGAGAAGACCGGCCTGCAGTGGCCCTGCCCGACGAAGGACCATCCGGGGACGAGGTTCCTCCACAAGGACCGTTTCAGCCGCGGACTGGGTCTCTTCGCCGCGATCGAGTTCGTTCCGCCGGCAGAATTGCCCGACAAGAAATTCCCGCTGATCCTCTCGACGGGACGCGTGCTGTACCATTACCACACCGGCACCATGACGCGTCAGGCGGAGGGTCCGATGCAGCGGTATCCGCAGAGTCTGGTCGAGATCCATCCGAAAGACGCCGAGAAGTACGGAATCGGCGAAGGCCAGACCGTGAAGGTCACCTCCCGGCGCGGCGCTGTGGAGGCCAAGGCCGTTGTCACCGAGCGTTCCCAGGAAGGCACGATCTTCATGAACTTCCACTTCAAGGAAACGGCCGTGAACCAGCTCACCAACCCGGCGCTGGATCCGATCGGAAAGATCCCGGAATACAAGGTGTGCGCCGTGAAGGTCGAAGCGGTTTAATTCCCTCCGCTGAAGGGGGGGCGGGGGAAATCCCCGGCCCCCCCTTTTTTTGGGACCGCTCCCTGAGCCGCTTTCCCCACCGGAACGCCGAAAACCCTGCGGGGCGTCCCCGGGGCGATCGGACCGGTCTCTCCGGCCTCAGAGCGTCTGTTTGTCGCATTCCACCGTCAGGGCATCGATCAACTCCAGCGGCACGGTCTCGACCGGCTTCCCCTGGCTGCAGATGATGACCGATACTCCGCCGTCGTCGGCGGCCTTCACGATGACGCCGTCGGCGCCGTGATAGTAGAACGGCTTTGCATTGCCTTTCAGATACAGGACGACGAGCAGTACAGCCGCGATCCAGCGAAGGGGGAAGCGGCACAGCCACCGGGAAATGCCCGCGATCGAATTCATGGCAGCCTCCTTGCGGCCGGGGTGGTTAAGGATGACGGTTCCGGCACAGCGGCCGCGAAAAGAAATTGACAGGGGATCGTTCGAACGTGTATGGATTCTACCACAAAAAGACCCTTCGGGAGGTGCTATGTTCTCCAAGAAAATCTTCGCGGCCGGCATCGGTCTTCTGGCCGGCTGGTTCATGTTCTTTGTCGTTCTGGAATCGAGCGCCCTCGCCAGGGTCGGCGGCGGCAGGTCCTTCGGCAGCCGCGGCTCCCGGTCGTTTTCCGCCCCGAGACCGGCGGCACCAGCGCCCGTGCAGCCCGCGACCGGCGCCGGACAACAGGTCGCCTCTGCACCGACCGCGGGCTTCCCCCAGCAGGGCGGTTTCCTGAGGAGCATGGCCGGCGGGTTGATCGGGGGCATGGCCGGCGCCATGCTGTTCCGCAGCCTGGGAATCGCGGGCGAATCTTCCGAGGCCGCCGGCGGCGGCATCGGAATGCTGGACATCGCGTTGATCGCGCTGCTGCTGTACCTGTTGTTCTCCTACCTCAAGAAACGCCGGCAGGCGGCCGCCTCCGCCTACTACCAATCCTCCCCTGCCCCCGAGATCCGGTCGACGCCCGGCGCCCCGCCGTCGGCCGCGCCGCTTCAGGGAAGCGACCTCGACACCGGCATCGCGCACATCCGGCAAATGGATCCCTCCTACAATCCTTCCCGCTTCCTGGAGGAGTGCACGGACCTGTTTTTCAAGATTCAAGCGGCGTGGACGCAGCGCGACATGTCCGCCGCCACCGCTCTCCTGACCGCCGAGATGCTCGCGACTCTTGAGGAGCAGGTGCGAACGATGCGCAAGGAAGGGAAGATCAACCGGCTGGAGAACATCGCCGTCCGCTCCGTCGACCTGGCTGAAGCCTGGCAGGAAGGCGGTCAGGATTTTGTGACGGTGAAATTCCTGGCAAGTCTTCTGGACTACACGGTCGACGAGAAGACAGGCCGGATCAGCGCCGGGACCAAGGATGCGCCTATCCGGTTCGAGGAATACTGGACCTTCACCCGTCCCGTCGGAAAGCAGCCCTGGAAGCTGGCGGCGATCCAGCAGCCGTCATGATGAGCCGGAGGCCTCCCTCCTCAGCCAGCGCTTGCGGCAGGCCAGCGGGAAGCTGATCGATTTCATCTGAAACGGGGAGTCCCGTTCGTCCGGAACTCCCCGGCGTCTTTGGCACACCCGTGACGCGGCCGCGGAAAGCATTCCGCGCCGGACACCGGTAGCGGAACCTCCGCATCAACCTTCGGCCTCCGACTCGGTCTCCTTTTTCTTCTTCTTCGGCGCCTTCTCCTTCGCCGCGGGTTTCTCGCCCTTGTCCGCCTTGGCGGCTTTCGCCTTCTCCTCCGGCTGCTCCTTGGGCTGCGCAGCCTTTTCCGCCTTGATCTTCTCCAGTTCTTCCGACCTTCGGGATTTCTTCTCGATCGCGGAGATCCGCGCGATTGCCTGCTTCATCCTGGCGCGGAGGTTCTTCAACACCGGATCCTTGGCAGTGTCTTTCTCTTCGAGCCCGCGCGCTTTCAACACCGCGAGGCGCCCGGCCAACTCCTTTTCCAGCGAAGCCTTCTGCGCCTGCCGGACTTCCATGGTGGTAGATGCCATCCCTTCCTCCTGATATCTTTGAATTGCGGACCCTCCGCCGCCGCTTCCGACCCGGAATCGCCCGTGTTGCCCGCGGACGCTAACAGGTTCTCCCATGGAAATCAATCGGATCTTCGCGCGCGGGAAGGCTCCGGCTTCCGGGATCACGGCCCCGCCGAAAGTCTTTCACTTGTCCATTCCTTCGTCGGCGGGCGGTCCGTCCTCTCCGGGCTCAGTAGACGATATTGCCTGCACCGGTTCCCCCGCCCGTCCCGGAAAAGGCCTTGTCCACATGGATGCCGCCGCCGGTCATCGCGATGGTCCTGGCGGAAACCGTCCCGAAAAAATGCGATCCTGCGGTAAAACTGGCGCTTGCCCCCGGCGCACTTACTCCTCCATAGGTCTCCTGTGAATTGAAAAAGAGCTCCGTGGTCGTGATGCCCAGGAACCTCAGGGCCGTCGCCGGCGTCTGCGGCAGACCATCGGCACAAGGAGTCGCTGTTGCGCCTGCCCGGCAGGGCGGGTTGATTCTGCAATTCTGGCCGAAGGTGGCTGTTCGCAGCACGTACAGATCCAGTGTTGCATTCGGTGCGATGTAGATGTGGGATGCATTGATCATGTTCACATCGCCGGTGCTGGTTATGAGAGAACCGTCATTCGTAAACACTTCGGTGACGATCAATGTGACATTGCCGTTGATCGTCAGTGTTCTTCCATTGAAGTAGAAGTAATTCGTCCTGTAAACGCCAGTGGCGAGGGTGTGCGGATCAGTGGCTGTACCAGAGCCAGTCATCCTACGGTACGTATAGTTTGTCCCTTTTATTTTTACCGTTACCGTGTCGCCCAAGAGGGAACCGCAGGTGTAGAAGGAGGTGCAGGAGCCGGGTGCAAGAACCTCGGAATAAGCCTGAGTCGTGCTTGCGGAGGTTCTTGTCCCCGTGATGAGTATGATGGCGGGATTGAGGGAGACTGCATTGATGACTCCATAGTCCTCATTTGGATCGCAATACTCCAGATTCGGCCCGCAGGGCCCGCAAATGGCGTCGCCGCCGATTTGACAGGGGGTCGTTGCTTTATAAACGACATTGATGGACCCGTCGGCCGTTCCGTTCGTGCGGACCACTGCTTTTTGCGACCTATTCGAAGCAGCATTATACGGTCCTACTGACGAATCGTAGCTGTCGATGATTGCGCCATTGGTAAGTTGAACGGACTCAACTCCAAAAACATCCAGAGCGAACCTCTTGCTTTCCACTGTAAACATGATCTTCTGCTTTGTCTCCAGCGCGGTCCCTTCATTCACGATCCCCGTGGATTCCACGTAGGAACGCCTGTCGTCCGTCGTCGAGCGCAGATGGAATTTGCTGCCGTCCGACAGAATGTACGTCGTTCCCGTGCCTTTCGTTCCATCATCCAAATCGCCGTTGAGAGCTTTATCAATGGCCTCCCTATCGCCGGCCGGGAGGTTGTTGATGGTCATGGCGGCATATTGCCTCCCCGATTGCGCCAGGTAATAGGCCTTCTCCCGGTTGTTGATGAACAGTTCCGAAAAAATCGAGGAAGAAAACAGGCCGAGCATCCCGGCGCCGAGGATGGCCACGACGGTCATCGCGGCAATGATGACGATCAAGGCCGCACCGGCCTGCCGGTTCTTCCGTGGGTTCCGCTGCGAAATCATTTTCGTCTTCCAACCTCTGCCCTGAAACATCGCTGCAATCCTGAACGCTCCTTCCATCGATCACGTTCCGGGAGGAACAATCGAGACGTCAAAGGAGGGTGCAACGCGGGCGCTGAACGCCGCCGGCGTATTCTCCGCTCCCGTCAACACAAGATTGATCTCGATGATGCGTGATGACGCCGACCAGGTCGTCTGTGGAGACCCGCCGGCGGCGTCATAATAGACGAGCGAAAAACTGCCGACCTGGTCCGAAAGCGTGATGCCGTCGAACAGAAGATTGGCGCCGGACCGAGACAGCGCATGAGCAGTCTCCCCGCCGTCCCTGTACGACGCAAACGTTATCTGCGTGCCGCTCGTGGAAGCAACGTACACCTTCTTTACGTTGTTCAGTTCCTTGACCATCCGCGCAATGGCGACCTGTCCCTTCAGAAGGGTGTCGGCGTTCTTCTGGGCAAAAACAAAACCGTTGACCATGTGGTAACTGGACAGGCCGATCACCGCCGTCACAATCCCGACGAGAAGGAGCGATACGATGATTTCCAGGAGGGTGAAACCCTGTCTATGGAATGTGCAGCCCTTCATAAGCACCCTATTGGATGAGCGTCAGCAGGATGGACAGCGTTTCGCCCGAATCGTTCCGGATGGTCACCTTCAGCATGTTCTGGGGGTCGCCTGCGGCTGTGTTGATCGGCGTTTCCGCCCCCGCCACGAACTTCACGAAGTCGTTGTAGACCAGGGTATAGGTCCCGTAAGAATTTGTCAGAGTCTGCGGCGAGCCTGGGCTTCCGATCTTGGTCTTGATGCCGGCCAGATTCGCCTTATAGTTTGCGCTGTAATCGGCAAGAATATTTTCCATGACCTTCTGGAGAGCAAGGGCCTTAGTCGCCTGATGCAGGGGCTGGGAGCTCCTGAAAAGCGATGTGCTCGAGTAGGTGAACATCATCGCCCCCAGGATCGCGGCGGCCACGATCACCATGATCGCCTCGATGAGGGTGAAGCCCCTGTCATGCCGTCGGGTCTGCGTCCTCATGGGATGAATCCTGTATTCCGCGTCACCGTGAGGGTCCGTGAAGTGACGCCGTCGGAAATTCCGATGCCCGTGTCGCCGGCCAGGGGGGCTCCGGCCGCGTCGACGGGGATGCCCCACACGTTGTAGGTCACCGTTCCCGCCGTCACGGAAATGCCGGCCGGCAGATTGTGCGTCGGCGAGTTTTCGCCGGGGAAATTCGTGGTCGCGGCCGAACCGTTCTTCTGCAGCGTATAGGAGTTTCCGGACAGTGATATCCCCCACGTGACCGCATTGGTGCCATAGGCGGTATCCGCGTCGGACAGGGCCCGGAACTGGGCATAACGGATGTTCGATTTCAGGATCTCCGCTTCGGCGGCAATGTCGTAATAGGTCTTGGAGGCGATGCGGGATGCTGCGATGACGCCGACAACGGCAATGACGAAGATGACGGCGATGACCTCAAGCGCCGTAAATCCGGTGCGACGTTTGTCAGGACAGATGCGATATCCCATGTTCACATATCCGGACCCGATCCGATGCTTCTTTCGACCGCACTTCTCAACAGCTGGATCACCCAACAATCGGGCGGGCCGGGGTCCGGACCTTCTTCCGGCTGCCATCCCGCATTCCTGCGACATTTCTATCGGAACGCGGCATGTAAGTGCCTGTAATTCTATCCATCTTTGGGAGAAAAGGGAAGCCGAACTTTCTGCCGGGCGCGTCGCCGCCTGCGGTGAACGTCTTCCCCCGCCGTCGCAGCCGACGGACCAAACGACTTGAAAACGTCACCGCTTTTGCGCTAAAGACATTACGCAAATGAAGATCGTGCAGACCGCCTCGGCGGCATTCCCCGATGCGGAGATTCCCGTTGTGCGCCGCGAGAGGCGCCGCGGCGCACTCCCCGCGACAGATGCAGAACGTTGCGACTGCAAATCCGACTGAAAAGGAGTTTTCCGTGAAAACCAGAATCCAGAAAGGCACCTTTCCCGACCCGCGCTCCCACCGCTGTTTCGTCGTCCCCGTGTACGAGGGCGATTCCGAACTCTCCCCCACGGCGCGGCGAGCGGATCAATCCTCCGGAGGCTGGATCTCGGAACTGCTGCGCAGCCGTGAATTCGAAGGCAAGCACTGTCAGCTCGAGCTGCTACATACCGGCGATGCGGACTCCGGCCAGAGGATCGTCCTGATCGGACTCGGAAAGCGCTGCGACTTCGACCTCGACCGCGTACGCGGCGCCTATGCAAAGGCGGCGCAATTCATCCGCTCCTCGAACCTCCTGTCCTTTTCAACCGCGCTCGACTTCGGCCCGTCTTCCGCGTCCATCGGAGACCTCACCGAGGCCGTCGTCGAGGGGACGATCCTGGGCAGTTACCAGTTCACTCCGTACAAGACGGTGCAGAAAGAAGAAATCCGCCAGCTCCGTGAGATGACGATCGTCGTGAAGGACGGGCAAACCGATGCCGCACGCACGGCGGCGGCGAATGCCGAGATCATCTGCCGCGCCGTCTCCCTCGCCCGGGACATGATTTCCACGCCGGGCAATGAGATGACGCCCAGCCATATGGCCGGGCAGGCGATTCTTGCAGCCAAAGGAAGGGCTGTTTCCGTCAAGGTGCTGGACGAGCAGAAGATGCAAAGGCTGGGCATGAACGCCCTTCTCGGCGTTGCCAGCGGAAGCAAGCAGCCTCCCCGTTTCATCATTCTCGAATACCGGGGCGGCAGGAAAAGCGACAGGCCTCTCGTCCTGGTGGGCAAGGGCCTCACCTTCGACAGCGGCGGCATCTCTCTGAAACCGGCGGAGAAGATGGACGAGATGAAATCGGATATGTCCGGCGGCGCCGCCGTCATCTGCGCGATCATGGCTGCCGTGGACCTGGAGCTGCCGGTGAACCTGGTCGGACTCGTCCCCGCCACCGAGAACATGCCCAGCGGCCGCGCCCTGAAGCCGGGCGACATCCTGAAGTCCCTGTCCGGCCAGACGATCGAGGTCGTGAACACCGACGCGGAGGGAAGACTGATCCTGGCCGACGCCCTGACCTATGCGGGACGGTACAAGCCGGCCGCCATCATCGACCTCGCCACCCTGACCGGCGCCTGCGTCATCGCCCTGGGAGATTACGTCACCGGCATGATGGGAACGGACGAGGCCCTCAAGGAGAAAATCCGCAAGGCCGCCGACTTTACGGGAGAGAAGGTCTGGGAGCTTCCGCTGTGGGAAGAGTATGACGAGCAGATCAAGAGCGACATCGCCGACGTCAAGAACGCCGGCGGCAGGCCCGCCGGCACGATCACGGCAGCCGCTTTCCTGAAGAAATTCGTCGGCGACTTCCCCTGGGCGCATCTCGACATCGCCGGTCCTGCCTGGCTGAGCAAAGACAGGTCCTACATCCCCAAGGGGGCTTCCGGAGTAGGCGTCCGCCTTCTGGTGCGGCTGCTCCGGACCTGGAATGGGACGGTTTGCTGAAATCTGTCTCTCCGGGTCTTCAGAACTCGATGCGGAGGTTCACCTGAGGTTGGATGATCTTGCCCATCGCCTCCAGGGAATCGGCATAGGATTCCATCTGAAAGGAAGAAGAAAGGGAACGGAACTGTTCCCAGGCCTTCTCTTCCTCACCCCGCTGCGATGGGTCGATCCTGATTTCCCTGGTCGACGCGCGGGAAAAGGTGAAGCTCAGGTGCTGCATGAGGGTCCTCCCCTTGCCTTCCCTCTCTTCCCCTGCCGGCGTCGGGAGCCGCATGTCGAGGCGTCCCGGAAAAGACCAGATGTCTTCACCGACGGCGTCGAGGAGCGCATTGTCCGCGGCAAAGAACGGCACACCCGGCGCGAGTTCCGGCCGGACACGGAAAGGTCCTTCTTCCCCCGAGCCGTTGTTCAGGGTCTGGGACAGCCCCGTCTGGCAGAACAGCGGGAGGATCAGGACCGCGAGTAGAAGACTTCGAACCAGCCGCAAGGATTCCCTCCTCAGGAACGGACGTCGCCGGGGAAAGGAATCCTGATCGTCTGCTGAATGACCAGGGTGTCGTTCCGTTTCATGCCGTTCAACGTGCGGATTTCTTTCACCGTCGTCCCGTATTTCCTGGCGATCGACGCGAGGCTCTCCCCCTTGCGGACCTTGTGATACGAATAGGGGGCCGCCGTTTTCTTCTTCGCCGTCTTCCGTTCGGCACCCTCGGGTCGAAGGGAACCTCCCTCCGGCCCGACATTTCCCGAAAGCGGGATCTTCAGCCTGCGGTTCACGTACAGGGGCCGCCTGGGATCGATGCGGTTCCTCTCCGCGATTTGCGCGACGCTGACGCCGTATCGAAGGGCGATCTTTGCGAGGCAATCCCCTCTCTTGACGACGTAGGTCTCGAAAGCCTTCACGGCCGCGCCGCCCGCCGTTCCCTCGGCCGTTGAAGGGGGCTTTGACCTTACCTCCGTTTTCGTCTCGGTTCTGCCGCTCTTCCTTGCGCCGCGGGCGTCTGCCGCCGCCACCGCTTCCGGCCGCGCAGCGTCGGCGACCGGGGCCTCTTCGGCCGCGGCCGGCGGCTCCGCTCCGGGCACCTCCGTGGGAGGTTCCGCCTTGGCCTGCACCGGAGGGCTGTCGGCCGCCTCCGGCGGCAGGAATTCCTCGATGGCCGATGCCAGGGCCTGCGCCAGCTTTCTTTGATGGCGCTTGCTCCGCAGCAGCTTTTCTTCATCCGGATTGGATATGAACGCGGTCTCCACCAGGACCGAGGGGATCTCCGGCAGCTTCAGCACGAGGAACGGCGCCTCCTGGATGCGGCGGAATTTCACGCTTCCGACGTCGTCGAGGTGCTGGAGAAGAATCTGCCCGTAGCTCTTCGAGCGGTTAATCGAATTCGTCTGAAACATGTTGAGGACGATCGGATCGGATTCGTCGGCGCTCTCCCCCGCCGGAGACCCGCCGATGACGTCGGCAAGGTTCTCGCTCTTCGCCAGCAGGCGGGCCGCCTCGCTGCTTGCGCCCCGCAACGAGAGCGTGTACACGGAACTTCCCCTGGCGCGGCGGCTCCGCGAGGCATCCGCGTGGATGCTGACGAAGAGGTCGGCATTGTTGTCCCGGGCGGTCTGCATGCGTTTCCGGAACGAGACGTAGTAGTCTCCGTCCCGCGTCAGGATGGCGCGATAGCCCGGCTTCCTGTTCAGGTTTTCCCGCGTCATCTTCGCGATGCCCAGGACCACGTCCTTTTCCTGCGTACCGGCGCGGCCTACCGCGCCCGGCGCCTCCCCTCCATGCCCGGGGTCCAGGACGACGATTCTCTTCCGGAGCGGCGGTACGGACGCCTCGGACTCGCCGGCCTCCTTCTTTTTCGTTTCCGGCAGAAGGACGTCGATGACCAGCCGATGGGGCTTGTCCTGGATCCGGCTCAGGGAAAAGATGTTGGCGCCGGTGTGCCCGGAAAGGGCCAGCTCGATGGTCACCTGGCTTTCGGAGGTGCTCAGCAGGATGTTCCGGACGCCGGGCTTCTCGATCGCCATGACGCCGGGCAGCGACGCGGACAGGGCCGCATCGCGGATGACGATCCGCAGCAGCGCCTCTTCCCTCTCCACGGTGTAGGACGGCTCTTCGGTGGCATCGAATACGACGCGGGTATGATCGGGGGCCGCCCAGTGGCGGACGTTGAAGATTTCGGTGGCGGCGGATGCGGCGGACGCCGCGAGAAGCAACAGCAGGAGAATGCCCCCTGCGAGGGAAATGGCGCGCCGTCGCTGAAAGAATCGTTCCATCGGTTGCATAAGACGCCCGTACTCTACCAGATCGTTTTCATCGATTCAATCAACAGTTGGAAGCGGACCGGAAAAAATATTGACATCCTCCATTTCAAATGACATGAATCGCCATGACTTGCGGGAGCCGCCTGAGATGAAGATACGAGATGCATTCACCCGAAAAACACCGACGCTGTCCTTCGAGGTATTCCCCCCCGCGCGGGAGGGCAACGTGGAGAGCCTGTACGAAACCATCCGGGAGCTCGGCGACTGGAAGCCGGACTTCATCTCCGTCACGTACGGCGCCGGCGGCAGCACACGGGACAAGACGATCGAGATCGCCGCGAAAGTCAAGAAGGACTTCCATCACGAGGTGCTGGCCCACCTGACCTGCGTGCAGTCCACGCGGGACGACATCGCCGGGATCCTCGATGCGCTGAAGAACGAAACCATTGAAAACATCCTCGCCCTGCGCGGCGACCCTCCCGACGGTACGGGGGTTTTCCGCCGCATCGAGGGCGGGTTCGGATACGCGAACGAACTGGTCGAATTCATCCGGTCGAGAAGCGATTTCTGCGTCGGCGTGGCAGGCTATCCGGAAGGGCATTGCGAAGCCCCCTCTCTGGATGAAGATATCCGCAACCTGAAGAGGAAGATCGACGCCGGTGCGGACTTCATCATCACGCAGCTGTTCTTCGACAACGACGATTTCTACCGCTTCCGCGAACGGGTGATGAAGTGCGGCGTCCGGGTTCCCATCGTCCCCGGGATCTTTCCGATCCTCAACTACAAGCAGAGCCAGCGGATCGGTTCCCTGTGCGCACCGAAGCTTCCGCCCGCCCTGCGGGAGAAGATCGAAAAGTACCGCGACAAACCCGAGGAAATCGAGAAATACGGGATCGAGCATGCGGCAAGGCAGTCGGAGCACCTGCTCCAGAACGAGGCCGCCGGCATCCATATCTACAGCATGAACCGGAGCGGACCGGTCCGCCGGATCCTGGCCGAGCTTCCCCTCGACCCCGCGCGCCGGGCGAGCAAAAAGGGTTGATTATTCCTCCGGGCCGTTGTATGAAACGCGCGCCGGAAACTGGGACGGCATTCTCCGGTATCCGCTGCGAAGCCGTCTTCAAAACGGGCGATTAGCTCAGAAGGATAGAGCGTTGGTCTCCGGATGCGATCGGGGCTAACGCTCTTTCTGTTTGAAATTGCTTGTAAATAACTGATTCCATTAGAAATACGGCCGCCTTTTATTGTCACTCTATGTCACAGAAAAACACAGAAAAAGGCTGTTTTCACCTCCCGAGTCACACGGATTTTCACACTACCCCTGGACTCATAATCCAAAGGAGGACAAGAAAATAAACATTTCCCCCATTCTGCCGATATGTATTTCCATGGCGGGGATATTGATTCTCCCTTGACAACGGCTAAGAACTGATTTAGTTGTAAGTACCATCTCAAACATTCAATTGAACCATGGAAAGGAGCAGTAACCATGGGACAAAAAGCCAAAATTCAGTTAGATATACTGATTAAGAAAGAAGAAGACTATTATCTTGCTCATTGCCTCCAGTTCGATATTATAGCAACCGCTGATACGCTGGAGGATGTTCGGAGAGATATCGTTGACCTCTGCCGCGCCCATATCGACTATTCCTACAAGTGTGACAACATGGAGTACTTGTTTTCACCAGCACCAAAAGAGGTTTGGGCCGAATACCTGGCAATGGCGAAAAAAGAAGACTGCGATGTCAAGAACAAGCTGCTTGATAATGCCTTCCATGTAAATCCGTTCTCCGTGCAGGAAATCTATTGCTATGCCTAATTGCCTCAAATATAATGATTTTTTGAGGCGATTAAAAGATTTCGGTGTGATAGAATTCAAGGATCGCGGAAAAGGAAGCGAAAGATATCTCGTAAAACCAACAGTGCCCGGGACCACCAAGGGTCCATCTTATACGATAAAATGCCATGGTAAAGGCGATACGATAAAAAAAGGCACCGCGGGAGCGTGCCTAAGAAGATTACAAATAGACCCCGAGGAATTCTGGAAATAAGTTCTTTCAGCCATATCCAACCCCTACCCGCTTCGGCGGGTTTTTTGTTGCCCTCTCCTATCCCAGTAATTTTCACAGTTTTCATCGAATTCTATTTGATCCGTCCTTTCGCAAATATCTTTTAAAATATCTCTTGACATATGTTTAATCATATGCGTAGATATATCCAACACACTTTGAGAGGAGAATTCGGCTCATGGAAAAAACGCAATTCTCGTTCACGATCGAACGGAAGGAAAAGGATCATCTCGAAAAGATGGCACAGAGTATAGGAATAACCCTCACCGATCTCTTGAAGGAAGGTGCACGGTTCTATTCCGGGTTCGATCCATTTCTGCGGGAACGAGTCAAGAATTTTAGCCGCAATTTGGGGATCGCCGAACATCTGGTTCTTCAGAATCTTGCAATTTCTTGGATGGCAAAGCGAGAAGCCCACGCCGAGGTGTTTGGCTTCGATTATCCGGTCCTTGATGAATTCATGTTCACGGAAAATGGAGCAATCACCGGTGAGCAGCTCTTTAATATTTTGAAGGCCGATCAGATCAAGAGCCTCGAGGATGAAAAAGAAGGTCGTCTCTTAAGGGAATCTCAATACGGCCCCATATCTAATGAGCAAGATGCTGAATGGCTGAAAAAGAGACTTGAAAAACGTGAGCATGCTGCTGAAGCGCAGAAACGTGTAAAGGAAAATAGAGAAAATGGCCTGGCCTATTCGTTTTCAGACGGAGAGGATGAAGCAAAGATTCTGGCAGAGATGAAGGCTAGGCGAGAAAAAGCCGGGATAAAATAAGATCAAGGGCTCTCCGAACGGTCGGCCAACCTGACGGGGACGCAAGAAAAGAGAAAGCGGGCAGTGAAGGTGCCTTCACCATCTTCATTTGCCCGCTTTTTCTTTTGCCCTGGAGTGAAACGGGATGACGATTTGGAACATCAAGAAGGCTGCCGAATACCTTGAACGAAGCCCCGGGGCGATCCGGAACCTGGTACTGCGGCGAAAGATACCTTTCCGCAAGGTAGGCGGCCGGCTGGTGTTCATCGAGGAAGAAATCCGGACGTGGATCGAGAAGGCGCCGGGCATGACGCTGGACGACTGCCTGAAGGGGGGCCGCTGATGGCGAGCCCGCAGGTTGAAAACGGACATATCGATATCGCGAACGAGATTGTGGAGGCCTTGGCGCGGACAAATCTCTCCTCATACCAGTCGCGGATCCTGTGGGCACTGTGGCGGAAGACATGGGGATGGCACAAGAAAGAGGACTGGATTCCTTTGAGCCAGTTCGAAGAGATGACCGGCATTTCGAAAAGCCATATCTCAAGAACAATCACGGAATTGAAGACCAGGAACATGGTTACCAATTCGGGCAATAAAATCGCTTTCAACAAGGATTACACTCAATGGCGAGAGTTACCAAAAGGGGCACGGGGTTACCAATCCGGGCAACAGGGGTTACCGATTGGGGCAACAGAGGTTACCAATCCGGGCAATGAAGGTTACCAATCCGGGCTACCTCAAAAGAAACTACTCAAAAGAAACTCTTCAAAAGAAATTTCTCAAAAGAAAGAAATGCGCGTGCGCTTCGAAGCCTTCTGGACTGCCTACCCGAAAAAGAAATCAAAGGGGCAGGCAGAGAAGGCTTTCTTCAGGACAAATCCGGACGAGCAACTTGCCGCGGTGATGATGGCCGCGATCGAGCGGGCCAAGACTTCGGAAGAGTGGCTGAAAGACGGCGGACAGTTCATCCCCTACCCTGCCACCTGGCTGAATGCGCGTGGGTGGGAAGACGAACCGACCGAATTGCACCCCCTGGCTGGCCAAGTATCCGAGACAGGGCGGCGGAACATCGCCGTTCTGGAATCATGGAGCCCGCCGTCATGACGAATCAGCGAATGTTCAAAGAGTACATGACGGCACTCTCTGAGATCCACGGCAAAGAACTGAGTGCGCTTCTCAATAGCCTATACTGGAAGACTCTGGAACCTTTCACGGATGCCGAATGCGAACGGGCCTTCAAGGATTTGATCTTCTCCGCGAAGTTCTTTCCCAAGCCCGCCGAATTTCTGGAGGTGCTGCAGGGAAAACGCGAGGACCTGGGCGCCCGGGCTTGGATCAAGGTCATCGAGGCGGCGCGCCGCTACGGAAATTGGCAGAGCGTCGAATTCGATGACCCCGTGATTCACAGCGTGTTCAAGTTTTGGGGCGGCTGGGGAGTAATCCGGGAATGGAAGGATAAAGACCTGAAGTGGATCCAGAAGGAATTTGAGCGGCTTTACTCGATCTTCTTGGGGGAAAACCGCGAACATCCGAAGTATCTTCCCGGAGACCATGAGATTCAGAACGCGGCGAATGGATACGAAAGAACGCCGGAGATCGTCAGGATCGGCAGCAATAGCGGCGAAAAGAAGCAAATAACAAATGAGATGAGGCAGGAATGAGAAGAAGACATCACCAATGCAGGCAGCCCCCGGGGGTGGATGACATTTCCTGAAGAAAAGGAATTCTGGAAACCGCGCTGGTTCTCATGCGCAGAATTTATCCGGCGTATGAAAAATTCATAATGTTCAAAGATCAAACGTTCAAAAACGGTTAACTGCATGAATAGACGGTTAAATTTAACAGTTTCGCTTTTGAACATTTGAATGTTCAAAATCAAAAAGAATCAAACAAAGGAGGATTCAGACCATGAATCAGAGACAGAAGAAAATGGACGAGTTGTTCAAGGAAATGGAGGCAATCCGCGGGAAGGCCGAGCATGAAAAACGCACCATGACCGAAAAGGAACTCGAGCGGCGCAGCCATATCAAGTCCCAAATCTCAGCGCTCGCTGCAGAAGAGCGGTCATGCCACGACGAAGACGCTTTGAGGACGATGCTTTACGGCGGCCCCAACGATGGAGGCGGTCCCTTTACGCTTACCGCTGGGATGGAGAATCCCGTTGCAAGAGGAGGGGCATCGAAGGGCCGCGACTTCCGGTCCCTCTTCGGGATACAGAAGGGTGTGGCGCTTGACCGGGGGGGCTTTCAGGACTTCAATGAATTCCTCAGCCTCCTTCATAGCAGCCGAGCCGATCAGCGTCTCAAGGTGGCGGAAACGCGGGCGATGAGCATCGGAACGCCGAGCGCGGGCGGGTTCATTGTTCCCGAGGACTTCGCCGCGTGGATTCTGGACGCGTCCCTCGAGGGTGAAATTGTCCGGCCGAGGGCGACTGTTTGGCCGATGCTCAGCGAATCCAAAAAAGTGCCCGGCTGGGATATGTCCGATCACAAGAACACACTTTTTGGAGGCCTCACCGCGGAGTGGCTCGCCGAAAGCGGGACGGCAACCGAGGTCTTTGCAAAGCTTCGGCAGATTATGCTCGTGGCGAGAAAGCTCGCTTGCTACACTTGCGCGTCGAACGAGCTTGTAGCAGACGGCGTGAGTTTCGAGGAGCAACTGTCTGGGGCACTGGTCAAAACCATCGGCTTCTACCTGGATTACAGCTTCATCCAAGGTACAGGAGCGGGACAGCCGCTAGGCATCCTCAACGATCCAGCCTTGATTACGGTTGCCAAGGAAACCGGGCAGCAGACCAAAACGATCCTTTACGCGAACGTCTTGAAAATGTTTGCCCGTCTCGCTCCGCAGTGCATGAAAAACGCTGTCTGGATCGCAAACCAGACCACCATCCCGCAAATGCTCAGCATGACCATCACTATCGGGACAGGCGGGGCCATTGCGCCGGCAGTAACCCAGCAGAATGGGAAATTCTACCTCCTGACGAAAGAGGTTCTTTTTACCGAAAAGTGCCCGGCACTCTCCAGTAAGGGGGATCTGATACTCGCCGATCTTTCTCAGTACTCGATCGGGTTGCGGAAGGAAGTCAGCGTGGATAAGAGCAATGCCCCTGGCTGGCTCAAAGACGAAAGTTCATATCGAGCAATCGTGCGCGCCGACGGTCAAGGCCAGTGGAATTCGGCTATCACACCAAAGAACGGCGACTCGCTGTCGTGGTGTGTCACCCTTGCGGATCGATGACAGCAAACAGGCGTGGCGCTGGCCTGGTGGGGTTTTTTCTTGCTTGACCACAAACAGCGTCGGCGACAACTGTGCGAGTGTCGCCGGGCCGTTCATCCCTAAATAACCGCACAGAGCCGGCGGCCTCTACGAAAAACCTCCAGGGGCGCGGTCGGCACCGGCCCTCATCGGATCAACGGCGCCCTCTTCCGCTTCTGCCGTCCGGGTAAATGGGGGCCGGTTATTGGAAATCGAACGCCGGGCCTCACCAACCCGGATAGGTCTCGGGACGGTCAACCTGGGGCCGTGGCAAACCCGGCCGAAGAAATCGAGCGATCGTGTCGACGATGGGCGGCGGCCGGGTGCCATAATCAAAAGGAGTCTTAAAATGGCGCGCGGAGGATATTGACCGGGATGGCCGCAAAAAGGGAGTGCCACCCACAGGCAAAAGCTACCAAAGTCCCAAGCGCGCCGCTGCCGCTTGCGAGGGTGAAGTAGCACCGACTTGAAGGGTGTTTACAGAATCAACCGCAAAATAGGGGCAACACAACAGCGATGACGTTGGTAATGGTCAGTAGGGCTACGAGGACAGTCAGCCACAACATGAGGCGCGTATACTTGATTATCGTCCTCGTTTGCCTATCTTGTTCCCTGCGCTTCAGCTCTTCGAGGTAATATTTTATGCCGGTTGTTCCGCAAGAGTCCACCGCACGATCATGCTCAGCGATTAACTGTTCATCGCTCATTTCACGAAGTTCTTTTAATCGGTATGCCATCACTACTCCAGGATCGTTCGCTGCGCCCCCTCACCACACTGAAAGACCATCCCGGACGGCGGCGCACGGGAAAATGCCATTTATAGGGCAAACCTTCAGGACTGTATTTCGTGATGCTCAGCCGTTAAAGGTACATGCCCCTCGGTCGGTGCCTGAAGCACCGGCACTGCAGTTTCGCCTTTCGTTTCGGGTTGCGGGCTCTTCGCCTTCTCCTTGTTCTTCGCCGACGCCTTTGAGGTCTTCTTTATGAAGTCCATCGCCTGCTTCGCTTCATCGCTATCCACGACTTCTCGCTTTAAGACCTCGTTTTGCAGGAGGCCTTTCAGGTGGTCTTCCTCAATTTTCAGAGAGGGGCTTATTCGCCGGAGTTCCTTTCTCAGCACTTTCAGGAGCGGCGGGCTCACCAAGACGGCAGCGATCGAGAATTTACTTGTGACCTGTTGCTGCTGGCAGAAATTTGCCATTGAAGATTTTGTGAATCCTTCCCGGCTCAGGTTCCACAGGCACTCCACGAGGTGCGGGTTCTTCGGATTCACCTTCAATACGTCAAATTCATAAATAAGTGTTTTGTCTATAGGCTGCCCGAATTGAATTTTGTAGATTTGCCATGTAATGCCATTGGTCAAGATAACCCATTCAATGCCCTGGTTCGCGCCATAGTCGATGGCTTGCTTTAGATGGTTGTCTTTCAAGGAGACGCCCACGGCTTTTGCTTCTATGAGGAATCGAACGTCGTTGCCAACTTTTACAGCTAGATCAACATAGGTCCCCTTGATCGCAAACTCTGTGGTTATCTCAATGAACTGTTTGTATCCCAGGATCTCTGTCAGCATGGCCGCGATGATAATCACCGTATCGGACTCGCCGATGTCCCTGCTCTTTGCGTCCTGGAGAATGCCCTGATATTTCTTGAACTGGCTGACGATCCGCTCTGCAACCTTCTTTGATATGGCCATGGCTGTACGTCCTCCTTCTCGTCTCGGAGACGATCAAAAGATGAAACAGACAGAGACAACAGAGTGGAAATTTGACCTATGCGCCGCTTTTTCGATGCTGAGCGGGGGGATTTTCCCGCCTCACTTCGGCTTCTTCTTTGGTGTGGGTTTCTCAGGGGAGGAAAGTCCCTTTTCTATGAGACGTCGGATCGCTTCCGATCTTGAATTGATGCGATTTTCGAAACGGAAATCATCGATACGTTTGATGAGATCTTCCGTCATTACAAAGATTATCTTCGGTTTTTCGGTGGGCATGGAGAGCATATAGAAGATCTCGCATGAATTTGCAATATAAAACACCTTGACAATACCTCGCATAGGGTATATCGGGTATTACATATAGTCCGAACCGTGAGCGATGAAGACAAACCAACAAAAGACGCCTGAAGATCCCTCCCGCGGTGACGCCGGAGGCGGCCCCTCACGGCCGGGAAAGATCTTCGGGCGTTTTTCATTCATGGAGGTGAGAGATGGAAGAAATGGAAAGGGAAAGATTTGACGCGCATAACGCAATCAATCGCGGCATTTCAAAACTCAGGGGCCTTTGCAGTTTATTCTGTGTGGAAAACCCGGACGGAGAAGTGAGCCTTCAAGGAGACGCGTTATCGGGAGTCTATTTCATCCTCAGTGATTGCCTGAATGAAATTGAGGAGGCCGTGGAGAAGCTCTGATAATAGGAAGTGAAACTTCCAAACTTCTTTTCCCATTTAAGGAGGTAACGAGCATGAATTACAGGATTAACGGTGAGGTGATGTCGTTTAAGAGCAAAGAGGATTTACTTAAGATGCTTCATGTTATTGTGGACGGCAAAAAGGAGATACTAGAGGTCGAACCGCTCGATCGGGATCGCGAGGACTACGATCACATGCAGGAGATCATGGACCTGACCTATCAAGCATTGGCTTTTGTAAAGGGGATTACGGCGGTTGCCGCGCAGATCCAGGGCGAAGGACATTTCTCGAATTACAACACGACGGAGATCGCATTTCTTGGAATCAGATGTAAGGAGTTGATGGACGAGATCATGGAGATCGGTGATGCGGCGGAAGAGGTCTATCCGGAAGAATGGAAAAAGAAAAAAGAAATGCTCGAGCACGAGCGCCAAGAAGCTCAAAAGCACTGATATGAGATCAGCGAGGCATAGGGGGTGAAGCCATGGGGAGAAGGGCCATAACGAACGGGCGGCCAGAGAATAAAAAACTCACGCTGGAAGAGAGAGTGGCGCGAATCGAGAAGTATCTTGGTATCGGCAGGGAACGGCCAGCCAAGAAGCCGGTGAACAAGGTGGCCTACGATCTGGCGATTGACGCCTTTTTGCTCGGCGATAGCAAACCGCTCCGGGAATACCGGCAGCACTACAGCATTCCCGGGGCGTGAGAAAGGAGGGGGGGCTTTATGGGCGTCTATCGAATCGGCAAGAGCTGGTATCTCGATTTCTATTACAACGGGAAGCGTTACAAGGAAAGCGTGGGGCCGGTCAATAGGACCGTCGCAAAGGAAAAGCTCGTTGTCCGAAAGAGAGAGGTCATCCAGGGTACCTATAAGCCAAAAAAAACGGAGATCCTCTTTGAAAAATTCCGGGAGCAATATCTCGATTATTCGAAGAGCAACAAGAAGCCCCTTTCCTCTTTGCGCGATGAATCGTCCATGAAGCACCTGCAGCGGGCCTTTGACGGAAAGCGCCTGTCTGAGATTTCCCCCTTCTCGATCGAGAAGTACAAGACCACCCGCAAAGCCGACGGCGCCAAGCCCATGACCATCAATCACGAGATGGCCTGTCTACGGCATATGTTCACCATGGCCGTGAAATGGGGCAAGGCCGAGGGGAACCCCTTCAAGGAGGTCAAATTCCTAAAGGAGCCCCAAGGCAAGGACCGGATCCTGACGCCCGAAGAGGAAGCCCGCCTCATCGCCTATGTGCGGTCCAAGGCAAAATCCAGGCACCTGGAGGCCATTATCGTGACGGCGCTCAATACCGGCATGAGGAAAGGCGAGATCCTGCGGCTGAGATGGGAAAACGTGGACTTCAAGAACGGGCACATCGTCGTCGTGGAAACCAAGAACGGCGAGATCCGGAACATTCCCATGAACAAGCGATTGACAACGATCCTCAAAAGTGTCAAAGACAAGGCCCCGTCGAGCGCGTATGTCTTCTGCAGGGATGGAAAGCCCTACGGGGATGTCAAGACGGGATGGTGGAAGGCCCTGAAAGAATCAGGGATTGAAAATTTTCGATTTCATGATATGAGACACACCTTCGGATCGCGGCTCGGCATGGCCGGCGTCGACATAAAGACGATCCAAGAGCTCATGGGGCACAAAGATATCAAGATGACGATGCGATATTCACACCCTACACCCGAGCACAAAAAGAAGGCCGTCGAAATCTTGGAATCGACTCACACTAATTTTCACACTACCGGGAAAAAGGAGAAAACGGCAAAGCTCGTAAGTATTGGAAAACATTAAGTGGGCGATTAGCTCAGAAGGATAGAGCGTTGGTCTCCGGAACCAAAGGCCGCGCGTTCGATTCGCGCATCGCCCACCAGAAACACTGGGGCTCCAGAAGATGGAGCCCCTTTTGTTTTGTCTACATTTGTCTACATTTTTGGCACGGCTGGATGAACCATGACGTATAAACACATCTGCCGCTCAAGAGCATGTGAATTTCCACAGCCACTTGAAATCAGGGCTTCCGGAAATATTTCGGGTCCGGCTTGCCCGTCGTCTCGTGAGCGGACAATCGCGGGATCTTCGTGCTCCCGCTTCGATGGCATCTGTCACAGGATGATGGTGAAATGGACGCTCGATTGCTTTGATTAAAACGCTGGTTTCTGATAGTCTGTATCCGTGAAGAGAAGATGCCTCATCGAGACTAACCCCTTTTTGAAAGATCCTGTTGTACGAGAAACGGGGCTCATCATCAATGTAGCCACGTCCTCGTCCATCGAAGGGATCCCCATGTCGGCTTGCGGCTTCCCCTTGAAAAGCGGCAAGGTCGCCGCTTTCAAAGTCAGGCGTGCCGCCGCAAAGTCCGCTCGATCAGCCCGCAGAAAATCTTCGTCATAGGGTCGTAATCACGATCAAAACCGGCCCTCACCGCCGCGAAATACTCCTTCTTTCGCTCGCCCTTCAGCTCGCCGAAATCGAGCGGCGGCAGTCCCGCCTGAAATGACATCAGAGATGCCAGCATGCGGGCCAGCCGCCCGTTGCCTTCCCGGAAAGGATGGATGAGGAGCAGCTCGACGTGAGCTACTGCCAGAGCATGGGCGATTTCTTGATGGGACGAAAACCGGCAGGGCGTATAAACGGCCAGGACTTGCTTTTCGAAGTCGGTCATCAAACGGGGAACCAGATGAGCAGCCGCGAAAGGTAATCCCCCCTTCTCAAGATTGACCTGACGATACTTACCGGCCCAGGCATAGATGCCGCCGAGCCACGATCTGTGCATGCTGCAAAGGTCGTCTGCCGTGAACCGGTGATCTCTGTCATACTTGGCGATGGCTGTTTCAAGAGCGGTGAAGAGTGCTTGACTCTCCAGCGCATACATGGCCCTCTTGTTCTTGACGGAGAGCAAGTTGCGGAGGACGCGGCCGCGCGAACCGGGCTCGTACTGTCCCTCGATATGTCCCGTTGCATCATACAGATCCGAAACGCCCACGCTCCCTCTCCTAAAGCAGATGGGGGCTTCCACCCCCATCCCCCCCGAAAAACAGAAAACCAGAAATCAGAAAACTATCTGGCGGGCAGGACCAAGCGAAAACCTATGCTGTCGGCCCGGTTGCCCGGGTCGTTCCAGAGCCGGTTCGCCGCGCGGACTGAGCCTCGGCTTGTCGTCCCGGGAACCGCCGCGGAGAACGCGAGTCGTCCCCGAAGAAGGCCCCGTGGGATTATCCCGCGGGCTGCCGGCATAGAATTCTGTCTCGTGCCAGTCGCCGCACCATTCCCAGACGTTACCGCTCATGTCGTACAACCCCAAGCCGTTCGGCTTTCTTTCCCCCACCGGATGGGTGACGCTGCCGGCGTTGTTTTTATACCAGGCATGGTCCGTAAGATCCGCTTCACTGCTCGTACCCGCCCATTTCTCGCGCTTGCCACCGCTCCGGGTCGCGTATTCCCACTCCGCCTCCGTGGGCAAGCGGTAGTTCTTCCCTGTCATCCGGTTCAAGCTGCCGATAAACTCCTGGGCATCGTTCCAGGAAACCCGCTCCACCGGATAGCTGCCGCCTTTCTTGAATTTAGAAGGATTGTTTCCCATCACCTTCTCCCACTGGGCCTGCGTCACCTCGAATTTCCCCATGTGGAAGTCGCTGACGCAGACGCTGTGGACCGGCTTTTCGTCCACCTCGCCGTCGCCGAAGGTGTCCCCCATCTCGAAGCAGCCGCCTTTCACGAAGACGAATTCCATGCCGGTAACAGGATCCGTAAGAGTTTCCTGCGTAGGAGAAGGACGCGGTCCCATGGCGTAGCCCTCACGTTCTGCAGGAGGCACCGGCTCTTGTGCAGGCGTCTCCTCGCGTTGCCTGGCAACGGGAGCTTCTCCGGCACGACCGGGACTAAAATAGAAATCCCCCTGCAGGGACGATACCTCCCATGGGATCTGTCTGTTCCCCGTCTCCCTGCTCAAACGCTGGCGCACCTTCTTGAATACCTGTTCGATCGGGAGTCCCGGTTCCGCGATGGCCTGCAGCAGGGCTGCCGTGTAAGGACTGTTCCTTCCCGTCCCGTCGGCTGCGGTCTTTCCGGGGGACGTAGAATAGGTGATGAACGTGCCCTGCGGCGCCTCGGAGATGATCGCCAAGCCCCTGCCTGCGCTCCGCAAGGATCGTCCCAGCGGATTGTCACGGCAGGCGTCTAGGATGACGATGTTAAGAGGGTTGCCCGCATTGGCCATCTCGTCGAGGATCATCTCCGCATCGATGGCCTTGTACTTGGCGTCCATCTCCCTTTCTATGCGCGCACCGATCGGAATCAGGTAGTTTCTGCCGCTGATCTGAATACCATGGCCTGCATAGAAGAAGAGCCCTGCACCGCCTCGTTTCAGGCGGTTCCCAAAGTCACGGATGGCTTCCTCCATCTCCTTCTGCCGGGCCTCCTTCTTGAGGATCACCGCGAAGCCTAGGCGCTGGAGCGTAGTCGCCATGTCCGTTGCGTCGTTGACGGGGTTCTTGAGGCGTCCATCCGCATAGTGGCCATTGCCGATGACGAGCGCCGTGCGGAGCTCGGCGTCTGCGGATGAGGGCACGGAAACGATCAGAAGAGGGAAGATCAGGAGAAGACGACGCGCCAGGATCGGCTTCATGTAGGCCCCCCCTTAAAAGGATGATCCCTTATATATCAAACGCGGCCCGGAGGGCAAGGCGGAGATGCGGCTGCGCCCAACCCTCCGGGGGTTAAAGATCTGCAATACCCGCGGAGGGGGTGGACAGTGCGATTTCAAAGCGGAGTTTCGAACATACCGAACGTGCTTCTCAAGGAAATTGAAATAGAGACCGTAGTCGCTGATACCACTATTGGTTACGTCATCACAGTACTGGATCGCGTATTTTATTTCATCGCGTGTCTTCTCCAGAACGACCGTCTCCGGAACCAAAGGCCGCGCGTTCGATTCGCGCATCGCCCACCAGATATGCAGGGGCTCCAGATCCTGGAGCCCCTTTCTCCTGTCCGCCCTTTCCCGTATTTCCGCTCACCCGCGCTGACGTTCCATCCCAGCGGGCAACGTCGGCCTGCGAATCCGTCTAAGACATTTCGAACAGGAAAATCAGGGTGCCCCCAATGGTCGGAAGAGCCAAAGGGTTCTATGAAAGGGCTGTCGTCGTAGGAAAATGCCGGATTTCCGGGCCTCCCGCTCCCCTGCCTGCGCGGCCCGGACACGGGGTGCAGAAGATGGAAGAGGCGATCCGCCGCATCAGGAAGATCCTCGTCGCGATCATCGGGTTCACCCTGCTCCTGATCGGTGTCGCCATGATCCTGCTCCCCGGGCCGGCAATTCTCGTCATTCCTCTGGGGCTGGCGGTCCTGGCAAGCGAATTCGTCTGGGCGAAGATATGGATGAAGAAACTCAAGCGCAGATTCGACACGCAGCAGAAGAAATCCTGTTAGCGCGATACGAGGTAGGCTATGTCGGAACGGATTCTTCCGTGGATTCTCTTCAATGCCTTCGTTCTCCTGATGCTGGCCCTGGACCTCGGCGTCTTCCACCGCAAGGCCCACGTGATCAGGATCAAAGAAGCGGTCGTCTGGAGCATCGTCTGGACCGTCCTGGCCCTTCTGTTCGCTCTGTTCGTCTATTTCTACCGCGGTCGCGACGCGGCGCTGGAATACCTGGCGGGCTATCTGATCGAGCGGACGCTCAGCATGGACAATCTCTTCGTTTTCCTGCTCGTCTTCTCCTATTTCGCCGTCCCTCCCGCTTATGAGTACAAGGTCCTCTACTGGGGGATCCTCGGCGCCCTGATCATGCGGGCGTTCTTCATCGCAGCCGGCGTCGCGCTGATCCAGCATTTCCACTGGATCATCTATGTCTTCGGGGCGTTCCTCGTCCTGACCGGCGTCCGGATGGTCGTGGAAAAGGACACGGAGATCCACCCGGAAAAGAATCCCGTGCTGAAGCTCCTCCGCCGGGTGATGCCCGTCACCGCCTCGTACGAGGGAGGAAGCTTCTTCGTAAAGCAGGCCGGGCGCCTTCAGGCAACGCCCCTCTTCGTCGTACTGCTCGTGGTCGAAACGACGGACATCGTCTTTGCCGTGGACTCGATTCCGGCCGTCTTCTCCGTGACGCTGGACCCCTTCATCGCCTACACGTCGAATGTATTCGCCATCCTGGGACTGCGGGCGCTGTACTTCGCCCTGGCCGGGATGATGCGCCTGTGCCAGTCCCTCCACTACGGACTCTCCGTCGTCCTCGTCTTCCTCGGCGCAAAGATGATCGCCAGCGCCTTCTACAAGGTCCCGATCGGCATCGCCCTGGGGCTCATCGCGGCGATTCTGGCGACGTCCATCGCCTTCTGCATGCTGAGCTCCCGCAAAGACGACAGCGCGTAGGCCCTGCCGAAGCCGGCGCGGGTCCGCCGCCGGACGAACTGGAGGCCATCCGTCGGCGAACCCTTTCAAAGCCGTGCTCTCCGGCTATTTCACCGTGTAGCCGCGTCCGTCGAGGCAGGCGCCCATGGCCCTCTGGTAGTCGGCACGCTTCTCCGCCCTCGCCCCTTCCGGCGTCGTGCCGGACGGCTGCGTCGGATCGAAGCCCGTCTGATCCACCGCCCAGCGGTGGCATTCGTAGCGGTCGTCCGCCTGCTGCTTCTCGCTCTGGCCGAGGCGCGGGTAGACGAACATCTGCTCCGCCGGCGGCGGCGCCTGACTGACGTCGCCCGTGGGCGGGTCGACGACGACGTAGCCGGCCCCGCTGTGGGCATAGTAGATCTCGTTGGCGTAATAGTACGGCACGCCGCCGATCCAGATCGTCGTGTAGTACGGCGGCAGGACCGGAACGTACAGGCCCACCGGCGGCAGAATCACGGTGAAGCGGGACCCGTGCGGCCGATACCAGACTCCGCCGGAAAAATAGTAGCGCGAGCCGCCGTGAACGATGATGCGCCGGTCGCGCGGCAAGACCCGGGTCACGTAGCCGCGCGGCGGATAGGACCGGTTGTGATGGTAGCGCGAATCCCGGAATTCGCGATGGCCCGGCTTGCGGCTGTCGGCCTGCGCCGACTGCGCCAGCCCGAGTACGACGAGCCCCGTCAACAGGGACAGCATCACCATCCACACAAAATACCGGTTGGATTTGTGAACATTTGTCATAGCTCGATCCTCCACCTGCTTCTTTCGGAAAGGAAATCCGCAATGCTTCTACCGCACGCTGTAGCCGCGGCCTTCGAGACAGGCGCCCATGGCCCGTCTGAAACCCAAGGCCTTCTGGTCGAGCTCTGCCTGGCGCGCGGCCGCCTCTGCGGCATAGGCCTCGTCCTGCTGCCTCGCCGCTTCCGCCCGCGCCGCATCGGACGCGGCGCCGGCCATCACGCCACCGGTGGCCCCGATCACGGCCCCTCCGCCGGCGTGCCTCGGTCCGCCGATCAGCGCGCCCAGGACGGCGCCGGCGATCGCGAAGGTGACGGTGTCGTGCCCCGGCGGCGGCATCGGCACCACCCGGACACGCTGATCCGTCGGAATCGCCGACTGCCCGGGGTCGAAGCCGGTCTGTTTCACGGCCCAATTGTAGCAATCGTAGTGGTCGCGGGACTGCTGCTCGGGCGTTTGTCCGGATTTCGGGTAAAAATAGACCTGCGTGATGGGTTCCCGCGGTGCGACAGTCGCCTGCGGAGCGGGACCATAAGGGTCGCGGTGAGCGTAACACCCCGACAGCACCGGGAGCGCCGCAACGATCAGAAACGCCGCGACGAGGTGCCTCCCGACGCGCTTCTTGCCGTGAGACCGGCCCTTTGCCGCCTGATATCCCCAGATCTTCATCTCGTCTCCTTGTCCATCAATGAACGTCGACCCCGCCGATCTTGCCTGCCCAAGCCCTTTTCATTGAACGGCAGGAGGTCGGGTTGCACCCTTCCCTGTGGTCCGCCGGCTGGAGCCCTTCCGCTCTTTCCGGTCACTGGGAGAGCAACAGACATGCCAGCCGCTGTTTTTGGTTCTCAACAAGCGAATATTCCTGATGGAATTGTCATTTTCCGTCTTATAATGCCGTGCGTCGCCCGGATAAGAAACGGCTAACAAGTATCCAATATCTTGGAACATGGGAACATTTTTATCCATCGCCTTCCGGACGCTCCCCTCCCGGATCTTCCATCCCCCTCCCCCACGCAGGCAAAACGCCCGCGCGAAGGAGAAGCGCCATCGGATCACGGAAAGCCTGGAGAAATCGCGGCAGGACCTCGAGGAGCCACCCGGCGGAACGCCAGCCCCCGCTTTCTTCTGAGGCTAGCAGAACCACGATTTCCGTTTCATCAGGGAAAGCCTGATTTTTCGCCGCGAAATGTCTCAGACGGAGCTTCGTTTTAAGATGATAGAAAGGCGCCTCTTCTTGCGTTATCTTAAGCCTTATGGAGGAGTGTCATGTCGAGAAAGGTCCTTGCGCTGCATCCGCGCCCGTCCTTTTTGACCTTCACCCTTCTGGCGATTCTCGCGGTCTGCCCGGCCGCCGCCCAAGAGCGGACACTTTCCCTCACCGACGCCGTCGCGTTCGCCCTGCAGAACAACAACGAGCTCCGCGCCGCCGAAAATTCCGTCGCCTCCAGGAACGATGACGTCGGCATCGCCCGGAGCAATCTTCTGCCCAAGGTCTTTTTCGAAGAGCGGTACCTGCGCACAAACAACCCCACCTATGCATTCATGGCCAAGCTCAACCAGGGGCTTTTCCGGCAGCGGGACTTTGCCATCGACAGCCTGAACAACCCCAGCCCCGTCGACGACTATCAGACCCAGTTCGGTCTGGAACAGCCGCTTTTCGTTCCGAAGGCCTGGATCGGCCTCGACATCTCGAAGCGCGAGTACGAGTCGGAAAGCATTGCGCTCGCGCGCAAGAAAGAGGAGATGGCCTTCAAGGTCTGCCGGGCCTGGCTCATGGTCCACTCGGCGAAGGCCCAGCTCCGCGCCGCCGAGAGGGGCGTCCAGGACGCGCTGGAACACCAGCGGGCGGCGACCTTGCGATACGAGGCCGACCTCGGCATGTACGCCGACACCCTGCGGGCCGGCACCGCCCTCGCAGAGGCAAGACAGCGCAAGGTGACGGCCGACAAGAACCACGACCTCGCCCGTCACGTTCTCGGGCTTCTGATGGGCGTTGACGGACCGGCGGATGCCGCCGGCGAGATCCCCGACTTCTTGCCCAGGACCGATCACGAAGCCGACGAGTCTTTCCGGTTGCGGGGCGATCTGCGCTCCATGGAAATGCGTTACGAGAACGCCGAGAGGAACATCGCCCTCTCGGAGACCGAATACCTGCCCTACGTGGGCGTCGGAGGGGGCTGGCAGTGGAACGACCCCTCCCGCCCCTTCGGGGGCGAAGGCGACAGCTGGCAAGTCTCGGCTTTTCTCCGCTGGAATCTTTTCGACGGAACCAAACGCGAGCATGAGCGTTCGAAGGCAAGACATCAGGCGAGGCAAGCCCGCGAGCATCTTCTCGGACTGAAGAAGGCCGTAGCGTTCGGGCTTCATCAGGCGCGGCTCGGCATGGAGGAGGCAAAGGCCAATCTCGAACTCGCCGGCGAGGCCCTGAAAACGGCTGAGGAGGGAAAACGGCTCGTTCAGATGCGCTATGAGAACTCCTTTTCGCCCATCGTCGACATACTGGACGCCCAGGTGGTTCTCGACCGGGCGAGGGCGGGCCTTGCGGCGAGGGAAAACGAATACCGCGTCTCCATCCTCAACCTCAGTCTGGAGAGCGGGACGCTTCTCGAAGACCTCGGCCTCGCATCACGGGAGAAGAAGCGATGACGACGACAGCGATGACCCGACATGCAGCCTTGCTGGTTTTGCTGGTCCTCCAGCCGCTGACCGGCTGCGGCGACAAGGCCGATCGCGGCACGACGGAGATGAAGCGGCCCTTGATCAGCGGCGTGACCGTCACGGAGGTGGTCCGCTCCAGGGTGCAGGACTTCCACGAGGCATCGGGGACCGTCAAGGCGCGTACCGCAACCGTCGTCGCGAGCCGCGTCATGGGCACGATCACGGCGGTAGCCGTCCGGACCGGCGACCGGGTGCGGGCGGGACAGCTTCTCGCAACGATCGACGACCGCGATGCTCAGCAGGTCGTGCGCGCCGCAGAGCAGGCCCTGGAGGCGGCAAAGCAGAATCGCCTCATGGCCGCCCTCACCTACCAGCGTTACCGAAGGCTCTATGACGAGAAGGCCCTGGCAAGGCAGGAGATCGACCGGATCGAGACGCAGAAGAAGCTGGCCGATGCGAATTACGAACAGGCCCAAGCCGGTCTCGAGGAGGCCCGCATCCGCCTGGGTTTTTCGCGCATCGCCGCACATGCGGCGGGTATTGTGACGGACAAGCGCGTCGACCCCGGAAACATGGCGATCCCGGGCGTGCCGCTTTTCACGATCGAAGGCGACGGCGGCTTCTACGTGGAGGCGGCGCTGGACGAGGCGATGTCCGGAAGGATTCGGATCGGAACGGCTGCAACCGTCACCGTCGAAAGTCTCGGCCTGAACGCAAGCGGGAAAGTCTTTGAGATCGTTCCGGCCGTCGACCCGTCGAACCGGACCTTCATCGTGAAGGCCGCCCTTTCGGCGACGGGGCTCCGGAGCGGCCTGTACGCGCGGGTGCGCCTGCCCCGCGGCGAACGGGATTCGATCCTTGTCCCCGAAGGGGCGGTCGTCGAAAAAGGCCAGCTCACGGGGCTCTACGCGGTGGACGATCGCGGGGTCGTCACGTATCGCCTCGTCCGGACGGGAAAAGTCTACCCGGGCGGCGTCGAGATCCTCTCGGGACTCGACGCAGGGGAACGGATTCTCACAGCCGGGCTGGAAAAAGCCATGGACGGCGGTCAGATCGCCGGGGGGACAGCCAGATGAGCAGCCGCATCGGGATCTCCGGCAGGATCGCGCGGGCCTTCATCCGGTCCAAACTCACTCCCCTCATCGTCATTGCCTCCCTCCTGCTGGGACTCTTCGCCGTGGCCGCAACGCCACGGGAAGAAGAGCCGCAGATCGTCGTCCCCATGGTCGACGTGCATGTCGCCTATCCCGGGGCCTCGGCAAAAGAGGTAGAGGAGATCGTCACGCGTCCCATGGAGAAACTCCTCTGGGAAATCAAGGGCGTCGAGTACATCTACTCCATCGTGAAACCCGGGTTCAACCTGACCATCGTCCGGTTCTATGTGGGCGAGGACATGGAAGACAGCCTCATCAAGCTCTACAACAAGCTCATGTCGAACTACGACCGCATCCCGCCCGGCGTGTCCCGGCCGCTGGTCAAGGCCAAGTCCATCGACGACGTCCCCATCCTGGCGCTGACGCTGTGGAGCGAGGCGCCCCATGTCTCGGGGTACGAGCTGAGGCGCGTGGCGCTCGAACTGTGCACGGAGATCAAAAAGGACCGGGACGTCGGGGAGTTCACGGTCATCGGCGGCCAGCGACGCCAGGCGTGGGTCCTCCTCGACCCGGTACGGCTCAAGGCCCACGGTATCTCGGCTTTCCAGATCATGGATACCCTCGCAAGATCGAACGTCCTCCTGCCCTCCGGCTCCTATCCGTCGGAAAACCGCGAGATCCTCGTCGACGCCGGCGGTTTCCTGAAAAGCATCGAGGAGGCGGGCCGGCTCGTCGTCGGCATCTCCAACGGCAGGCCCGTCCATCTCCAGGACGTGGCGACGCTCAGCGACGGCCCCGAAGAACCGGGCAGTTACGTCTTCATGGGCCTGGGACCGGCCGGACCGGGCGGAAGGACTGCCGGAAGCCGCGCGGGTCACGACGAAGCCGTCACCATTGCCATCGCAAAGAAGAAAGGCGCCAACGCCAGTGTCGTCGCCCAGAGGGCGCTGGCGAAGGTCGATGCCCTCCGTGGCGGCGTCGTCCCGGCGAACATCAACGTGACCGTCACGAGAAACTACGGGGAAACGGCCAGGGAAAAATCCGACGAACTGCTGCAGCACATGATCATCGCGACAGTGTCCGTGATCGTCCTCATCGCGCTGGCACTGGGTTTCCGCGAGGCCGTCGTCGTCGCCGTAGCGGTGCCGGTGACGCTGGCCCTTACCCTGCTGATCAACTATCTCTACGGCTACACGCTCAACCGGGTGACGCTCTTCGCCCTCATCTTCTCCATCGGGATTCTCGTCGATGACGCGATCGTCGTTGTCGAGAACATCCACCGGCATTTCAAGCGGGACGGCGTCGGAGTGGATCAGGCCGTACGGGCCGTCGACGAAGTCGGCAACCCCACGATCCTGGCGACCTGGACGGTCATCGCCGCGCTTCTGCCCATGGCCTTCGTATCCGGCCTTATGGGCCCCTACATGCGTCCCATTCCCGTGGGGGCGTCGGCAGCCATGCTCTTTTCGCTGCTCGTCGCCTTCATCGTGAGCCCCTGGCTCGGCTACAAGGTTCTCGGCGGATCCCGGGTCTCTGCCGGCCGCAAACCCGAAAAGAACTTCTCCCGCCTGTACGGAAAGATCATCGGCCCGCTCTTGGACAGCAAGATGAAGAGACGGGCTGCGGTCGCCGGTGTCGCCTCGTTGCTGCTGCTCGCCGCCGCCCTCGTGCCGCTGAAGCTCGTGACCGTGAAGATGCTTCCCTTCGACAACAAGAGCGAACTGCAGATCATCATCGACATGCCGGAGGGGACCTCCTTGGAGAAAACGGCGGCGCTCGTCCGGGAAATGGGTGCCCGCCTGAAACAGGTCCCCGAAGTGACCGACTACCAACTCTACATCGGAACGGCGGCGCCCTTCAACTTCAACGGCCTCGTGCGCCACTATTTTCTGCGCAACGGAGCCAATGTCTCGGATATCCAGGTAAACCTGGCCGCCAAGGCGGAGCGCAAGGACCAGAGTCACGATATCGCGAAGCGCATCCGCCCGGCCCTCAAGGAAATCGGGGACCGCCACGGAGCGAGGATCAAGGTGGCGGAGATCCCGCCGGGTCCGCCTGTACTGAGCACCCTCGTGGCGGAGATCTACGGTCCGGACAGGAAACGGCAGATCGAGATCGCCGGGCGAATCCGGGACATCTTCGCCAAGACCCCCGGCGTCGTCGACGTGGACTGGTACGTCGAGGCGGAGCAGCGGAAGGTAACCCTGGAGGCGGACCGCGCCAAGGCAGCCGAGAACGGCGTCTCGACAGAGGCTCTCTCCCAGAGCATGCGGATCGCCCTCTCCGGGGCAACGGCCGGCCTCATCCACATGGACAAGGAGAAAGAACCTCTGGAGATTCTTCTGCGCATGCCCCTGGAAGACCGTGCGGATCCGTCGCTGCTCCGGTCCATCGGCGTTCCGGGACGGGCGGGAAATCTCGTGCCGCTCGCAGAGCTGGTCACGGTGCACGACGGCTCGCGTGAAAAGACCATCTATCACAAGAACCTCAAGAGCGTCACCTACGTCGTCGGCGACGTGGCGGGCACCGAAGAGAGCCCTGTCTATGCCATCCTGAAGATGAAGGATGCCATACGGGATCTCGATCTCCCGGAAGGCTACGAACTCCGGCAATATGACGCGGTCCAGCCCTGGCTCGAGAATACCTATTCCATGAAATGGGACGGCGAGTGGCACATCACCATCGAGGTCTTCCGCGACCTGGGCATCGCTTTCGGCGCCGTCCTCGTCGTCATCTACATTCTGGTGGTGGCCTGGTTCCGGAACTTCGTCACGCCGGTCGTCATCATGGTCCCCATCCCCCTCACGCTGGTAGGAATTCTTCCCGGCCACTGGGTCTTCGGCGCCTTCTTCACCGCCACCTCAATGATCGGCTTCATCGCCCTTTCGGGCATCGTTGTCAGGAATTCCATCCTGCTGGTCGATTTCGCCGAACAGGAATGGCGCGACGGCAGGGACTTGAAGCATGCGCTGCTGACGGCAGGCGCCGTCCGTTTCCGTCCCATCGTTCTTACGGCCGCTGCCGTCGTCGTGGGCTCTTTCGTCATGATCTTCGATCCCATCTTTCAAGGCCTGGCCATCGCCATGATGTTCGGTGCCGTGGCGTCGACAGGGCTCACGTTGATCGTGATTCCTCTTCTCTACTTTGAATTTTTCAGAAATAGGAACGTAGCGGCCGCGGGCGAAGTTTCCCCCGACTGAGGCCCTTCCGACCGCGAGGATCGGGTGCTTTTCCCCGTCGTTTCCTCTGGGAAAGAGTTTTCCGCCTTGAATGGTTCGCCGCGATCTGCTATAGAAATCCTAAAGTTGTGAAATTCGAACGGAAGAGAGGAGCGCCATCATGCCCGTAAACATCAAGCGGATACTGTATGCGACGGACCTGTCCCTCACATCGCCGAAGGCCTATGTGTATGCGGTGAAGCTGGCGAAGGCTCTGGACGCGAAGATCGTCATCCTGCACGTGATCGAAGAATTGCAGAACGTGAACATCCTCCCCGTGATGGCCCCGGAGATCATCGAGAAGCACTACAAAGATTTCGAAACTCAGGGCCGCCAGCTGATCAAGGACCGCATCGAAAGGATGTGCATCACGGAATTCAAGGACCCCACGTGCGTAAACCTGGTGGAATCCGTCGAGGTCGTCATCGGGCATCCCTTCGAGGAGATCCTCAACAAGGCCGACAAGTATGCCTGCGACATGATCGTCATGGGATCGCACGGCAAGGGAATGCTGGCCCACGCCCTCCTGGGACGCGTCGCGGAACGGGTCCTCCGCCACGCGAAGAAGCCGGTGCTCGTGGTCCCCGTCTCATAGAACGTCTTTCTTCAACGATACGTGCAGCGGGCGTTGATCCTCGCGGTTGGCGTCCGTTGCGCTCCTTCGGCAACCGGCCGGCCATACGGTGTTGACATTGCACAGGGGATTCGCCCCCTCGTGCGACGGACAGCAGCGGCAGCTGTCGCGAAGATGAGTCCTCGCCCGATTCGCGTCCGGACTGAATTTGCATCAGGTTTGACATGATCAAGGCCCTGGATTCCGCCACCGCGAGAACCGTCCTTTTCTTCCTGCTGCTCTTCACGGGACTCTTCATTGTCAAACGGTACAACTACCTCCTCTTCCACTCCCTGTCGGATCTCTTCGTCGCCGTCGTTTGTTTCGGAACCTTCATCGTCGCCTGGAACGCCCGCCGCTATTCGGATATCCACTATTTCCTGTTTCTCGGCATCGCCAATGTCTTTCTGGGGTTCATTCTCGTCGTTCATCTGCTTTCCTATCGGGGGATGTCCGTCCTCACGGGTTTCTCTTCAAACCCGCCGACGCAGCTGTGGATCGCATTCCGGTACCTGCAGAGCCTCTCTTTCTTGATCGCCCTTTTCTTCCTGAACCGGCGGTTTCGGCCTTTCCCCGTCATCGCCGCCTATGCCGTGATTACCGCGCTCACACTCCTGAGCATCTTCGCATGGGACATTTTTCCCGACTGCTACGTCGACGGGTCCGGCCTGACCCCTTTCAAGAAGGTCAGCGAATATGTCGCCTCGGCCATCATCGTCGTCGCCATCGTCATCCTCCACCGGAGGAAAGAGATGTTCGACCGCGGCGTGTTCGCCCTGATCGTCTCGTCCTATGCGGTGATGATCCCCGCGGGCGCCCTGTTCACCCTCTACGTGGACGTCTACGGCATCTCCAACGCGCTGGGGCACTTTCTCCTCATCATCTCCTTCTCCCTGCTCTACCGGGCCGTCATTCAGACCGGCATCGTGGCACCCCACCGCCTTCTCTTCCGCAACCTGAAGAGAAGTGAAGAGGCCCTCCGTGAGCTCAACGAATTCAACGAGAGCATCGTGGAAAACAGCCGCGACTGCATCGCCATCCTCGACCTGGAAGGCCGCGTGCAGTTCATGAACAGGGCCGGACAGGCCCTGCTGAAGATCACCGATGAGGGGTCGTTCCGGAATGTTCCCTTCGGGGACTTCTGGGAGGGAGAGGATCGCCGTACCGCTCTCGATGTCATTGCGAACGCTGCGCGGGGGTCGGTGGGGTCCTTCGACGGCTACCGCTCGTCCTTCGACGGCGAGCCGCAGTGGTGGAGCGTCATCGTTTCTCCGATCCGCAATGCCGGCGGCGAGACCGTGCGCATCCTGGCAACCGCCCGGAATATCACCCGCAGGAAGCAGGCACAGGACGAGGTGAAGAAGCGGACGGAACAGCTCGAAGAGACGATCGAGGAGCTGGAGAGGTTCAGCTACTCCGTTTCCCATGACCTCAAGGCACCGCTCCGGGCGATCGACGGCTTTTCCCGGTCGCTCCTGAAGAGGCACGGAGGACAACTCGACGAGGACTCGGAAAGAAGACTCAACGTCATCCGCGACAATGTCCGGACGATGGGGTGTCTGATCGAAGACCTTCTTTCGTTCTCACGGTCCAGCCGCAAGCAGATGGACCGGGCGGCATTCAACATGGCGGCCCTGATCGACGAGGTCTGGGCGGAGATACGGACGGCCAATGCAAATCGCGAGATCGAGTTCCGGAATGCCGTCACGCTCCCGGGATACGGCGACCCCGCCCTCATCCGTCAGGTGGTCGTCAACCTTCTCGAAAACGCGGTCAAGTTTACGCGCGACCGGAAACCTGCTGTCATCGAGATGACGGACCACTGCGCCGGCCGCGACGTCGCCTACTCCATACGGGACAACGGCATCGGGTTCGACATGGCCTACTACGGCAAGCTCTTCCAAGTATTCGAGAGGCTCAACCCCGACCTATACGAAGGGACCGGCATCGGCCTCGCCATCGTCCAGCGTATCGTTCAGCGGCACGGCGGCCGCGTCTGGGCCGAGGGAAGGGTCGATGAAGGGGCGACGGTTTCTTTTACCCTTCCCAAGGGAGACATGCCCGCCTAGCAGGCCGTTGAAAAACGCACATCTTTGAGGATGGTGG
>DAOSIS010000018.1:0-82885 GCA_035366835.1 Syntrophales bacterium | reverse complement strand
TCATAGCTATCGACCTCGATGCCGCCGCGCCGCAGCGCCTCCGCACCGCGGCCGTGCACGCGGGGATTGGGGTCGATCGAGCCGATGACCACCCGCCCGAGCCGGTGGGCGAGCAGGGTCGCGACGCAGGGAGGCGTCTTGCCGTGATGGCAGCAGGGTTCGAGGGTGACGTAGAGCGTCGCCCCTTTCACGGATTCCGTTGCGCGTCCGATCGCATCGATCTCCGCATGGCTTCCCCCGAATTTCCGGTGGTAGCCCTCCGCGATGACGCGCCCTCCCTTCACAATGACGGCGCCGACCATCGGATTGGGGCTGACGAAACGTTCGCCTTTTCCGGCGAGCGCGAGCGCCCGTTTCATGAACTTCTCGTCCTGCGTATGCATGGCGCGGATTCCTCGTGAGCGGGAATCTTACAACAGGCGCCGGGCGAATGCAAACGGCCCCGCGCGCCTGTCGGACGCGCCCTTCCCCGGGATGTCATCGGGAAAGATCGGGGGTGTCATCCCCTCTGTCTCTGCGGAGTGTTCACTTCATCCCGCCGCCGGCAAACGGCAGATTCGGAAGGAAGAAACCCGCAATCGCGACCGAACCGATGATCGACGCGAAGACGATGAGCCACACCATCTTCCCGGAATCCCATTTCTCGGCGAACTTCGTCGCCGAGAAGACAAAACCCAGCAGGACGAAGAGAACGAGCACCATGGTCCCATGGGTCGTCCAGTGATGCCCCATCGCGGCCTTCATTGCGTTCATCAGCGCCGGGTTCGTTTCCTTGACGAGCAGGAGAATGGCGTTGAGCAGGCTCGTCACGGCCACCGACAGGCCGAAACCGGCCGTGTATTTGTCCATCTTGCTGTTCGTCATGATCCTCACCTCCCCATCAATCCGATCGAAAGGCCCTTGGAGATGATCCCTCCGGCACCTTCCATGAAGAGTCCGAAGAGAACGGTCAGGGCGGAGATCGTCAGCAGCAGCTTGCGGGCGCCCGCGTCCCGGCACACATCGTTCCTGTAGGCCACGATCGGGGCGTAGATGCCGAGCATCAGCGGAACGAAGAAGACGTGCTCCTTGACCTCCATGAAGAAGGCGTGGGCCCAAGCCCACTGGCCGGCCTTGATGATGTCGCGCTCGGCGCCGTAGAAAACGACGTACCAGTAGCCGCCGATCAGGTAGGAGAGGACAAGAAAAACCGCGACCGCCATGCTGAGTTTCTTGATCCTCTCGAGATTCGACTCGCATGCGTTCAAGGTATCCGTGAAGAGCGCGACTGCGCAGAGGATGCCCAGGACGCCGAACATCACGTGCGAAAACATCATTCCTTGGACAAACATTTCCGTCCTCCTTTCCGGAACCGGGTCGGTTTGCCAGGGCCGGGAAGCCAGCCTGGGCCTAGGAATATCAGTATTCCTCATCCATGGCGTTTCCCATCAGTGGAAACCTCAAAAGGGCCCTCCAAATCCATGAATGTGCACCGTCCCGTGGATGACGGTCCGTCGGCAATGCCGGATTCATGGAGAAGAGGGAAAAGCGGGCGGGACCGGCCTGCCGCTTTCATCCTTTTCGCCCCCCGATTTCAGGGGTAGGCCTATTGAAGATCGGAACCGGACTGGACATACAATGAAAAGCCGGGCGGCCGCGCGAGCGGGCCCGGGACATTTCAGCAAGGAGAACGCATCATGGACGGACAGGAGACCAAGATGGACATGGAGGCGGCAATGGCGCTTTACAGGAAACTGGGAACCCCCGGCGCCCCACACAAGATGCTCGCCCGTCTGGCCGGAAGCTGGACCGCGAAGATCAAGTCCTATATGGAGCCCGGCAAGCCGCCCGCGGAATCCACAGGCACGTCGGAAAAGAAGATGGTCTTGGGCGAACGCTTCCTTCAGGAAGAATTCTCCGGCGACATGATGGGACACGCGTTCGCCGGCATCGGCTTCACCGGCTACGACAATCATGCGATGAAATACCTGTCGACCTGGATGGATTCCATGGGCACGGCCATCCTGTTCTTCCAGGGGACTGCCAGCGCCGACGGCAAGGTCATCACCCAGGAAAACTGGCACGACGATCCCCTCAGGGGCCGCATGAAGTGGCGCTCGGTGACCAGGATCGTGGACGACAGCACCGTCGTTTTTGAGATGTACGGCACCGACAAGACGCACGAAGAGCGGAATGTGATGGAAATCGTGTACACCCGGAAAACGTGACGGCAACGCCGGTCCGTCCGGGCGGCCCGCAGACAGCGGAGAGATCCGACGTACGGACGGGAGGCCGCGACGAAACCGGCTGAAGAGGATCCCCGAACAGGCCTCCCGGGCTCCCGATGATCCGGGGCGGGGCGGCGCCGTGATGAAGACGGCTGCAAGGCGCGGCGGAAGTCCCTAGGCGTGCCTGCCCAGAAATGTCCGGATCGCGCCGACGACGCCGGCGGCGTTGTCAAGGGGCACGTGATGGCCGCTGCCGCACAGTTCGACGATTTCCACCTGCGGGCACCGCGCCCTGATCTCGGCGGCGACGACGGGGCTGATGCGGGTGCTGCGAGATCCCTTGATCAGCAGGGCCGGGATGGTGATTCGTTCCCAGCAGGGCATGCCGTCGACGGCATGCCGGTCCCTGTAGACCCTGCGGTCGACCTTGTGCCGCCAGCGGCCGTCGGCTGACCGGCGGGCGCTGTACCCTGCGAGGTACGCGACAATCTCGGGCCGCGTGTACGTGCTGCTGGGGTGCAGGCGATAGCGCGCGACGAATTCCTCCAGCGTATCGTAGCTGCCGCCCTCGCGCGATCCGACGGAGCGAAGCACCGCGACGCGCTCCTCGCTGATGCGCTGCATCGAATCGATCACAACCAGCCTGCTCACCCGCCCCGGATGAGCGGCGGCGTACAGGAGCGACACCATTCCACCCAGCGAGTGGCCGACGAGGACGAAATTCCTCAGATCGAGCCGGTCGACTACCTCGGCCAGGTCCGAGACGAGCCGCGGGTAAGAATAGTCCGGCGGATCGGCCCAGGCGCTGTCGCCGTGGCCGCGCTGATCCAGGGCCAGCACATGATAGTCCGCGGCAAGACCCGGTGCAACGAAATCGAACCAGTGCGCGTGCGCGGCGGCGCCGTGCAGACACAGCATGGGCGGCCGGCCGGCCGTCCCGTAATCCAGGTAGTGCAGCCGTACGCCGCCGGCCTCGACATGGCCGCTGACGGAATCGGCCGGCTGGTCGGCCGGGCCGTGACAGACCGCATTGTTTCCAGCATTTGAAGCCATTTCGGCCTTTCCCCTCGCAGCGCAGATCGCAAGCACTTCCGGACCCTGTACCACATCCGCGGAAGGATTTCCGCCATTTTGAAGGAGCCCCCGCCGTAGTTCCGGAGGATGGCCCAGGCTTCGGACCGCGTCTTGGACGGCGGACACGGCGGGGAGGCGATTGCCGGCCTCCTGGTGATCGCACTCCCGCTCGTCGCCGTCCTGTGGCTCATGGACAAGAAAATCTTCATCCGGTGACGATGCACGCCGGGTCGTCCCGGCCCGTGCCAACGGAAGCACACCGACGGGCATGCAGCCGGTCTTTATTAATGGCGGCGGTAGTGGTAGTCTTCGCAAACCATGCGAGTCGCCATCTACAACCTTCACAACCTGTGCGAGCACAACACGCTGTTTCTGTCCCGGGCACGGCGCTACCTCGAGCTCAACGGTCACCGTGTGACCGGCGGCCCGTACGGCGGAGAGGAAGCGGATCTGCTCCTCGTCGGCGGTTGCGCGGTGACCGATGCCATGCGCGCGCGGTGCGAAGAGACGATCCGGAATATCGTGGCGCGCCGTGAGGGGACACGGCTGGTCGTCTTCGGCTGTCTCGCGGCCTTTCCCGAGGGATTGTCATCGGCCGGAGGCCTCGGGGATCGGGTCCGGTTCATCCCCTACCGGGAGAGCTGCCGGCTCGATGAACTGATCGGGGCGCGGATTCCCTTCGACAGGGTCAGCGTCAACCGCCTCGAGGGGCACGTCCCCTATCAGCCCCGCATGGGGCCCGACGACTCCTATGTGCTGATCGCCCAGGGTTGCGTCAACGACTGCAGTTACTGCACGATCAAGAAGGCAAAGGGCGCCGTCGCGAGCCGTCCGGAGGCGGCGATCGAGGCCGAGGTCCGTGACCTGTACGACCGGGGAGTCCGCGTCGCGACCCTCCTTGCCGACGATTGCGGCTCTTTCGGCCTTGACATCGGCTCCGATCTGCCTTCGCTGCTCGGCCGCCTCGCCCGGTCGGTTCCCGGCATGCGCTACAAGATCTATACGATGTTCCCCGCGCTCTTCCTGCGCCAGGCGCGGCTGCTGGAACCTTTTTTCGCCGGGCACCGGATCGCCTATCTGTGCCTTCCGGTCCAGTCGGCGGCCCCGCGGATCCTGGACCTGATGAACCGGCGCTACGATCCCGCCGAACTGGCCGAGGCCGTCGCGCGGGTCAGGCGTCTGGACCCGGCGGTGTTTCTCTACTCCCATTTCATCTACAACTTTCCCACCGAATCACGGGAGGAATTCGAGCAGAGTGTCGCCTTCGCACGGCACTTCGATTCCTGCGTGTTCATCGGTTACGGCGAAAACAGCGGGACCAGGGCAGCGACCCTTTTCCCGAAGTGCGACGGCGAGTCGCTTCAGGCCAGGACGCGACATCTCGAGGACCTGGTTCGCGACCGCCGACTGGCCGCCTTTGTGGTGCCCCGCACGTAATGCGGCCGTCGGGAACGGAGCGTCTCTTGACTGCACATCGATCGACCGAAAATGCTGCTTCGCCCCTGCATGGGAGTCCCGCGCAGCGCGGCGGCGTCTTTCTGCTCGATCCGAGCAAGCGCTGTGAGCCGAGCGCCTATCTCTTCACCAGGGCGGTGACATTCTTTCTGGCGAACGGCTATACCCTGGCCGGGAACATCGACGAAAGCGACATCATCCTGGTGAATTCCTGTTGTGTCACGGAAGACAAGATCGCTTCGTCCCGGGCGGCGCTTGCATTCGCCGCGGAGAGGGCGCAGGGGAAGCGGCTCGTGCTCTTCGGCTGCATGGCCGGGCTTCCCCTCACGGACCTGAAGCAGGAAGGCCTGATCCGCATCGGCCCCGGAGACCTGGCGGAGCTGGGGCGGCATTTCCCCCACGAGGTCCCGGTCGACCGGGTCGCCGTTCATCGGCTGCCGCCGGCTTTCTATGAACCGGGCCAGGGGCTGGGACACCAGGATTATTTCGTCATGATCGCCCAGGGATGCTCCAACCGCTGCTCCTACTGCAACATCCGGCGCGTGAAGGGCCGGGTCCGGAGCCGGCCGGCCGAAGCGATTCTTGCGGAAATCCAAGCAGGCATCGCGCTGGGGGCGGAATCGTTCGTCCTCCTGGCCGATGACTGCGGCAGCTACGGCCACGACCGCGGGACGGACCTGGCGTCGCTCCTGGAAGGACTCGGCGCCGCGGGGGAGGGGTTCCGGGTGAAACTGGGCTATCTGTTCCCCCGTTTCGTGCTGAGCCATTTCGACCGGCTTCGGAAGGTCTTCGAGACGGGCCGGATCGCCTACGTCAACATCCCGGTGCAGTCCGGATCGCAGCGGATCCTCGATCTCATGAACCGCCGGTATGCGGCCGGCGAGGTCAGGGACGCCGTCCGGCGGCTGCAGGCGGCAGCGCCGCAGACCCGTTTTTGCACCCACATCATGGTCAATTTCCCCACGGAGTCCGAGGGGGATTTTCTCGAATCCCTGGCCATTGCCGATGCCTTTGAAACGGTGCTGTTCCTGAACTATTCGGACAACCGGGGGACGGCCGCCGCCGGACTCTTCCCCAAGGTGGGCGAGCGGGAGGCCCGCCGCCGCCTGGACATGGCGTCGGATTACGTGAACCGCAGGGGGCGGGGGAGCGGCGCCGTCATCAGCGATTTCGATTGCGACCTTCCCTACAACCTGTCGCGGGAGGCGAGGGACTGATCATGGGCCTGCCGGTCATCAAGGTGGTGCAGCTGACGGTGACCAACCGGTGCCAGTGCCGCTGCCGTCACTGCGGGGTCGCCAAACTGCGGGAGGAGATGAAGGAGGAACTCCCGCTGGAGCGGATCGACCGCATCTTTGAAGACCTCCAACTCGCCGGCTGCCTCGTGGTCGATCTCTTCGGCGGCGAACCCACCCTGCGGGCGGACCTTTTCGAAATCATCAAACGGGGCAAGGCCCGCGGGTTTTCCATGTCGCTCGAGACCAACGGGTATGTTATCGACGGCGCCTATGTGGACCGTCTCGTGGCGGCGGGACTCGACCAGATCTATCTGAGCCTCGACGATTGCCGCGCCGAGGTCCACGACGAGATCCGCGGCAGGAAGGGGAGCTTCGCCCGGGCGGTTCGCGCCCTGGAGCTGGGGGCGCAGGCCGGGATCACCATGCATGTTTCCATCGTTCCCCCGGGCCGGGACTTCTTCATCGGAGGCGGGATGAACCGGTTCATGCGGTTTGTCCTGGACCACGGCGCCCGGCAGGTACGGGTCCTGCTGCCCCGCTTCGCCGGGGATTCGATCCGCGCCGGCGGCCCCCTCTACGCCGGCGAGGAGAAGTTCCTCTTTTCCCATGTGTCCGCCGAATACCACCGGTCCATCTACGTCCATACGCCGGGGACGCCGCCGGGCGGGAAGAATCTCTGCACGGCAAAGCAGGTGTTCTGCCACATCATGAGCAACGGCTGGCTGACGCCCTGCCCGTACTTCCCCCTGGTCTTCGGAGACGCGGTGCGGGAGCCCATCGTCGATGTCTTCGAGCGGATACAGTCTCACCCCCTGGTGCGGCTGGGCGGCGACTCCTGCCCCATGAGAAACCGAGAATATATCGACGCGAACCTGCGCCGGCTGGGGCTCGACCGCCCCTTCCACCCCATTGCCATGGAGAACCTGATCGACATCGGCGCGCCCTGCCGGACCGGATGCGCCGACTGCACCTGCGGCCGGCGGACCGGGCGACGGCCCGCCGAAGAGATCATCCGCGAAATCGAAGCGCTGGCGCCGCAATATACCAGGGTCGAGTTCTACGGCGGCGACGCCTTCGGACACGACGATCTGGAGAAGATCCTCCGCCGCGTTTCCCGCAGCATGAGAATCCTCCTCTGGACCGCCTGCGGCCCGCCCGCCGCCGATGGGGCGCTGATGGACCGGCTTCGGGCCTTTCCGATCGAAGCCGTCAAGATCCGCCTCGCGCTGCCTCCGGGAGCGGGCGCGGACGGCGCCGGCCTGACGGCGGCCCTCGAAAAGACGGCGGCCCTGAGTTCCCGCGGGTTCCCGGTTTATCTCCATGTGCCCGCCGACCTCATGGATGCGATTTCCCGCCCCCTGGGAAAACTGCTGTACCGGACAGGCGCGGAGCGGCTCTACTCCTTCACCCGGGACGCGGCGCATCCCTCGGCCAACGCCGCCGCCTGCTTCGGCCGGGAGGTCGGGAGCGCCCGGCTGCTGTGGGCCCGGCGGGAGGAGACGCATCGCGGGGATTTGTGACCGAGGATTCCAAGTCTCGGTATGGGGCGCCCCGCCGGAAGGCCGCGTTCACCCCCCCCGGCGCAGCCTCCTGAACCTCCCGGCAAAGGGGTCGTCTTCAAGACGCTTCGACCAGAATCCTCTGTTCGCCAATAGGGCTTCTCCCGTGCATGGCAGGTGACATCCTCCTGATTTTTTTCTTCTTGCGGATTCCTTCCTCGTAGGTCTGATCTCGTTCCTGGCCGGGCACCTGCTCTACGCGGTCGTCTTTTTCTCTCTGGCCGGTGCGGCGATACGGTGAAACTGCTGGCCTCTATTCCCTGGGCGATTTTTGCACCGGCCTCAGGATCAACAAATTCCGGTCCGGTGCGGTCCGCAAACTGGAAATAGGACCGGGTGCGGACGGGAATATGGCGGACCGGCGCAGTCCACTGGCGCTGCACCCCGGTGTCGCCCGCCCCGGACGGCTCTCTGGAGGTCGACTGCGCCGCCCGGGTGGAGCGGTGAAATTCACCGTTTCTTCAAACCGCCGCAAACCCCCTGCAACAAAGTGCCGCTATGATGCAGGCCCGCGAACGACGAAGCGGACATCGACAGTGCCGCGCAAACGACGCACAGAAACGAGGAAAGCGATGGGCATCCAACGGAAAATCACCCTGTTGAACGCAAGCGGGCTGGCGATCCTCGGCCTGCTGTCCATGGCCGTCACCGTCTACTACGGCCAGCAGTTGAAACAGGAAGAGATCGCCTACCTCCGCACCGTCATGCTCGAAGAGCGCAAAGCGCAATTGAAGGACCTGATCGCCAACGGCCACGCCGCGGTGAAGAGCGCGAATTTCTGGACCGACGGTCAGCGCGCCCTCGCCAACATGCGGTTCGGTCCGGAGGAGAAGAACTACTACTTCGCCTTCGACCGCGACGGTGTCTTTTTCGTCCATCCCGACAGGCCTGACCTCGTCGGCGAGAAGCATCTCGACCTGAAGGACGCGAGCGGAAAGCCCTTCATCCGGGAGATGATCGCAATCGCCGCCGAAACAGGGGAGGGGCTGATCGAATACCGCTGGCCGAAACCCGGCACCGACAAGCCGGTGCGGATGCTCGCCGCGGTCAAACTGCACCGGGAGTGGAACTGGATCATCTGTGCCGGCATCTCACTGGACGACATCGACGCGGCCGTTGCCCGGAAGGAGGCGGAACTGGCCTCGACCGCCGCCGCTCATTTGTCCTGGCAGGCGGCCGTCCTCGTGGTCATCCTGGTCGGCGTCATGCTGGTCAGCGTTCTGCTGAGCCGCAGGATATCGGCTTCAGTAGGCGGCGCCGTCGAAACGATCCATGCCGTCTCCCTGAGGGTGGCGACGGCTTCCCATCATGTGCGGTCTGCGAGCGGGAGTGCGGCGAACAACGCCGCCGAACAGGCCGGGATGATCAACCAGTCCGTCGATTCACTGAACGCCGTGATCGAAGGGATCCGAAGGACCGTCGAGACCACCGACGGGATCAATATCCGTCTGCTGCAAACCGGCCAGGTCCTGGAAGAGACGGACCGGTCCATGACCGTCCTCGACCGAACGATGCAGGAGATCGCGGCGTCGAGCGAAAAGGTCGCGCAGGTGATCGATTTCATCAACACCCTGGCCCTCAAGATCCGGCTCGTCGCGCTGAACGCCTCGGTCGAGGCGGCACGGGCGGGCGCGGCGGGGAACAGCTTTGCGGTCATCGCCGACGCGATCCGGGGCATGGCCGACCATTCCGCCAAGGCCGCCCGGGACATGGGCGTCCTGATCGACGCTGCGGTGCACAGAGTCGATTCCGGCGTCCGGCAGGTGGCCGACAGCAGGGCGAAGTTTGCGGAAGTGCGGCACAGCGTCGAGGAGGTGAACGACCTCCTCCGCCGCATCGTCGCTTCCTCCGACCAGCAGAACCGGGAAATCGAACAGATCCACAAACTCAATCTCGCCATGGAACAGGCAACGGCGCATCACACCGACCTGGCGGCGGAATCGGCGGCAGCGGCCGAGTCCATGTCGCGCCACGCGGAAGAGCTCAACCGGGTCGTCGCCGACCTGGTCGCGGTCGTCGGGCAGGGAGCAAGGGACGGAAACGGGTCGGCCCTTTCCCCGGGGCTCCGCCGCGGCGCAGGGCCGCATGATCGGGTACACCCCGCTGCGCCAGCCGACCTGAGGAAACGGTTCGGATTTTCGAGCGCGCCCGTTCTTCATCTCTTCACCGGGATGTCGCATCCACGAAACCTGCGGTCATACTCCTGAAACAGGGATGTGGTATCTCCTCCCCGAAGGGTAAGCGAGCCGCGCGCGGCCGGGGAGGAGTATGAATCGGTTCCGGAAGGCAGTCGACATTCTGATCAAGATGATGCTCCCGCTGGTGATCCTCGCCCTGATGATGGGCATCGCACGGATCATCCTCGACCTCCGGTCGGTCTTCACCAGCCCCACGATCGCGGGGGGATTCGACCTGATGATGACGAACATTCTGTCCATGTTCGTGATCATGGAGCTGTTTCGGAGCATCATCGATTATGTCGAACTGCACCGGCTGCGGATCACCTTCATCACCGATGCCGCCATCGTGTTCGTCATCAGGGAGATCATGATCGGGCTGTACCAGCATGCGATCGCGGCAGGAGAAATCATCGCCCTGGCGGTCCTCCTGCTGATCATCGGTGCGCTCCGAACCCTGGCGATCCACTTTTCACCGCAAAAAACGAAGGAAGCGAGGTTTGACGAATGAACAAGGACATCCTGGGAAAGATCGAACAGGCGCTGATCACCACGGTGCTGGTCATCGGGATCCTTTCGATGATCGCGCACTGGCGGTGAGGGGATGAAGCATTGTCCCGGACGGGAGGTAAGGCAGGGCTTGCATGATCTCTTGACCCTCCTATCGCTGAAAATTCGCCGCCGACCTACGCGGCGGCCCTGCCGGGGCGGCGGTGATCCGCCAGGAGGCCGGCGAAACTCAACAGGGTGCAGGCCGCCGAAAGCAGCCACATAACGCCAAAGCCCCAGTACTGGCCCACGATTCCCAGCAGGATGGAGCCGATGGAGATGCCCGCGTCGAATCCGGTGAAGTAGGTGCCTGTGGCGAGGCCGCGCTGCTCGGGCCGGACGCGGTCGATGAGGAGCGCCATCGTCGCAGGCTGCGCCGTGCCGAATCCGAGTCCGAAGAGCGAAGCCGAGACGCCGAACGGGGCGGGGCCGTAAGCCCAGGGAAGCAGCGCCAGGGCGGCGGCCATGAGGACGATGCCGGGGACGATGGCGGCGGCGCGGCCGTGGCGGTCGGCGATGCGGCCGGCGAAGGTCCTGGAGACGAGCAGGGCGATGGCCTGGGCCATGAAATAGAAGCCGGGATTCTCGATGCCGCGTGACTGGGCGAAGATCGATATGAATGCGCCGATCGTCCCGAAGGCCATGCCCATGCAGAGCGCCATCCAGGCGGCCGGCAGTGCGTCGACGGCCACGATGCCGGTCCGCAGGGACCAGGGATGGCGCTTGATGTCCGCGGGGTGACGCCGCTCCCGCGCGAAGATCGAAATGGCGAAGGCGGTGAACGCGAGGCCTCCGGAGAAGTAGAACAGATGCGCGAAGCCCGTTGAAGCGATGAGCATGAAGCCGATGACGGGCCCGATGATGAGACCGAAGGCCTGCGCGGCGGCGAAAAGTCCCATGGCCTCGGCCCGGCGCTTGAGCGGGGCGATATCGGCGACGTAGGCGTTGGCCGCCGTCGTGTAGCAGCTCAGCCCGAAGCCGTGCACGAACCGCCCGAGCAGCAGGAGCGGGATCGAACCGGCCGCCAGATAGACGGCGCATGCAAATCCGTAGCAGGACGTACCGATCAGGACCAGGGGCCGCCGCCGCCAGGCATCGGTCAGCCAGCCCACCAGCGGGCGGAAGAGCAGGGCGGTGAAGGCAAGGGCTCCGCTGACGAGTCCGGCGTCGGCCTGGCTCCCTCCCAGGCTGATGACGTACACGGGCAGGGTGGCGACCAGCATCTGCATGCCGAACGCATTGGCGAAGTTGGCCATGGTCGCGAAGACGAAGTCCGGGGTGAACAGGCGTTCTCCTGCGTTCCCGCCGGCCTGGCAGCGTCCCGATTCCTTTGCCGTGTCTTTCATACCCGATACCGTGCCGTCTTCGCGACGAAGCGAAAGCGAAATGGACGGCCTGCAGGACATCCTTTCCGCGGGGCCGATGTATGCAGGTCCGGTTCCACCTGTCAATGGATAGTTTGTACCGGGACGCCGGCAGGCTCGCGGCGGACAGGACATTGAAGATCTCCGGAGCAAGTTCCGAGAATCTTCGATCCCCAAGGAAGGGATCTTGAACATCATTCGCTCGCAACCCCGCAGCAAGCTGCGGGGAATGCGCTCGCTGCCGGATTCAGGGACATCGCGCCGCGCCGCCGGCGTTTGACAGAACCGCGTCCGCCGTGCAAAATAAGAACAGATGCCGGCGGACGGCGATCGAAGGGCAGGGCGGCGAAACGAATGACGGTCCGGGAGATCTTCGCAAAATCCATCCTTTCAAGATCACAGGTCTACGACTACGCCATGAATTCCTACGTGGGATGCAGCCACGCCTGCCGGTATTGCTATGCCGCGTTCATGAAGAGGTTCACGGGCCACAGCAGGGAAATATGGGGAACCTTCGTGGACGCCAAGATGAACGCACCGGAACTGCTGGCGCGGGAAATCAGGAAGAAGGAAAGGGGCAGGGTCTGGATCAGCGGCGTCTGCGACCCCTACCAGGCGGCGGAGAAGAAATACAGGCTCACGGGGAGATGCCTGGAGATCCTTCGCGAGCATCAATGGCCCGTGACCGTCCAGACCAAGTCGGCCCTGGTGCTGAGGGATATCGGGATCCTGGAGGAATTCCGGGACGCTGAAGTCGGATTTTCCATCGCGACGGCGGATGACAAGATGCGGAAGCTCTTCGAACCCGGGGCCGCGCCGATCCGAGAGAGGATCCTCGCCTTGAACGCCCTTCACGCAAGGGGAATCCCGACGTTTGCCATGATCGCGCCTCTTCTCCCCGGCGCCGACGGGCTCGTCGAGGCGCTTGCCGGGACAGTGGACCACGTCCTGATCGACAGGCTCAACTACTTCTACGCAAACCGGACCTTCAGGGAAAACAATCTGGAATGGGCCCTGGAGGATGCCTTCTTCCTTCAGCAGGCGGATGTCCTGGCGGAGGGGTTCAAGAGGAAAGGAATTCCCGTCCGGGTGCTCTTCTAGCGCGCAAACGACCTTCCAGCCGCGGCGGTCCGGTGCGTCTGCCGGGCTGCCGCAGGAATCCCGAAGGTTCCGAAAATCCCGTCTGACAATCAGTCCCATCGGCCGAAAGAGACAGGCGCCAGCGGGCGGAGTCGACGTCGTGAACATCCTGTGATCCGGCCTCTTGGATTTTCCGGCGTCATCTGATCCGGCCGATGCTGAGAATGCCCAGGAGAAGAAGAACGCCGGCCCCGAGGAAGGCAACGGTGTAGCTGCCGGTCACGTCAAAGATGTAACCGGCGGCAAGGGGGCCAAGGGAACACAGAATGTGGACCACTGCCGACACGAGCGCATAGATGACGCCCATCGAGGCCACGCCGAAACACTGGACCGTGAGCGCCGGCACCTGCGGAACATCCCCGCCGAAAGACAGGCCGAACAGGACGGCGAACGCGAAGAATGCCGCATCCGACGTGATGAACGGCAGAGCGAACATGCACACACCCATGGCGGCCAGGCAGATGATCATCGAGCGCTGAGCGCCGATCCTGTCCTGGACAAATCCCATCGCAATCCGTCCCAGGACACTTCCGCACCCGATGGTCGAGAGGGCGAGCGCCGCCATGAACGGTGAAATCCCCATGTCCGCGGCGTGCGGCGCGATGTGAACCACAATCATCCTGGCGGTAAGCTGAGCGGCTGCTGCTGCCGATATGATGAACAGGAACTCCCTTGTCCTGACGGCTTCTCCCATCGTCATCGCCCGAAGCGGATCCGACCGGCGCGCGGGGCCGCCGGCGGCGGACCCGGCAGCCGCCGGCCGGGGATTGCCGGCCGGTTTGGGCGCATTCCGGAGGCACCGCGCGCAGACAAGGAGGAGGACGAGGCTTGCCATGCCCAGGATGACGAAGGTGTTGCGCCACCCATGGAAGGCGATCAGTTCATTGGTCAGAGGCGGCACCACCAGCGCGCCGAATCCGGCGCCCGAGCTGGCCAATCCCATGGCCAACCCCCTCTTTGCGGTGAACCAGCGGGTGATGACGGTGAAAATGGAGGGGCCGTAAATGCCGGTGCTTATCCCCATCAGGCCGTACAGCAGGTAAAGCTGCCATGGTTCCGAAATCCGGCTGCACAGTGCCAGGGAGACGCCGAACAGGGCTGCGGCGACCGAATAGACGATCCGGACGCTCAGGAGATCGAGGACCCATCCTGCCGGAACGAGGATCAGCGCGAAGCAGAGCACCTGGATAGTCATGGCCCAGGAAATCGTTCCCCGCGAACATCCCAAGGCATCCTGCAGATTCCTGAAAAAGATCCCGAACGAATACTGGATTCCGTAGACCACCGCCCAAACGGTGAAGAGCGCGGCGACAATGAACCAGCCATAAAAGATCCGGGAGGTCTTCGAACCGGCTTCAATCACGGCAACGTTTCACCCCCTCAAGGATGCAGGCCGAAAAGCAGGGAAGGGTCAACTCGGTGGGATCGGCAGGCAGGCGAAGGAGTCGCCTGATCGAAGATGCGAAGGCTCTGCCGCGGCCGGGAACGGCGGCAATTCTTCGAAGACGTACAGAATGACGATCCTCGCCTCAGCGCCTTCGCCAGCTTGACCGCCTACAAATAGGCCTTGGAATTGCAGGAGACGCAGGCGGACGGACGATCGTCGCCCCAATGCCAGCGCCGCACCAGGTCCGGCTCGAAGGTCAGCGGCCGGCACAGGGGGCGCAGGGCAGAGAAATCGATCTTTCGGTGACCGCCTGTGTTTCCGGGGGCGGAGTATAGAAAAAACGGCCGCCACCTGTCAATGAAAATGGCCGCGTCGTCAACGGCCCTGGTGACGGAAAAACGGACGGTTGGGCGGGACGCTTGTCACCTGCCCGCCGAGCAGGGGTCGGCGGGACCGCTTCTCCTGAGGCGCCTCCGGTCAGATGCGACAGGCATCGGGTCTGATCAGATAAACGGTCACGTTCGATTGCTGAACGACGCCCGAGGCGACGCTGCCCAGGAACAACTTCTTCAGGCCCGTATAGCCGTGCGTGGCGAGGACAATCATGTCCATGGCGTTCTTCTCGGCGTAGTCCGTAATGGCGCCGGCCACGTTGCCGGCCTCGATGGACTCGGTCCTGACCTTGATTCCCTCGGCGCTCAGGCCGGATTTCAGACCCTCAAGATACCTCCTGGATTCGGCAAGGGTCTCGTCTCTCAGCTTCTGGAGATTCATGCTGGCCCGATATCCTTCGTCCAGGGGCATGTAGACCTGCGTCACGATGTTGAGGAGCGTGACCTCTCCGACCATCCCGTTTTTTGCCAGATCCCTGACATGGGACAGCGCGCACTCCGCCAGCTTCGAACTGTCAAGGGGAACCAGTATCTTCTTCGTCATGTCTCTTCCCTCCATCACGGAAATTATTCCCGCACGTTTCCGCCGCGCTGAGAGGCGTCTCCGACAGGCGGAGTCGCCGCTCCGGGCCGGTGTGCAGGCCTTAAAAATAACAGGGACATTTCCGCTGCGCCATCGGGGATAACCTGATTTCCCGTAAGGATTTGGTGCACCCATTTTCATTCTCCTCCCGATGGACCGTCGAGCCGCCATCATTTAGTCTGATGCTGCCTGTGAAAATCGCAGCAACTGTCCAGACAACAGGAGAGATAGCCGCCCGGAACTCTGCGCGTGCGCGGCCGGTCCCGCGCGGAAGACGGGAGGCCGCGCTCTCCCTGTGCGCCGAAAGGCGACTGGAGATATCCCGGCAAGGAAAGAAGGAGGAGGTTCGCCATGAAGTTATTGGTCGTCGACGACAACCCGAACGTTCGGAATTTCCTGTCTACCGCCATGAAGCTCAACGGCCATACGGTGGACACGGCAAACGACGGCATCGATGCCATCAACCTGCGCCTGAACAACCGGTATGATGCCGTCATCACCGATGCCGACATGCCCAGGATGGACGGTTTTCGACTCTGCAAATTCATGAAAGAACAATTCCCCGAAACCCGCATCATCGGCATGAGCGGCGCGTGGGGAGAAAAGGCGTTCAAGAAAGCCGGGGCAGATGTCTGTCTGTCACAACCTTTCAGCGTCGCCGACCTGAAGAGGGCCGTGGAGAGCAGACCGGCCGTCTCCACAGTCCTGGAAACCCATTGACATGTCTTCTTCAAGCATACGATCCGGGAACGCGGGGGATGGTGGGAAAACATGTCCAGGACAAACGCCGGAGATAGGCATGGCGGGAGACCGGCCGGAACGGAATCCAGGGGAAGTTGTGTCTTCTGCGGGATCGTGAAGAGGGCGGAAGTCCTGCTGGAAAACGAATGGGCCTGCGCGTTTCCGGATAAGTACCCGGTATCGGAGGGACACACGCTGATCGTTCCCAAGAGGCACGTTGCAGACTACTTTGAAATTTCAGAGAAAGAGCTGACGGCGATACACGAACTGCTCCGCGCCAGAAGAAGGCAGCTGCTCGAAGAGGACAGGAAGATCCTTGGCTTCAATATCGGCGTCAATTCCGGGGAAGCGGCGGGTCAGACGATTTGGCATTGCCACATCCATCTCATCCCGAGAAGGGCGGGCGACACCGAACGGCCCAGAGGCGGCGTGCGAGGTGTCATTCCCTGCAAGATGGATTATCCCTGCTGAAGTCCGGGATCGTCCCGCGCAGGGATCGGGGCTAGGACGACGAGGGTCTCGAAGCCGCCGCAGGCCATGCGCGTACAATCAAAGGGCTGAGCCCCCGGTTCATCATTTCCCGAATCCGGGGATCCTTTTTTCCAGGCGGTCGATCCGGAAACGCAGCAGGAGATCGATGAAAACCTGGTTCCGAAGGGGATCTGCGGCGAAGTAAAAAAGATGGCTCGGGCAGTTGCAGTCCGAGGCGCCGAAGGCGGGTACGGCGCCGTCCGCGATGGCTCCCACCGCCGCAGCCAGTTCGTGCTCCAGAGGATCCCCGGAGCGGACGGGGATCGCCGTTGTCCGGTCGGCGTGGACCTTCAGGTAATCGATGTGCCAGCGGCGGGTCGTGTTCTTCTGCAGGTGGCGCTCCAGGCGTCTGGCCAGGGCCGTCTTTGCCGAACCCACGTAGAAGTAGAAGCCCGCCGCAAGCGCGATCCCGCCCAGGCTGCCGACCTCGGCGGTCACCGCCCTGGGGAGGCGGAGAAGCATCAGATAGCTTCCCGAATCCCTCGCCTCCCGGTCGAGCGTTTCCCAGAGGATGGTCACGTCCCGGACTTCCCGGCGGAGGCTCAGGTCGGGCCGCCAGGAGAGCGAGACGGCCTTGATCAGGAGGTCCTCCCGCACCGCCGCGAAGGTTTGGGCGAAGGCCAGGTCCGTGTGGTAATCGGGTAGAAAGAAGCGGGTCCCCGGCCAGTGGACGAGGAAGAGGAGGCCGCAGGGAGTACCCCCGCGGTTCAGGGCGGCCAGCTCTTCCATGTGCCGCCTGCCCCGGGCCGTGACGGCGTCTGGGAACATGGCGATCTGCCGGCCCACCAGGGTGCAGGACTTGACCTCCAGGTAGAAGGGACGGCCGTTACGGGTCAGGAGGAAGTCGAAACGGCTGCGGTCCACCTTCGCCTCCGCCCGGACGACCTCGGCGTTCTCGAGGCCCGGGATCCGGCGCTGTCCGAGCAGGGCGGCGGCCACGGCGTTGTTCAGGTGGGTGTGGAGGAGCAGGGGGTTCCCGCCCCGTTCGACCGCCACGGCCATGTGGGTCAGGGATCCGGCGCCGTCCGCCGGTTTCCGGACCAGATAGACGGTCCGGCCGGGGAGGAGAAGCTCCCAGAGCCGGCCCGGGTTGGGCAGGTAGGCCGTTACCAGGCCGTCCGCCGTGGCGCAGCGTACCACGAAGCGGTTGGGGCGGCTCAAAAAGGCACCCCGGATCAGTTCGGGGAAAAGCGGCCGCACGAATGGGTCGATCGGCGGCGCGAACGGTTTGGTTCCGGGTTTCATGGAGCGGCATCATAGCCCAGCAGGGGGAGAAAGCAACCTTTTCGTGTCTCCGCCGCCCGGGGCCACCGGCGGGGGGATCCGGAGCGCACGGCCTGAAAGCCGCCGCAAGGGCGGTTGACTTGGGCGAACTCCTGTGCCTGTTGACTCCCGGGAGCGGTTCCGGTAGATTTTCTCCATGCACAGCTTTGTCATCGTCAGCGGTCCTTCCTGTATCGGAAAGACTCCCCTGCGCCGCGCCCTGGAGAAGCACTACCCGGAGCTCGGCGGAAAAATGAAGAGGCCTGTTTTCTACACGAGCCGGAGTCCCCGCCCCGGGGAAAAAGAGGGGGTGGACTACCGCTTTCGCCCGAGAGCCGATCTGGAGCGGATGCGTGAAAAGGAGGGGACCCTCGTCTTCGACGTGCGGGGAGACCTCCATGCCCTCGACGAAGAGGAACTCTTCGACGCCTTGAAGTCTTCGGACGCCCTCTTCGAGGGGAGCCCTTTCGTTGCGGCACCGCTTCTCGCCCATCCCGGTCTTTCGGGCTTCAGGACGGTGAGCGTTTTCATCTCGCCTGTCACCAGAGGGGAACTCCTGGCCTTCCGCACGCTTCACGGGAAAGCGGCCGTTCCCGGTTTGATCGCGGAGATGATGCGGAAGAAATTGCTCCGGAGGACCCAGAAACAGAAAGGCATTCTCTCCCTGCCGGATCTGCTGGATATCGAGAAGAGGGCGGAAAGCGCGTATGGGGAACTGAGGGAGGCGTGCCGTTTCGATCACATCCTTCCCAACCACGACGGCGAAGACAGCGAAAACTGGGATGCTTTTCCTCTCCCCGTCGGGGACGCACGAAGAACGCTGCTCGCCCTGGCGGACATCCTCGCGGGGAGTAGGCCGGACTGTTCCGAGAGGTGGGAAACGGATCTGTTGTGAGTCCCGCCGTGCTAAGGCATTTCCGGATCGGAAATCAGCCTTCTCCCGATTTACCCGGATTTCCATTCGTCATATCCTTGTCTTAAAAAGTGCGACTGTGACTGCAGACGGATGCGGGGATCGCGCCGGCCGGAAACCGGAGCGGCGGGGCCGTGAACATGACGCTGACAACGCCAGGACGTTCGCACGGTTCGGGAAGGTTCCGAACCGGGGAAGGAGGGTGCCATGCGGGTAACACAAAGCCGTTCACTGGATCAGCTTATCGGGGAGCAACTGGCGAAATGGAACGCGGAAAGGCTCAAGAAAAAAAAGGAGACCGCCAAACCGGGGCCCTGCATCACGATTTCGCGGGAACCGGGCAGCGGCGGCAGTGAAATCGCCCGCCAGCTCGCGAGAGACCTTGGGATGGATCTCATCGGGGCGCAAATCATTCAGCAGGTGGCCGAACGGACGGACATCAGCGAGAAGGTCATCGCGTCTCTCGATGAAAAGGAGGTCCGCCTGCGGGATTCCTGGCTCAGTTCGCTCTTCAGTTCGCGCCACCTGTGGCCGGACGAATACCTGCGCCATCTCACCAAGGTCGTCGGGACGATCGGCAAGCAGGGGAACGCCGTTATCGTCGGACGCGGCAGCCAGTTCATCCTGCCGCCGCAGGAGGCTTTTCGCCTCCGGCTGATCGCGCCGCTGGAATTCCGGATTCAGAACGTGATGAAAGACTCGGGGGCCGACCTCGAAACGGCGGAACGATACGTCTACAAGACGGAGTCCGAGCGGGATGCCTTTCATCGAAGGCACTTCCACATCGACTGGACCAACCCCATTTACTATGACCTGGTGGTCAATACGGGATACATCGGCATTGACGGCGCTGCGGAAACCGTCAAGACGGGCCTCGCCGCATGGAAGAAGCGGCAGGGGTATGCGTAGGATGCCCGAAGAGCGGGGCGTGTGTCTGTGGCGTGCGAAGCCGGCGATGCTGCATCGGATCGCATTCGTGAAACTTCGTCGGTCTCGTGACGGATAGGTGGCGGATATGGCATCATCGACGGCGATCGGGAGGATTTTCATGCGTTCCGCGTTCGTGCTGTTCCTGTTGGCCGGATTGAGCGGCATCGCGGCCGGAGGTTCGCCGGCGGGCGCTGTCGCCATCAGGGGTTATGACGCCGTTGCATACTTCAAGGTCGGGAAGGCCCTGAAGGGCAACGAGTCCTTTGCCTACCAGTGGCACAAGCTGACTTGGTATTTTTCAACCGGCGAAAACAGGGACCTGTTCGCGGGAGACCCCGGAAGATATGCGCCCCAATATGACGGCTACTGCGCCTGGGCCATGACGGAGGCCCGGAAAGCCCATACCGATCCGGAAGTGTGGGAGATCGTCGATGGGAAGCTTTACCTGAACTGCAGCAGGGAAGCCCATGAGAAATGGCGCATCGACATTCCCGGCAACATCAGGAAGGCCGATGCGAACTGGCTGAAATTCTCGAGCGGGGATTGACCGCCTGAGCCCGGCCGGTTTGGTGGCCCCTACACCCCGAGATCCGTCGGCGCCCGCCCCAGGCTCTTCAGCAGATTCAATGTATCGGCGATCTGCCGTTCGACCGGATCCCTGCTGTGGGCGCGGTCCGGATAGATGCTGTAAAGACTGCGATGCTCCATCGGAGAGACATTGAGCATGACGGAGCTGCAGCCGGACTGCAGCGCCAGGCGGCGTGCCCCGGGGTCCAGGGTTTCCAGGCTCGTGGTCACGAGGACCTTGGCCCTGCGGGGAACCAGCAGGCGGGCCGCGGCAAGGCACTTGATGATCTCGCCGCATGCGGGCGGGGCCTGTTCCGCCAGGGGCGTGTCGGGATGGGGCAAGAACGGCCCGAAGGAAACCATCTCCGGATGAAGCGAGGCCGCCAGGCGAAGATCGTTCAGGAGAGACCGCCTGGTCTGTCCCGGCAGGCCGATCAGGCCGCCCGTGACGACGAGAAAACCGATTTCGCCCGCTTGGCGAAGAACTTGCAGACGTCTTTCCAGGCTGCTCTCGGGGTGCAGCTTCCGGTACAGCTCCCCATCCGACGTCTCGAAGCGCAAGAGGATGCCGCGGGCGCCGGCTGCGTAGAGCATTTCCAGCCCTTCACGGCTCAGTTCGCCGAAACTGACGAAGATCAGGAGGGGGAATCGGCTCTTCAGTTCCCCGATCAAGTCGGCCAGCATCTCGACGGGATAGCAGTCCTGGCCCGACTGCAGGACCAGCGCCTTAAAGCCCAGCGCCACGGCCCTTTGCGCCGCCGCGAAGACCTGCGGACGCGTCATGCGGTAGCGTCTCAATCCCCGGTTGTGTTTCGAGATGCCGCAGTAGGCGCAGGACTGCGTGCAGGCATTGCTCATTTCGATGATGCCGTGCACGCAGCAGGAATTGTCATGGTACTTGTGGCGGAGAAAGTTCGCCGTCCGGTATAGAAGATCGATGTCCGCCGGATCGTCCAGGCCGAGCAGCAATTCGGCCTGCTCGTCGTTCAGCGGCATTCCCTCCGCGGCCCTGTCGAGGATCCGGCCCAGTTTTTCGTTGCCGGAGGGATGGCCCAGCCGGGAGAGGCGCAGATCGGTCTCCTGGAGTTCGAAGAAGATCTCCTTCCACGTTGCGAGAACCGATTCGGCTTCGGCCGGAGAGACCTTTTCGACGACAAAGCCGCCCTGCGCGTAGACGTAATCGCCGGTCCGGAGATCCCGGAATTCATTGCGCGCCGTCTTGTGCTGACCGTAGTATTCGACCGTGACGGCGGCGCCGTCAACGGCAACCACCCGGCCGGGAATGGCGTAACACATCGCTATTCCGCCACGACCTTTTCGAAATGGAACTCTTTGCCGGTCGGGGTCGGAACTCCCTGCCTGCCGCAGGTCGGGCAATCCAAGCGGCTTCTGTCCTTCACGAAATTCCTGTTGCACTGCGGACAGTGCAGCTCGCCCCTGATCCAGCGGACGGTGAGTACCGCGCCTTCGGCGGGGGTCCCATCGGTAAAGTGTTCGAAATAGAGCCTGACCGACGTTTCGTCGAAGCCCAGTAGTTCCCCCATGACCAGGACGAGGCTCCGGACCTTTCTGCCGCCGGTTTCGCGCAGCAGCCCCTCGACGAGTTTTTCCACCTGATGATGCTCATGCATGATGCTTCTCCGGCTCTCCGGCGGAGGGCACGGCCGGGGAATACCCCCGCGCCATGCTCAGACACTTCTTCGGGCAAACCTCGACGCAGCAGCCGCAGGAGATGCACCGCAGCCGGTCGATTTCCCAGACTTTCGCCTCGCGATCCACGGCCAGCGCCGCGGTGGGACATTTGCGCCGGCAGAGGCCGCAATAGATACAGGTCCCGGCGTCGATCTCGATATGTCCCCGGCTCCCCGTCGCGTATTCGCGCGGCTCGAACGGATACATCAAGGTCGCCGGGCGACCGAACAGGGAGCGAAGAATCATTCCTGAAATGGTGAAAACGGGCATTTCTCATCTCTCCGTACAGCTGATGCAGGGGTCGATCGTGAGCACCAGCACCGGCACATCGGCCAGCTGGCAGCCCGGCATGACCTTCAGCATCGCCGGAATGTTGGCGAACGTGGGTGTGCGCACCCTCAGACGCTCCAGATTTTTGGTTCCGTTGGCCTTGACGTAGTAGATCACCTCTCCACGAGGCTGCTCGGTGCGGGCGTAGAACTCGCCGTCGGGCAGGCCGGCGACTTTGGTTTCAATGGCGCCGTCCGGGATCTTTTCCGCGCACTGCCGGATGATCCCGACGGACTGGAAGATCTCGCGGACGCGCACCGAACAGCGCGCGTAACTGTCGCCTTCGGCGGCGGTGACGGGGCTGAAATCGATCTCGCCGTAGGCGGCGTACTTGAGGAGACGCATGTCCTGGGCGACACCGCTGGCCCGCAGCATCGGACCGACCGCGCCCAGCTGCAGGGCATCCTCACCGGAAAGCACGCCGACGCCGCAGAGGCGCCGCTTGACGGTCAGGTCCTCGAGAAAGACGCCGCCGATCTCGCGGTACTCCTTGGCGTAATCCTGAAGCGTCGCCGCGATCGTCCTCAATGCGGCGTTTTCGATGTCGCGGCGCACGCCCCCGACCTTGCAGGAGCCGAAGATGACGCGTCCGCCGGTCGTCGCCTCGATGATGTCCAGCACCTTCTCGCGCAGGCGCCAGCTGTGCATGAAGAGGCTCTCGAACCCGAAGGCGTCGGCCGTCAGGCCCAGCCAGAGCAGGTGGCTGTGGATCCGGGAGAGCTCCGACCAGATCGTCCGCAGGTACTGCGCGCGCGGAGGAACTTCGATCTCCATGATCTGTTCGACGCCGTGGCAATAAGTCATTCCATGAATGAAGCTGCAGATGCCGCAGATCCGTTCGGCCACGTAGACGAACTCCTGAAAATCCTTCTTCGCGACGAGGCTCTCCAGTCCCCGGTGGACGAAGCCGATCGAAGGGATCGCCTCGACGACCGTTTCGTCTTCGACGACCAGATCCAGGTGGATCGGCTCGGGCAACACCGGATGCTGCGGTCCGAAGGGGATAATGCTGCGCTGGGTCACGTCTCAGAAACCTCCGTTCCGGCTGCCGGCTTGGCGGCTCGCTTCCTTGCGGCCGGCGCCGCCGGCTTTTCGGCGAACGCGGCCGGTTTCGCCACCTTGTAGAAGGTCCCGCGGTAGTCGATCTTGATGTTCCGGATCTTCAGGCCGAACAGGTCGTGAATCTCGTTCTCGTAGAGGAAGGCGTTCCAGTACACGCCGCTGATGCTGGGGATCTCCACGCTGTTGTCCGCGATCTTGATCTTGAGATTGACGAATTTCAGATCCCTGTCGAAGGAATAGTTGATTTCGAAGCCTTCCGTACGGGTGGCGCCGATCTGCACCAGACGATAGCCCGCATCCCGGAATTCCTGCACCTCGCCGATCAACCGTTCGAGGGTCGTTTCCCTGAGATCCTGCGGTTCGATCATGATGGTGTCCCTTTCTGTCCCGTCAGGCTGCGCCGCTTTTCCTCCCACACTGCCAGTGCCCTGATCACCCCGTCGATGATCGACTCCGGGCGCGCTGCGCAGCCCGGCACGTAGAGATCCACGGGAATGACCTTATCCGGACCGCCCAGGACATTGTAGCAGTCGCGGAAGATCCCGCCGGTGCAGGCGCAGATTCCGACCGCGACGACAACCTTCGGATTCGGCATCTGGTCATAGATGTTCCGGACGACCGATTTGTTCTGCTCGTTGACGGAGCCGGTGATCAGGAAGATGTCGGCGTGCTTGGGATTGCCCGTATTGATGACGCCGAAGCGCTCGACGTCGTACATGGGCGTCAGCGCGGCCAGCACTTCGATATCGCATCCGTTGCAGCTCGACCCGTCGTAATGGATGATCCAAGGTGATTTCTGCATCAAGGACATAGATTCCTACCTGAATAGAGTCAGCGCGAGGACGTTGCCGAAGCCGAGGACCGCGGCGATTCCCCAGGATGAAAATACGGTCATCTGCCATCGCGCCCGGGCGCAGGCATTGTCGATGAAGATTTCCAGGGAATAGACCGTCAACGAGGCCGCTACGCCCAGCCAGAGATGAGGCGCGAAGAACAGGGCCACCAGACCCAAGAGAAGGATGTTTTCGTACCAGTGCGCGATCTCGATCAGGGCCAGGGACGGTCCGGTGTATTCCGTCGTGATCCCCTTGACGATCTCCTGATGGCCGTGGTGCGATGTGGAGAGGTCGAAGGGCGATTTGCGCAGCTTGATCGTCAGGACGTAGACAAACCCGAGGAATACGCCCGGCAGAGACTTGATGAGCATGGGATGCGAGGTTGTGGCGATCTGTCCCACGTAGAAAGTCTTTGACGCCATGTAGATGGCGACGACATAGAACAGAACCATCGGTTCGTACGCCATCATCTGCAGCAGCTCGCGCTCGGTGCCGACCGTGCTGTAGGGGGAGCTGCCCCTGTATCCGGCCAGAATCAGGAACGTATTGGCGAGCATCATGGAAAAGATCACCAGAAGGAGATCGCCGCCCAGATAGAAGATACCCCCTGTAAAGACCATGAACACGACAAAGAAAATGATGTAAACGGTCTGCGTGTGGCGCACGACCAAGGTTTCTTTGCAGAACAATTTCGCGACGTCGTAGAAAGGCTGCAGGATCGGCGGACCGAAACGCCCCTGCAGGCGGGCCGTGATCCGGCGATCGACGCCGGCCAGCAGGCCTCCGAACAGAGGAGCCAGAACGATATAAAGGGTCAGCGACAGGATATCCATCTCAGGCAACCGCTCCGATGATCAGGACAATCAATAAGCCCAAGGCGACGAAAATGCTGGGATACAGCAGAAGTTTCTCGCCGAAGTATTTTTCCAGGTAATAGTTTCGCAAAACGATTTTCTGCACGGCCCCGGCCGAACCCGTAAAGGCTTTGCTCCCCGGGAGATTGGCGCCCCCCAGGTAGGCATCGACCATCCTCGTGTTCCGGAAATTCACCTCCTTGCGGCTGACGAAGAAAAGAAAAACGAGTCCCATCATGATGATCATGATGGTGATGTTGCCGGGGCTCATCGTGAAGGTCGTGCCGTAGACACCGGTCACATAGGGTTCGATCATCCGGTGCGACATATAGGGGAAGAAAAAGCAGACGGCGGTCATCAGGAACCCCAGAATGTAGAGGGGCGCCCAAATCGTCCGTTGGATGCCGGTCTCGATGTTTTCCCGAAGCTGACTCACGGAAAGAAGCCTCCCCATCCACTTCACCCAGAAGAACAGGGTCGCGCCCGACCCGTAGATCAGCAGAAAGGTGAGGATCGGATTGGCGTCGATCACGGCGACCAGGGCGGCCCATTTGCTGATCAGCATCCCGAAGGGCGCGAGGAACATGCCCGCCATGCCGATCAGCATCAGCCAAGTCAATCTCGGCATCGCCAGAACCAGTGCGTCCATCGCCTCGATATCCCGGGTTCCGATCACGTGCGCGATGGAGCCGACGCAGAGGAAAAGCAGACATTTGGCGACGGCGTGGAAGATGATGAGAAGCACCGCGGCCCAGAGCGCTTCGTAGGTGCCGATGCCGGCGCACATGACGATCAAACCCAGATTGGCGATCGTTGAATAGGCCAGGACCTTCTTGGCATCGCTTTGGGAAATGGCGATCATCGAGGTCATCATGAAGGTGAAGCCGCCAAGGAGCGCGACCAGCAGCCCTGCATAGGTACCGTCGAACAGGGGCGCGAGCTTCACCAGCAAATAGACTCCGGCCTTGACCATGGTGCTGGAATGAAGCAGGGCGGAAACCGGCGTCGGCGCCACCATGGCCCCCACCAGCCAGGACGAGAAGGGAAGCTGGGCGGATTTCACGATTCCGGCGATGGACAAAAGAATGACCGGCGCCATCACGACGGATTTGTCATGGAGAAGAAGCTTATCCAATTCGAAGATTCCGTGCTGGGAAAAGAGGATCACGATGCCCAGGAGCATCGCCAGACCACCCGCGAGGTTGTATCCCAGGGCGAGGAAGGCGTTATTAATGGACTCTTGATCTCCTCTGTAGGCGATCAGGACGAAGGAGCAGACGGTCGTGATCTCCCAGAAGAAGTAGAACCAAAGGAGATCGTTGCTGAAGACGATGCCGAACATGGCCGAGAGGAAAACAAAGATGACGAAGAAGAAGGTGCGGCGTTTGTCGGGGACGTCTTTCTCGTGCGCGTGGTAGGTCCTCATATATCCCAAGGCATACACGGCGATCAGGCTGCCGACGATTCCCGTGATCAGGGCCATGATGAGGGAAAACCGGTTCAGAGACAGCGCAACCCCTTTCCCCATGGTGTGGACGTGCACGACTTCAAACCACAGGCCGACGCCGGCGGAGGCCAGGACAAGCGGAACAATCGGCCATTTCCTGTGGCGGACGGCGAGCACGATCATGTACGCCGCCAACGCCAGTTCGACGATCTGCATCAACAGCCGGATCCAGTCCGCATGGACCTGATACAGGTTGACGGGCGCCGAATAATCGTACTTCAGCAGCCAGCAGGACGCGACGATCAGCAGGACGGCGGAGGCGACGACGACGAACCTGCGCGGGGAATCCCCGCGGATCAGGATCAGCGCCAAGGCTGCGACGACGGGATAGAGGATCAAGAATACGAGCGTTTCCACTTTTCGGTTCCTTATGCATTCTCCGCGAGGCGAATCGACCCGGCCTGCAGATGATCTCAACGTTTCTGCTGCCCGCCCGTCCCCTCCCGGGCGGGGCGTTGCACAGCTACGTAATAGGAAAATGCGATCTTGTCAAGAATTTTATAAAATATAATATTAAATCGTCATGCAGGGGGTGTCTTGACCATTTTCCCTTGAGGACGCGGTCGAGGGAAGGCCGTTATCATCGGAAACGGATCCGGCGGATGCGTTCGGGTTGCTGATCTTCAGGATTCTGTCGTGTGTTCCGGAGAGGGTCGGAGCAATGCTAGAGAGGATCGGAGATCTGCGGGACGCAGTCGGTTTTTCCTTGCTGCCTCGGCGCGCTTCAGGGCTCAAATGTCATCAAAGTACCATCCTGCGTCAATTTTGGCGGGGAACATAGCAGAAATTCGGCTATATGCAAGGAGAAAGAAATCGGACAGGGTTAAATCGGCTGAATGATTGACAAAATAAGCGTACCCGTACCCCGCCTTTCGAGATGCTCAGCCCTCATCGCAGTCGGGGGAGGACGGAAAAGGGCGCGCCCGCCGAAGCAGCACGGCGACTCCGGCGGGGGGGAATCCGTCAGATGATTTTCGACGGCGGAACAGGCAGAGGGAGGAGGCCCGCCGGGCGGTTCCCAGGTCCGACTGCACAGGCAATCTGTCGGACGGGCATGATCCTCGGATTTCATGCCGCGCCGACAACAGCTGAAGTTCTCCGGCAGGAAAGCCGACCCCGTCGTCCGCGGAAGCCGCCACGGCGGTCGGGCAGCCTTTCTGGGCCTTTCGACTCCCGGAAGCAAGGCGTCCGGCCGCTTGTTATCCGGAGCGGTTTCACGCTCCAAAGTACTTAACGTAAGCGATGTAGAGGCCAAGGCCGAGAGCCGCCATGAGAATCCAACCGCCCATCATCAGAAATTTTCCGAACATCTTCAAAGCCTTCATCCCATTGTCCTCCGTCAGCAGATGAAAAGTATTTTGGCCGGACAGGCCTGTTCACAACGGTCCCGCGGATCCTGAAATGGCCGGGAACGGGAGACCCGCGGTGCCGCTGATCCGAGCGACCTTTCCTTCGCGGCGATGGCCCGATATCCTTCTCACTGGAACACAATTTCCCCTGTTGCCGCCCGCGAAATTTCTCCAAGAAGTAAAATGGTAATCGTTAACTCACAAAAATGTAATCAATCGTTAACCCGCCATTTATACGCACAGGACCTTCTTGTCAAGATTTATTTGCAGAAAACATCAGTCATCCGATGGGGCAGCGGGATGTTCGGTTCCTTGAAACAATCCTATCCATCGGAAATGAATTAATTTTTTATTGACGGTTCTTCATCGGAAAGCTGCAGGTGGAAAAGGAAAAAGTGTGAACGATTACTTGCATTCACAAACGAAGGCGGAGCGGCGGCCTGTCGAACGCGCGGTCCGGAAGGCAATCCTCCCGAGCAGGCGGACATGATTGTTGAGGATTGTCACCAAAACATGGCACCAAAATCTGTCACCAAAATCTGTCACCAAAAATGTCACCAAAACCTTGACAGAAAGACCCCGGCTGTGGTTCATTTCAGCATCGTACGCGGCGCCGGGGCCGCGGCATGAAGATCTCATACGGGCGCTTTCCCGCCTGGAAGCCCCGCGCCCCGTCCGAAGTGCCGAGCGCCGCTTGGAGTCGACGCCGGAGGCGGGAGTGCGGGACCGCCTGTTTGCGGAGTCGCCCGAAACGAATGGGAGAGATGTGAAATAGCGGAATCGAGCGACCAACGGAGAAGCCGCAATCGCGCGCCGCGTAGTGCAGAGGTTTCCGAAACGACGTGAACCCACTTTTTCAGGAGCAATGACGTTTATGGAAATGGCATCCCGAGGGAACACTTCTGTGATTTACCGGATATGCGGAGACCGATTCCTGATGCTGGAATTGGGAGACGAAGTCGATCTGCAGCTGAATTTCAAAGCGATCAGCCTGAAGGACGTCATCGAAACGGAGAAGATCCAAGGTGTCCGGGAAATCATGTTTGCAACCTGTTCGCTCCTGATCCGTTACGATCCCTTCGAAATCGACGTCCGCGGTCTTATCGGCCGGCTGAAGGCGCTGGAAGCCCGCGGGATCGATTATCTGGACAGGTCGATTCCGTCGCGGTTGATCCATGTCCCGATTCTGTTCAACGACCGATGGACGATCGAGTGTTCCAAGGCGCACGGCCTGCCTCCGGACATGGAATCTGTCGCCGAATACAACGGCCTGAGCATCGAGGAATTCATCAGCGTCTATGTCAGCACCGATTACTGGGTCAAATACCTCGGTTTTTGCCCCGGCGAGATTTCATTCAACGCCCTTGATCCGGCAAAGGAACTGAGGGCGGCTCAATTGAAGGTGCCGCGGACCTGGACTCCGCAGGGCGCCATCGGCATCTACAGAAGCGGCAACTGCATCTATCCTGCGGTGATTCCGGGAGGCGTCAAGCTGATCGGGAGAACGCCCTTGCTGGTTTTTGACATCCACCAACGAAACCCGGCCTTCAAGGAAAGTCCCGCCCTCTTCAGGGCGGGCGATCGTCTCAGGGTGGTCCCCATCGACGAGAAGGAATATCTGGCCATAGAGAAAAACATCGACAGTTATCCCTATAAAATCGAGGAAGGGGTCTATTCCGGCAAAGAGCTGAAGGGCTCTGCCTGACGGGAATCCGGGCAGGGGCCGCGGGGTGGGGAAAGCTGCCGGGTTCCTTCTTCTCCGCGGGGAATCGTCCGTTCCCGGATGAACGGATCCGCGGCAGACTTTGGGAACCCTCTTTCTCATGACGGATGAAGGAGTTGATGATGTTGGAGATTCTTAAGCCCGGGATGCTGACGACGGTTCAAGATCTGGGGAGACCGGGATATCTCTCCATGGGAGTGCCCGTATCGGGCGCATCGGACCCCTTTTCTCTGAAAATGGGGAATCGCCTGGTCGGCAACCAGGACGGGGAGGCCGGTATCGAGATTCTCTTGTACGGACTGCAGCTGCGGGCACTGGCGAAAATGATCGTCGCCGTCACGGGAGCCGATCTCGGTGCAAAACTGAATCAGGCTCCGATTCCCCTGTGGAGAACGGTGGAACTGGAAAAGGGGGATGTCATCTCGTTCCCTTCTTTCGTCCTTCCGTCGAAAAAGGGCTGCAGAGCCTACCTGGCCGTAGCGGGCGGCATCGATGTCCCCGTCGTCCTGGGGAGCAAATCGACGTGCCTGCCGGCAAACTTCGGCGGATTCGAGGGGAGGGCGCTGAAGAAGGGCGACGTCCTCAGGATCGGGAGTTCGGCCCTTCCCCTGCGGCAATTGACCGGTCGGCGGTTGAAGGAAGCGCTGATCCCCGATTTTACGGACCATTGGGAGGTCAGGACCGTATTGGGGCCGCAGGACCATCTCTTTACGGAGGAAAGCATCGGGAGGTTCTACAGCCACAAGTGGCGCGTATCCCATAAGGTTTCCCGGTTCGGCGTACGGTACATCGGTCCGAAGTTCGAGTTCAAACCGAGGCCTCCGCATCAGGTTCAAAGAGATCCGAAGGGCGATCCCTCCAATATCGTGACCCAGGGCGTCCCCCTCGGCGCCATCGAGGTCGCGGGCGGCGTCGAGCCCATTGCGATCAGCGTGGACGGACCCTCGACGACCGGCTTCGTCATCCTGGCCAATACCATCAGCGCCGATCTGTGGAAAATCGGACAGACGAAGCCGGATGATTTTACGACGTTCAGGAAGGTGGACGTCGACGAGGCCTATCGGATCCTGGCCGATGCGGAAAAGACCTTCCGGGATGACCCCATATTGACGGATTGAACGCCGTCGTCTTCAATGCAGGGATTTCACGACGGGATCGGAGAGGGCAGCCTATGTCTAGAGTCATGATCGCCTTGAATTCGGATACGGGGGAGAGCTTCGGCAATTTCCGCGTCGGAAATGACGAGGAGCTCATGAAGTTCATCAGTTCCGCGAACATCGCCTGCGGCTTCCACGCGGGGGATCCGGTGGTGATGGCGCATACGGTGCGGTTGGCCAAGGAGCACGGCGTATCCATCGGTGCGCACCCGGGCTACCCCGATCTGATGGGGTTCGGAAGACGGAAGATGGGCGTCGCCCCGGAGGAGATGAGGGATTACATCGTCTATCAGATCGGCGCATTGAAGGCTTTCGTGGAATCGGAAGGGTTGCAGCTCCAGCATGTATGGCTGCACGGCGCCCTGCAGTCTGCGGCGGGGAAAGACGAATCCATGGCAAAGGCGATCGTCGAAGGAATACGAAGCGTCGATCCGAAATTGATCATGGCGTCCCGCCCCAGTCTGCTGTCGTACAAGATGGCTGAAAAAGCGGGATTGAGAACGGCCGTCTTCGTGGGCGTCGATCTCGAATACGACCGTGACGGCATGCCGGTCATACAGCGCAAGAAGAAAGCGACCGATCCGAAGGAAGCCGCCGGGAAAGCGGTGAAGATCGCCAAGGAGGGGAGGCTCACGGCGACAACCGGCGAAGAAATCGACATGAGGGCAAACGCCATTCTGGTTCATGGCGATACGCCCAATGCCATAGACGTCCTGAAAGAGATCCGGAGGGAATTCGCGCGGCAGGATATCGAAGTCGTCCCCCTGGGAAGGATGTTTTCATGACGTCCGGGGCCGGCGCCGCAAAGGCGATGGAGCGGACGGCCGCGCAGGCGCGGCAGGCAGGCGGGACAGGGGATTCTGCAAGATCGAGAAAGGGAGGGTGACATGGCCGTTGGATGGGCGATGGTCGGTACGGGCCGGGTACACAAGTTGATGGCGGCTGCTCTCAAGGAGGCCGAGGACACCAGACTGCTGGCGGTGACGGGACGGACTCAGGCCGCTGCCGATGCCTTCGCCAGGGAGCACAACATCGAGCGGGCTTACGATTCGCTGGACGCGATGCTGCGCGATCCCGAAGTGAACGTCGTCTATGTCGGAAGCCCCAACCACCTTCACTGCACGCACGCCGTGAAGGCCGCGGAGGCGGGGAAACACGTCCTCTGCGAGAAGCCCATGGCCAAGAGCCTGAAGGAGTGCCGGGCGATCATCGAAGCCTGCGCGAAGAACGGAGTCAAGCTGGGTCTGGGGTTCATGTATCGCCAGCACCCGGTTCACCTGATGGCGCGGGACATCATCGCTTCCGGCCGACTGGGCCAATTGAATTTCGTCAAGATTCAGGCGGAAGTCCCACCGGAAGTTCTGCCTCGATGGTACTACGAACCCGGTGTGGCCGGCGGCGGCGTCCTCTATATGTACGGAACGCACCGCATCGATCTCCTCCGTTTCATCCTGGGACGAGAGGTGGAGGAAGTCAGCGCCTTCATCGGCGAGCATACCGAGCAGCGGCCTTTCGAGGAAATCGCCGTGGCGATGCTGAAATTCGAGAAGGGCCTCTACGGCACGGCTCACTTCTGCCTGAACATCCCCTGCGGGTCGAACGGCCTGGAAGTGCACGGCACCAAGGGCTCGTTGTTCTGCGTCAATACGACGGGCCAGTGGTTCGGCGGCGGCGGCGGGGAGTTGATCGTCAAGGGCGAAAAGGGCGATCACCAGCAGCCGTTCCCCAAGCCGAACCTCTACCGGAGCGAGGTCGAGGACTTCAACCGGTGCATCAAGACCGGAGGCGAGCCCGCCGCCACGGGGCTGGACGGGCTGCGAACCGCCGAGATCTGCATCGGCATGTTTGAATCGGGGCGCAGGGGAAAGACGATCAAGACGGAAGACCTGAGGAATCCGGGGTAACGTCGGGGCCGAGTGGCGGGATCTGCGGAATCGCCGCAGCGGATATCTTTCTGAATTTCGAGGAGGAGACTGAATGGGAAAGCCGGTATTTTACATCAATGGAAAATTTGTCGAGGAACATGAAGCTTCCATCTCCATCATGGACCACGGATTCCTGTACGGCGACGGAATCTTTGAGGCGTTTCGGGCCTACAAGGGAAGAATCTTCCAGTTCGATGCCCACATGAACCGGTTGTACGATTCGGCGAAAATCATCGGTCTGAACATCCCTCTGAGCCAGGAAGAATTCAAGAAGGTCATCATCGAAACCGTCCGGAAGTCGGGTTATCAGGACTGTTACATCCGGCCCCAGGTGACACGGGGGATCGGTCTGCTGGGCTGCGATCCCGGTTCCTGCAAGGAATCGACGGTCGTCGTCTATGTCGTCCCGCTTCCGGGCATGAAGAAGGATCGCTCGATCCGGATCGTCATTTCCTCCTACCGGCGCCCCTCGGCCTGCATTCTTCCCGGGTCGAGCAAGATGACGCAGTACATCAATCTCATCCTGGCCAGGATGGAGGCAAAGGCGAGCGGGGTCGATGACGCGCTTCTTCTGGACACGAGGGGATTCCTGTCGGAAGGCCCCGGATGGAACGTCTTCCTCGTAAAAGATCGCACGGTCATCACGCCCTCGATCGCCTCCAGCATCTTGGTCGGGATAACGAGAAACGTGATCATCCGCCTTTTCAAGGAATCGAATTACGCCGTAGAAGAGAGGGACGTCGTCGTATCCGAGCTCTATACGGCGGACGAGATATTCGGAACAGGCACGGGAACCGAGATCACGCCGGTGATCGAGGTGAACGGAAGAAAGATCGGGGAAGGGAAACCCGGTCCCGTGACCAATGAAATGGACGAGAAGTTCAGGGAATTCAAGAAAGGCAATGGGACGCCGGTCTACGAGTGATCGCCGACGCAACGGCGGCAGGTGAACGGAAAGGGGTTGGGGATGTCTTCCTAACCCCTTGAATTTTCCGGCTCGCCCTCGCCAAATGAAGAGCACGGAATGGCTCGATGCCGGAGGGCCGCCTTGCCGCCCGGCCCCGCCGCCTTTTTCAAGAACGCCGCGCCGGCCGGATCATCCGCGTTTCCCGTCAGCCGTTGCCGCCTCCGTCCTGTCGCCCGGCGATCGGCTTCTTTATTCCGACGGTCAGCAGGACGGCCAAGAGACTCAGGACCGCCAGCATCGCGAAAGCCGGACGATAGCTGGACGCCGCATCGAATATCCTTCCCGTGACGAAGGGCCCGAACGCCCCCGCCCCCTGGATGAACAGCGCAAATCCGAAGATGGCCCCGTGATATCTCAGACCGAACAGCTCGGCGACGTAGGGAGACTGCATCGACACAAATCCGCCATAGCCGAAGGCGAAAACGACGGCGAATGCGTAAAACACGCCGAGAGCGTTCGAAAACTGCAGCATGACCAGGGAAAGGAACATCAGCGAACCGATGGCGACGGTCACGGGCTTGTTGCCGAAACGGTCCACGGCGATGCCCACGGCAACCTTGCTGACGATGCTGACGCCGCCGATGACGGAAATGATCGAGGCGGCGGTCACTTCCGGAATGCCGACATCCGTGGCATGCGGCACGATATGCACGAAGATGGAATGGACGTCTGCGCCCAGCAGGAAGAAGACTCCTCCGAGAAGCCAGAATTGGCGGGTGCGCAATGCCCCCTGGAAGGTGCAGTCCCCGGCCGCGTGCGCATGCTGCGGCGCGGGCACGCCGCGGACGGACGGCGCCGGCTGGGATGGATCGCGCTTCAACAGCCGGGCGCTGAGAACGATCAGGATCAGCACGGCCAGACCGATGATGATGTACGAAGTGCGCCAGCCGAAGGCGGCGATCGAGTAGCTGCACAGGGGGGGCAGGAGCAGCGTTCCGACACCCACCCCGGCCGCGGCAATGCCGCTCATCAAGCCTCTCGAGAAGGCAAACCATCTGGCGATGGTCGAAAGCAGGGGCACCAGGGCACAGGCCGTTCCGATACTGGTGAGCACCCCGAAAATGACGTAAATCTGCCAGACCATCTGCACCTGGGACATCAGCAGATAGCTGCTGCCCAGGGAGAATCCGCAGAAGGTCACAACCACCCGGGGGCCGTACTTGTCGCTCAGTTTGCCCGTAAAGATGTACGCCACGGCCTGCATGGCCAGGTTCAGGGAATAGGCGCCGGAAAGGACCCCCCTGGAGAGCCCGAATTCCTTCAGCATCGGCTTGAAAAAGACGCCGAAGCTGAACTGCGCCCCGTAGACCAGCATCAGGACCAGAAAACTGCTGGCCACAATCCAGTATCCGTAGTAGAGCCCTCCCGCCTTGTTTTGCCTCGGCGGAGAGGACGCGTGCATGTTGTCGGGCCTGTGCATTTGACGGGAAAAAGCTGCCTCCGCAGCCGCGCCGATGCGGCGTTTCTCGCCGGAGCCTCGTCTTTCGCAGCAGCGACATCTTTTCTGCAGGCGAGTCGAGGCGCCCTGAATGGACCGCAGGCCGGCAAAGCCGCCGCCTCCGGCACCGCGATGTTTGTGCGCCAGCGCATATCACATTTCCGGGAGAAAGAAACGTCCTTTGTTGTCTGCGCTTGCGAAATTGTGCTACAGGCGCTGCAGGGTGCGAAGTCCCCGGAACGGCTGGAGGGAAGAAGACGATGAGAAGGGCGATGGAGCCATGCCTGTTCTGAAAAAAACCGGTCTTCACTACGGATGGGCGGTCCTCGCGGTGGTTACGCTGGCCGTCTTCTGCGCCTTGGGCCTGGCGCGCTTCGCGTACGCGATGGTCCTTCCCGCCATGCAGGCCGCACTCGGAATGAACAACACCCAGGCCGGCCTTCTGGCAACGTTCAATATGGCGGGCTACCTGATTTTCGTACTCCTGGGAGGGGCGCTCTCGACCAGGTACGGCGCCAGGCTGGTCGTCTTTATCGGGCTCGGATTCGTCGGACTCGGCATGATCGGCACGGGAATGGCGGAAGGCTTTCTTTCGGTGTCCGTCTGGCGGACCCTGACCGGCATCGCCACCGGCGGGGCGAACATCGCCGCCATGGGGCTCCTGTCGTCCTGGTTTTCCAACCGGAGGAGGGGATTGGCCTCCGGGGTTGCCGTAGCCGGCTCTTCCTTCGCGCTGATCTTGACCGGCCGGTTCGTTCCTTGGGTCGGCGCGCTCCAGGGAGCGGACGCATGGCGGGCGTGCTGGATCGTTTTTGGATGCGTCTCCATGCTGGCGGCGCTCGTCGCTTGGCTGGTGCTGCGCAACCGTCCGTCCGATATGGGATTGGGGGCGATCGGAGACGAAGAGAGCCTCCGGGCGGAGTCCGCGAAACCGGCGGAGGCGATCTGCTGGGCGGACATCTACCTGTCCGCGCCGGTGTGGTCCCTCGGCCTGATCTACAGCGCCTTCGGCTTTTCGTTCATCATCTATATGACCTTCTTTTTCAAGTTCCTGATCCAGGATGCCGGATATACGGAACCGGCGGCAGGAGCGCTCTTCATGGTCGTGGGGTGGGTAAGCCTGTCCTGCGGCGTGATCTGGGGAAGCGTGTCGGATTCCGTCGGGAGGAAAAAGGCTCTTATCATCGTCTTTCTGATCCATGCGATCGCCTTCGGGTTTTTCGGCGCGGGCGATGCGCCGGTCTGGTTCACGATGTCCGCCGTTCTGTACGGGCTTTCCGCATGGAGCGTTCCGGCGATCATGAACGCCGCCTGCGGCGATCTTCTGGGGCCGCGGCTCGCGCCGGCCGCTCTCGGCTTCATCACGCTGTTCTTCGGCGTCGGAACCTTTCTGGGCCCCGCGGTCGGCGGGATGATCGCCGACGCGGCGGGGGCCTTTTCACCCGCCTTTCTGCTCGCTTCCGCCGTCGCTCTCCTGGGTGCGGCCGGGTCTGCGGTGCTCATCAAGGGAAAATAGGAGGGGGCGCGCCGATCCTGATGCCCTTTCTTCGCCCTCCGGGGAACTCCGGGATTCCCGCAGATGCGCAGCATTTCAGAACGGCGTCTCCGATATTGATCATGTCTCCGATATTGATCATTGAAAAATATCCGGAAAAGACGGACAATCCCTGCGCACCAGGCAGCCGCGGGCCGGGTCCACCCCTTTCGCCGTCCGGCGCACGCGACCGGGAACGTGGGCGGCGGGAACAGACGCCGGGATTGCCTTGGGGATCCAAACTTTCGAGGGGGAGCGGCCATGGCGCGTCGATACGACCGAAGTGAAGTCAGGAAAAGGCTGGAAGCGGAAATCCGAAAGGGGCGGCCCATCGTAGCCGCCGGGGCGGGAATCGGACTTTCCGCGAAGTTCGCCGAGGACGGCGGAGCCGATTTGATCGTCATCTACAATTCCGGCCTGTACCGTATGGACGGCCTTCCCTCCATCGCGGGCTACATGCCCTTCGGCGACGCCAACGCCATGGTTCAGGAGATGGGACGGCGGCACGTGCTGCCCGTCGTTCGGGAGACCCCCGTCATCGCGGGGATCTGCGCCTACGACCTGACGCGCGACATGGAGGTCTTTCTCAAGGAACTGCCGGTGCTGGGCTTCTCCGGGGTCATCAATTTCCCCACGTCGGGAAGAATCGACGGCGACTTCCGCCGTTCCATGGAAGAGCTCGGCATGGGCTACGGGCGGGAGGCCGAGGTCATGGGGCTGGCGGGCTCGCTCGGCCTGTTCACGATGGCCTATGTCTTCAACCCCGAAGAATCAGGCATGATGGCCCGCAAGGGGATCGACGCGGTGGTCGCCCACATGAAGACAACGACGGGCGGGTCCGTGGGGGCCAAGCAGCCGGTAAGCCTGGAAGAGGCGGGCCGAAGATGTTCCGCCATCTTCGACGCCGCCCGGTCCGTGAAGAGGAACGTGATCTGCCTCGCCCACGGCGGACCGATCGAGGGGCCGGAGGCCACGGAGTACATCTACCGGAATACCCGGGCCGTGGGGTTCGTGGGCGCCTCTTCCATCGAGCGAATCCCCGTCGAAAGCGCCATCCGGAAGACGACGGAGATGTACAAAGCCCAGAATTTCAAACGGTGACACCGGCGCGTCGCCGCGGAGAAAGGTCCGGAACCGTCTCGGCCTCCGAGGTGGTTTCGTCGGCTCCTTCGACCCTCTCCGCGTCCGGAGCGACCGGCTCTCCAGACTGCACGCTCGCTATGGACAAATTCATCCTCATCATCGGCACCTTCGACACCAAGGCGGACGAGCTGAATTTCGTCCGGGACCGGATCGCGGCACGGGGATTCGGGACCCGCACCCTCGATGCGGGAGTCTTCCATCCTTCGCCGCCCGACGTGGATGTCCCCAATGCGGCGGTCTCCGCGGCCGGGGGACGGCCCCTGCAGGAACTTGCGGACCGGAGGGACCGAGGGGAGGCGGTGGCCGTCATGGCCCGGGGCGCGGCGAAGCTGACGCGCGACCTCTTCGATCGGGGCGAGATTTCCGGGGTCCTTGCCCTGGGGGGCGGATCGGGCACGGTCATCGGGACCAGCGCGATGAGGACGCTTCCGCTGGGCGTCCCCAAGGTCATGGTCTCCTCCATGGCCTCGGGAAACGTGCGCCCCTACGTGGGGACGTCGGACATCGCCATGATGCATTCCGTGGTGGACATTTCCGGGCTCAACCGGATCAGCCGGCGGATCTTGGGCAATGCGGCCCTCGCGGTTTGCGGCATGCTGGAAAGCGGCGGGGAAGCCGTTTCCGCGGAACGACCCCTCATCGCCGCCACCATGTTCGGGGTGACCACTCCCTGCGTCGAGGAGGCCAAGCATGTGCTGGAGGAGGGGGTTACGAGGTGCTGGTTTTCCACGCCAACGGACCCGGCGGCATGGCCATGGAGCAGCTGATCGGAGAGGGACAGGTCCAGGCGGTGCTGGATATCACGACAACGGAACTGGCGGACGAACTATGCGGCGGCAAGGGAAGCGCCGGGCCCCATCGCCTGGAGAAGGCCGGGGAGATGGGAATCCCGCAGTTGGTCGTTCCCGGAGCTCTCGACATGGTCAATTATTTCCCCGATGCCATCCCGCCCCGATTCCGCGACCGCCGTTTCCGCGTTCACAATTCCTCTACCACCCTGATGAGAACCAGCGCGGAAGAAAATCGCCGTCTGGCGGAGACCATGGCGGAGAAACTTTCCCGGTCCGGAGGCCCGGTGGTCGTTTACATCCCCCTCCGGGGTTTCTCGGCCGTCGATTTTCCCTGTCAGGACGAAAAGGACGCCGAAGCGGACCGGGCCTTCATCGAAATGTTGAAGGCGAATCTGCCCTCGCGCATTCCCGTGATCGAAAAGGACATGCACATCAACGACCCCGCCTTCGCCCGGGAGACGGCCCGGGCGCTCCTGGGGCTTCTGGAAAGGTCCTGAGGAATGGTCCGTATCCATCGGGGAGAAGGTCGAACAAGTCTGCGGCTCAGACACAGTATTTCTTCATAATCCATCTGGCGATGCTCCTGATGCTGCTCGGATACGGTGGTATCGTCTCGACCGTGAACCAGCGAGCCTCAAGTACTTCGGTCCCGTCAGGCCGCGGTTCGCCCCCGGCATAATCGGCGATGAAGCCGATCATCTGTTGGGCCGGGAAAGGCCAGTTCTGGCTGCCGACATAACGGATGTTTTTCACGGTCACCCCGGTTTCCTCCAAAACCTCCCTTTTCACGCAATCTTCAAGCGATTCTCCGATATCGACAAATCCTGCAACAAGGCTGAATCGACCAGCCGGCCAGTGGGCATTATGGACCAATAGAAATTCCTTTCCCCGCTTCACCAGCACGATGATGCAGGGGTGGATATGGGGAAAATACTCTGCGCGGCAGGCAGGACAGCGTTTGCCCCAGGTCAGCGGGATGCGTTCCATGACGGCTCCGCAGCATCCGCAATGCCGGCTTCTTTTCTCCCAGTTGATGATCTGATGAGCGATTCCTGCCAAGGTCGACAGGCGTTCATCGAGGGGCGCGTCCGGACCTTGAAAAGGTACGGCTTGGTACGTCGGAGGAATTTCAACAGTCCTGGCCAATGGAATCGTGAAAAGCGGGTGGCCGCGCCAGGTGCCTATGCAAAGCGCATTGGAGGTTCCCCCACACCATGACGGCAGCTCTCCTTCCGGGAGTTGGAGAGCGCCGTCCGATTTGCGCAGGATCAGAGACGTGCCCTGGATCATCAACCAGTACGGGAATGTGTCCGGTGCCGTCATCCCGGGCTTCAGAGGCTGATATTCCGATCCGAGAAATGACGAACTGAACGGGAGCATGCAGGTGGATGATAATGGATTTGGCGTGTCACTGTTCATGAAAGTTTGTCCTTTACAGGGTATCGGGTTGCGTGCGGTCTGTCCTCTGATGGCCCTATAGCATTAAAGTTCCCAATTATCGACTTTGGAATTTCACGGCCGGCTTGCGTCTTATATTGGACTGCACCTCTGACATTGGACCGAATATGTTAGAGCAACGGGCAAGGCCCGGATCCCCGAAGGGGAGGCAGGATCTTGCCATGAAGGAACGGAGAAGATCCGCGATCGAGTTCAAGCGCGTCCGGTGGTGGAGGAACTGCTGAGAGGGTTCAGCAGTCCTGCCCGGATCATCCGTTGCCATGAGATTTCGGGATCGGAGATCGCGGCTATTAATCTCGGAATCGGTAACCCTTCTCATTGAAGACCCGCAAACAGGCATCCACTACTGCAGAATCGTACAGTTTGCCCTTATTCTTGGCAATCTCACACAATGCCGCATCTATCCCCAAAGCGGCGCGGTAGGGGCGATGAGAAGCCATGGACTCCACGACATCTGCAACCGCCAGTATTCGAGACTCTAAAAGAAGCTGATTTCCGGTCAGACCGCTTGGATAACCCGATCCATCTATTCGTTCATGGTGTTCGAGGACCATCCTGGCAACAGGTTGGGGAAAGTCAATATCTTTCAGGATGTCGTATCCAGCCAGTGAATGGGTTTGGACAAGTGAAAATTCAACCGGGCTCAAATTCGCTGGTTTACTGAGAATTTCCGCCGGAATAGAGATCTTGCCCAAATCATGGATGCTGGCTGCCATGCGGAGACCATCAACCCGGTCCGAGGACAACCCCATCTTCGTTGCTATTGCCCGGGCAAGATCGGAAACCCTGCGTTGGTGTCCAGCCGTGTAGGCATCACGCACCTCGACGGCCACCGCCATGGCTTTGACGGTCGCACCCAGTGCTTTATGAAGACGCTCCAAATTCTCTTTGCGTTCTGTAACGTCCATGGCATTGCAGACGACGGAATCCTGCTCGCCTTCCGTGCCTTCGATCGACGTCACGTTGAAAATTATAGGGATCTTTTTACCGTCGACAGTGCACAGAAACGCGTCTTGACCCCTCATTTCGGCAGCAGTGGTCATCCTGCTCAATTCATTGATATCCAATGGTTTGTCCTGGATCGTCGTCAATATCTTCTCAACGCGGTCCCCGACCAGTGCGTTCTCGTCATATCCCGAAAGTTCGCTAACCTGCGGATTGACCTTCTGGATTCTGCCGTCCATGCCCACGACTATCAACATTCCCAGCATATTGTTAGTGATCCTGTCCATGTATGCCTTGGAGATCATCGTCTGTTTCAGCTCACTCTTTATCCGGCGGAACGTGCCCGCCAACTGGTCTATTTCATCTCCTCCTTTCAGTGTCTGGCCGTTAGAACTGCTGATCTCTTCTGTGACGAGTCGCCGAATGGGATTTATGAAAGCGAGCTCGGCGAATAGCCAAACCAAAACTATGAGGACCGAAGCCGAGATCCCCAGGACCAAAAGGTTAGCCATCATGGCTCGGTTGGCGGCGCTGGTTATTTCTTCTTTCGGGATGCCGAGGGTTATCAACATGTATGGCGGAGAACCATCTCGAAGACGGAGTTGTTTGAACGCATAGATTCTGTAGGTACCATCTTCCCCCTTTCTTTCGTAGATGCCCTCCTCACGATCTCCGAAAATACGCTCGATGCTGTCAAGAGGAATAGGGGTGCCGATTGCTGATGTACTATGCTCAGGGGAACGATATAGGCGAAGACCTTTGAAATCCAGGATCGTCATTGCGGACCCTTCGGGAAGATTGGCCCTTCTCACATACTGTGCATATTGGTCCAATCTGAATCCCGCGATAACAATGGCCACGAGCTTATTCTCCGCATTCACTACCGGATAGGTGTAGTTGATGGAAGGGACCTTGCTGACCCTCCCAACGATATATTCCCCGGCCGAGAAGGCTTTTGTCCGAATCGCGTCCTTTATGTGCTTGCGGTCGGAAAGGTCGACTGTGCCCGGCTCGAAAGGAGCAGACGCGGCGAACAGATTGCCATCCGGAGTAGCCGCTGCGATGGTTGAATACGCAGGATACTGCTTATGGAGATTGACAAAAAGACGGTTACAGGCCTTTACGTCGGATTTTTGCACTTCCGGCAATTGGGCCAGCGTGCTCAGCAACAACTCTGTTCCCTTTGCCACTTGTTTCTGCTGAGCGGATAGACTCCGCACCATCTGCATGGCTTTCTGCGTCGAAGTCTCGATTTCCTGGCTGCGTTCTTCTATGCCGGTATACGTGATAACGGCTATGGCGGGAAGAAAGGCAATGACAACAAAAAGAAGCAGCTTCTGACGGATGGATAATGAATATTTTCTGATTGTCGATGAATCCCCTGGCTCAGAAAAGACTTTTAGCATTTCCTCGACAATTTCTTTCTTGTCATATTCCTGCTGATCGCCTTATGCGTTGTGGCTTTACCATAACCGCTGGAGGTAGGCAACTTCATTTAAAACATTCGCAAGAACCTAGGCTACATGATTTTGGTTAATTCTCTGTCTGCAGGCTTGCGAAAATCTGTCAATCCATTTTGATGCCTCGTCTCAAAAGCTGCAAAAGAAAAGGGGTCAGGATTTGTCTCCCTGACCCCTTGAATTTTCTGGCTCGAAACCAAGCGTAAAGGTGGGCAATGGGAAGAATGTATAGCCTTATCCGATTCCATTAACTAACTCAGGTACTGGAGTTCTATATATTGGTTGAATGTTTTTGAGTACTATGCTCTGAAAAATATGCATTTTTCTAGCTCGGCAAAAACGTTTGTATCTTCTGTGATGCACATCGATATATTTTTCTTAAACTGTTCCGGGAACTTCTGGAAGATCATGCCTTGGCTCACGATGCCATGGACGCAGGCCGGATTCACCGAATCCGCGAAGATATGGAGCGGGCCGAAGCCCGGCCTGCATGCAGCCCCATTACATCGAATCCTTCTTTCTGGAGGCTTGCCGTTTCCACCAACTTCCTCCATCGTATGTGACCTTGTTATCCCAAAGTGTGTGGTGTTATTAACAATTAAAGATATTCCGCTTGCTTTACCATAAACTTTAGCTTTAGAATTTTCACACTATCTACTCACACGCCACAGCCTGGGCTGCGATATCCACTGGTAAATTCTCTTTGTCACGTTGAATGCAGTCATTTGTGACAAACTTTCCGGCGAAGAATGGAACGTTAGGCATGAAAATCATGGTCGTTGATGACAATCCTGAAATTCTAGAAGTCTTGTCGTCTGCAATAAGACTCTGGGGCCACGCGGTGGACACTGCATGCGACGGCGTCGATGCCATCAATCTCCAGTTGAAAAATCGATATGACGTAATCGTCACGGATGCGGATATGCCCAGGATGGACGGCTTCAAGCTATGCAAGTTCATGAAGGAACAATTCCCTGATCTCTATGTCATCGGCATGAGCGGTACTTGTGGGGCAAAGGCGTTCAAGGATGCAGGGGTCGACCTATACCTTGCCAAGCCTTTCACCGTTGTTGACTTGCAGAAAGCGGTGAAGTCTGGCCAGCGTTTTTTCCAAGTAACACCGGGTGATATGAAATCCGGAGAGTCCAGTTTGTGAACATTTTTCTTATCTCTGCCTCTCTTCCGAGGTTTTACGAATCTTATCCAGACAGAGGAGGTGAAACATGAAAAAATCAATGTGGGCCGCAGTATTTCTGGTGTTCATAATGGTTTCTCCTATTTCGGCGGTTGCCGAGGTCAATGTAAGTATCGGGATATCCCTTCCGCCGCTCGTCGTCTTTGAGGCGCCGCCGCAAGTGGTTGTGATACCCGATACAGTGGACGTGTATGTTGTCCCGGATATCGATGTGGACATTTACTTCTGGAACGGTTGGTGGTGGCGTCCTTGGGAGGGGCGCTGGTATCGCTCGCGTTACTATGACCGTAACTGGGTTTATTATAACGCCGTTCCGAGTTTTTACTTTGATGTGGACCTGAGGTGGAGAGACTATTATCGCGACCGCGACTGGCGCGGCCACCGCTGGGAATATGAAAGGATTCCGTACGACCGGCTCCAGAAGAACTGGAAGAATTGGAAGCGCAACAAGCATTGGGAAAAACAGAGAAGATGGGGCGTCGAAAGTTATCAACCGCGTCCGCAACCTCAGCGGCAGATACTGAGACGTGAGAGGCAGGAGCAATATCGACAGAGGCCTGAGGTCCAGAGACATCAGGAGGAAATGCGGGCGAAACAAAAGGAAAGACGTGGACAAACACCTCAGAGAGAGCCTCGTCAGTTTCAAGGCCAACAGCAAAGCCAACCGGAGATGCGACAACCTCAGCAGCAACCGCAGAGACAGCAGCCGGACCGGCAGCAACGGCAGCGTTCCCAGGAACGGCAACACCAAGAAGATCCAAGGCGTCAATAATTTTGTGAATCATCTTAGGATATAGGATGGGACCAAAGCGGTTCCGAAGAATTGAGAAAATGGATCAGAAAAAAGAGCGATGATAAGCAAGGAGAGTCTTCCCGATATCGCAAAAAAATTGCTGAGGACGGATCGAGACCTGAGTCTTTTATTGGATCTCAACTACGACGATCTCCGGCTATTGGTGATATGTATCCGGGAACGGATAGATGCTTGTCAGTAATATGTGAATCCGAATTGAGAACATTTCCGGATCAAAAAATTCAGATGGATGCTGAATGTCTGATGTTTCACGGATGCTTTGATGGTGAAAAGGCAAAATCTATTAGGGTCAATCAGATAAGGAGGAATGACAGATGAAAAAATTCAGATTGGCGGTCTTGATTTCCATCATGGTGTTTGTCGGGTCATCGCTCGCGGTGGCGGGTGATTTTGACTGGTTCAAGGATTTCAACGCCCAGGCCTCTCTAGACCCGTCGGGATTCAAGGCGCGCCTTGCATCCCGATTCCAGATCGGAGACGCGAAGATCACTGCCGTGCTCAGCAACATGCCGGAGCCTGCGAACGCTTATATGGTGCTCCGGCTGGGAGAGATGTCCGGCAGGCCGGTCGAGACAGTGATGGAGGAGTACAAGAAGAACAAGGGAAAGGGATGGGGCGTCATGGCGAAGAACCTGGGCATCAAGCCGGGTTCCGCGGAGTTCAAGGCCCTGAAGGCCGGCCACGACATGGATGGCGGCGGCAAGGATAAGGAAAAGAAACATTCAAAGGAAAAGGGCAAGGAAGGAAAATCGAAGGACAAGGGAGGGAAAGGGAAGAAGTAAAACGTGACCGATGAAACCCCGGCGGTTCTGCAGGCAAAGGAACAGGGGTTATGTGTGGACCGGAGAAGGTCCTAATTCTTACGTGACAAGGGAGGTTCAGCGTGAAAAAGATATTTTGTGCTTTGATTGTCGTGGGGATTTTTTTTGGAGCCGTGAGCGGCTTTGCGGAAATGCGGGCGGGGGCCTATTCGATTTCACCGTACATCGGTATCTACAAATTCGAAGGGAACCTGGACTTGGACAGCGGCCCGACCTACGGCGTCCGGCTCGGCTACGACTTCACGAAGCGTTTCGGCCTGGAAGCCGATCTTGGCTATGTCGATACCAAGTACACAGAGTTCGCCCCGGATCGATACACGGATGTATACAACTACCGTCTGGAGGCCCTCTATCACTTCTTTCCCGACAAGAAGCTTGTGCCCTTCGCTGCGGTTGGTTTCGGCGGGCAGAGCATGAACTACAAGAACACGTCCAAGTCGGATTCGACGCATTTTGCCGGTGATTACGGGGTCGGTTTGAAGTACTTCCTGACGGAGAATGTGGCCCTGCGCACGGATCTTCGGCACATCCTGGGCTTTGCGAGCATCGAGAACAATCTGGCCTGGACCTTCGGATTGACGTTTCTCTTCGGCGGCGAGAAGCCGATGGCGGAAAAAGCCATTGTGCGGGAGGCGGCTGCGCCCGCGGTGATGGCACCGGCGGATTCGGACGGTGACGGCGTTGCCGACAGCAGCGACAAGTGTCCCGGCACGCCGGCAGGAGTCAAGGTGGATCTCAACGGCTGTCCGCTGGATATGGACGGCGACGGCGTTTACGATTACCTCGACAAGTGCCCCGACACGCCCAAGGGCGTCAAGGTGGATAAGGACGGCTGCCCCTTGGATACGGACAGGGACGGGGTTGCGGACTACCGGGACAATTGCCCGAGCACGCCGGCCGGCGTGAAAGTGGATAAAGACGGCTGTCCGCTGGATATGGACGGCGACGGCATTTACGATTACCTTGACAAGTGTCCGGATACGCCGAAGGGTGTAAAGGTGGATGCCAACGGATGCCCGTTGGACAGCGACAAGGACGGTGTTTACGATTACCTTGATAAATGTCCCGGCACGCCCGGGGGCATCAAGGTCGACAAGGACGGGTGCCCGGTAAAGGCCTCCATAACGCTCAAGATACAATTTGACACGGGCAAATCGGTCATCAAGAAAGAGTATCGCGATGAAATCAAGCAGGTCGCCGATTTCATGAAACAGTATCCCCATACGGACGCAGTCATCGAAGGGCACACCGACAATGTCGGGCGTGAAGCAGCCAACGTCAAGCTGTCGCAGGCGCGTGCCAACAGCGTCAGGGACTACCTCATAAAGGAATTTGGAATCGACAAGGACCGTCTGAAAGCCGTAGGTTACGGTCCCAAGAAGCCGATCGCGAGCAATGCAACTGCCGAAGGAAAACAGCAGAACCGAAGAGTTGAGGCAATCATTACCACAGTGGTGAGAAAATAGGCATATAAAGGTTTCAAGACTCGGAAAACGAAGGCCCCATAGCCGGTTCAGGTTATGGGGCCTTTTCCTTGGAGCCCGTCATGGTGATCACGGACGGAAATGTCTCGTAGGTATGCTTCACCTCTGTTTCACATCAACATGTGTGCTCAATAAACCCGCTCGTTCCAATCCCTTACCAATCATCATACCCGTCCATGGTTTACTTCGGCACATTACCGTAGATGCAGGCTGCGGCATGACCATAAACCATGAGCGCTTTACCACTTATAAAATCCTGCCTCTGTCCGAAGAACCCCAGAGCACCGCTATTCTCGCGCGGCTTTCCGGATGCACGCCGCTGTTGCGGATCCAGAGGGGAGCGTACGGGCGCAACGGGGTTCATGGTTTATGCTGACACAACGACACGATCAGCCTCCCTTCGATTGTCGATCCGGAGGTGTTTCAAAGGGTGGTGCGGCGAAGATTGGAACGGAGCAGAGCATACACGCCGCCGCGTGTGGGTCAACGGCCCCACGCTCCTGGTGGGTCTGGTGAGGTGCGGGATCTGCGGTTCTCCCATGACCACTGCCACAGGGAAAAGCGGACGATACCCATATTACAAATGCACATCGAAGATCAACAACGTCGGCAAGAAAGAATGCCAGAATGCAAACGTTCGGATGGAGACTTTGGACCGGCTTGTTTTGCAGGCCGTGGCGGAGAAGGTTTTTACGCCGGAGCGGGTGCCAATAATGATGACGAAGGTAAAGTTCGATCTGAAAGAGTCGCAGCCGAATTACGATGAACAGATCCGCCGACTGTCCAGGGAGATGGAGGATATCAAGAAGCAGACGGATAATCTTTTCGACGCCGTGGAGAAAGGGTTTCTACCGCTCAATGAATCGTTGCATGAGAGGGTGCACAGGCACGAAGCCAGGCGGCAGGAGATATTGATTGAGCTTGCGAGGCTGCGGGATCAGAAAGACAGACCGATTTCAAAATTGACAAAGAAGCATGTGGCGGCTTTCTGCGCTGCTCTGAAAGAGAAGCTTCAGGACAAAGAATCGCGTTTCGGCAAGGAATACTTGCGAGTTCTTCTTGATGAAATCAGGTTGGTGAAAAAAGAAGTGCACCTGAAAGGCAGCTATGCCGCTCTCGCAGGTGCACTTTCTATGGGTGCGAACCAAGGTTCCGGATTGGGTGCCCAGATTCGCCCGTCTTGGCTCCCCAGCGCGGACTCGAACCACGGACCCGATGGTTAACAGCCATCTGCTCTACCGACTGAGCTACTGGGGAACGGTCGGTCGCGAAGCGACTTCATAATACAAGACGGGGGGGCTTGTCAACGATCCTTTTCGGCTTTTTTTGAATGAATTCGTGGATAGTCTCGCCCTCGAAAATATGGTAATGAAAAACCGTCACGACCGGGGATGGAGGTTCGAAGCCTGTGAAGCTCTCCGAGAAAAACGCCGTTGTCTACGGCCTCAACACCGTCGTCATCCGGAAGAAACCACTCGAGGAACCCGCCCGCGGGGCGGGACAGAGGGAGCTCAACGAAGAGGTCCTCGATGCCGGGCTGTGCACCGGCTGCGGCGCCTGTGTCGGTCTCTGTCCCTACCAGGCGATCCACGGCGACGCCACGGTGGCCCTCCACCGCTGCGACATCAGGACGGGCCGCTGCTGGGCCTTCTGCCCGCGCACGAAGGTCGATCCCGCGGCCCTGCGGAGCATTGCGGCGCTCGGTGCGGACTGGACGGCGGAGCTCGGACCGGTGCGGGGATTATACCTCTGCCGGGCAAGGGACGGTGCGAACCGTGGGGCCGCGCAGCATGGCGGCACGGTGACGGCGCTGGTGCGGTTGGCGCTGCAGGAGGGGATGATCGCCGCGGCCGTCCTGACGGGACCGGGCGAGCGGCTGCTCCCGCGCCCCCTGACCGTCACGGACCCCGGAAAAGTCCCGGAGACGGGGAAGAGCCGCTTCGTCGCTTCTCCGGTCCTCGCGGAGTTCAACCGGGCCGCGCGGGAAGGGGCGGGGCCGATCGGCCTGGTTGCCACCCCCTGCCAGGCGCTGTCCGTCGCGAAGCGCAAGCTGTCGGGCCGGAACCTGGGGGATGCGGCTGTCGACCGCCTCGGCCTGATGGTCGGGCTCTTCTGCGGCTGGGCGCTCTCCTGGCGGGGCCTGTCGGGTCTCCTGTCGGGGAAGCTGAATCTGGAGGCGGTCTCCGCCATGGATGTCCCCCCCAGCAAGTATCGCCGCCTGGAAGTGACGGCGCAGGGGGCGCCGCTGCACATCCCCATTGACGAAGTCCTCCCGATCGTCCGCCGTTCCTGCCTCTCCTGCGACGACATGACGGCCGAGTACGCCGATCTTTCCGTCGGTTCGGCGCGCCTGCCGGAGGGATGGGACGAGGCGCGGCACTGGAACCAGATGATCGTCCGCACGCCGCGCGGCGAAGCGCTCGTGGAGCTGGCGCGCCGCCGGGAGGTGCTGGAATTCCGGGAGGTCCCCGAAGGGAACCTTGAACGCCTGAAGAGCGCCTCCCTCAGGAAGAAGCAGGCCGCCCGGGAGGCGGAGGCAAAGAGGTCTTAGATGCCGAAACTCAGCGACAACAGCGCAGGCGACGAGCGCCTGCTGATGGGGAACGAGGCGATCGCGCGGGGCGCCCTGGAGGCGGGCCTGCAGGTCGCCGCCGGCTATCCCGGGACCCCGTCCTCCGAGATCGTCGATTCGCTTTCGAAGGCCGCCGGCGACGTCCCCCTGTACGTCGAGTGGTCCGCCAACGAAAAAGTCTCGATGGAAGTGGCGGCCGCGGCGTCCTTCGCGGGCCTCCGCAGCCTCTGCGCGATGAAGCAGAACGGGATCAACGTGGCGTCCGACTTTCTGCTGCACCTCGCCGGTTCCGGCATCCGCGGCGGCATGGTGATCGTGAGCTGCGACGACCCCGGGGCGCTTTCGAGCGTCAACGAAGGCGAGTCGCGGCATTTCGCGCGGCTGGTCGAAATCCCCCTCCTGGAGCCTGGCGAATTCCAGGAGGCGAAGGACATGACCCGCTGGGCTTTCGAGCTGTCCGAGCAATTGGGGACGCCGGTGATGCTCCGGAGCGTGACGCGGATGTCCCACGCCAGCGGCATCGTCCGTTTCGATTCCCTTCCCGGAAAGCCCAGGCGCGCCGTCTTCCGTTGCGAGGGCTTCATGCTCGACACGGACGAGGGACCGATGGTGAGCGCTCCCGTCGGCTACCGCCACGAGATGCAGCAGGAGCGGATCCGCCGGGCGCGGGAGCTTTTCGAGGCGAGCCCGTTCAACACCTACGAAGGTCCGGAACGGCCCGAACTGCTTGCCGTGACCTGCAGCGCCGCCGCCCTCTACTGCCGGGAGGCCGTCTCCATGCTGGGTGCCGCCGGGCGGGTGGGCATCCTCAAGATCGGGACGACCTGGCCGCTGCCCGTCGGCCTCGTGAAGATGCGCCTCGCCGCGGCGGAGAAGGTGATCTTCGTCGAGGAGATCCTGCCCTTCCTGGAAGAAAACGTAAAGGTGATCGCTGCCGAGTCGGCGAGGGAGATCGGCGTCAAGACCTTTTACGGAAAGAACGAGGGGACACTGCCGATGAACGGCGAGCTCAACCCCGACCGGGTCGCCGCCGCGATGGCGGGGATTCTCGGGATTCCCTTCGGGGATCCGGCGGCGGATTACCGCCGGCAGGCGGAAGCAGCCGCGGAGGCGATGGCGCCGCAACGGGGCCAGACCTTCTGTCCGGGCTGTCCGCACCGCGCCTCCTTCTGGCTTCTCCAGGAGGCGCTTCATCTCGACAACCGGAAGGGATTCGTCTGCGGGGACATCGGCTGCTATTCGCTGGCGCTGCTTCCCTGCGGGTTCAACTCCCTGAAGACTCTGCACGCCATGGGCTCGGGCATGGGGATCGCAAGCGGATTCGGCAAGCTGGGAGCCTTCGGCATGGACCAGCCTGTCGTCACCGTCTGCGGCGACTCCACCTTCTATCATGCGGTCCTGCCGGCCCTGATCAACGCCATCCACCACCGGGCGGACGTCCTGATGGCGATCCTGGACAACAGCGGCACGGCGATGACGGGATTCCAGCCCCATCCGGGGAGCGCCGTCAACGCGCTGGGCGAGCCGGCCCCGCACGTCGACATCGAGACCCTGTGCCGGTCCCTCGGCGTCAGCGTGGAGGTGCGGGATCCCTTCGACCTCGCCGAGACGCGCCGCGCCGTCAACCGCCTGCTCGAGCAGGGGGGCGTGCGCGTTCTGGTGCTGCGCCAGAGTTGCGCGCTGAGCCCGGCAAAGCGGGCGAAGAGGGCCTTCCGGGTGCATGTCGACGACGCCGCCTGCCTGGGGGAGTCCTGCGGCTGCGGCCGTTTCTGCACGCGGGTATTCCGCTGCCCCGGGCTCCTGTGGGACAAGGCCGCCGGGAAGGCGCGGATCGACGAGGTGATCTGCGCCGGCTGCGGGATCTGCTCCTTCATCTGCCCGCAGGGTGCGATCGTGAAGGAGGTGCCCTGAACATGGCGCGGGAAGGTTTTTCGAAGGACCCCTTCAACATCGTCATCACCGGCGTGGGCGGCCAGGGCAATGTCATGGCGTCCCGCGTGCTGGCGAACATGCTCGCCGCGGCGGGCTACCGCATCACGATCGGCGAGACTTTCGGCGCCTCGCAGCGCGGCGGCTCGGTGATGAGCCACATCCGGGTGTCGCGTACCTCCGTCTGGAGTCCCCAGATCCCCTCCGGCGGGGCGGACATCGTCGTTTCGCTCGAACCCATCGAGGCGCTCCGCGTGCTTCCGGCCTACGGGAATCGGCAGGTGCGGGTCTTTACCAACACCCGGCCGATCTACCCCGTCGGCGTCATTGCCGGCGAGCAGGACTATCCGGAGTCGGCCGCGCTCGAACAGGCGATCGCGGGCCTGTGTTCGGGGCTGTGGCTGGTCGATGCGACGGACCGGGCCGTGGCCCTGGGAAACCCCATTCTCGCCAACATCGTCATGATTGGCGCCCTGTGCACCATCGGGGAACTGCCCGTGGGACGGGACGCCTTCCGCAACGTGGTCGCCCGGACCCTGCCTGCGGAGAAACTGGATGTGAACCTGCAGGCCTACGATGAGGGCGGCCGGATTCTTCGCCGGTGCAGTTGACAGCGCCGGAAAACGCATTATTTTGAGTCATATTTTCCTATCGAGGTGAACCATGTCCGACGAATTCAAGGCCGTGAAACTGACCGACCGTGTCTGGTGGGTGGGGGCGATCGACTGGAATATCCGCGATTTCCACGGCTACACGACCAAACGCGGCAGCACCTACAACGCCTATCTGATCCTCGCCGACAAGGTCACGCTTGTCGACACCGTCAAGGCGCCCTTCATGGACGAGATGATGGCGAGAATCGCCTCCGTCATCGATCCCGCGAAAATCGAGTACGTCATCTCCAATCACTCCGAACTCGACCACTCCGGCAGTCTGCCCAGGGTGGCTGCGGCCGTCAAACCGGAAAAGGTTTTCGCCTCGTCCGCCGGCGCCAAGACTCTGGGGGAGATCTTTCACGAAGGCCCTGCGATCACGCCCGTGAAGGACGGGGAGACCCTGAGCCTCGGAAACCTGACGCTGCAATTCCTCGAGACGCGCATGCTCCACTGGCCGGACAGCATGTTCGTCTACCTGGTGGAGGAGAAGCTCCTGTTCTCGCAGGACGCCTTCGGGATGCACCTGGCGACCAGCGAGCGTTTCGCCGACGAAATCGACCCATCGATCCTCCGCTATGAGGCGGCGACCTACTATGCGAACATCCTCATGCCCTATTCACCCCTCGTGTCGAAGCTGATCGACCGGGTGGAGAAGCTGGGGCTTTCCTTTGCGATGATCGCGCCCGACCACGGACCCATCTGGCGGAAGGATGCGGCGACGATCATCGACCGCTACGAACGTTGGGCGGCGCGGACGCCATCCCGGAAAGCCGTGGTCTGCTACGCGACCATGTGGCACAGCACGGAGATGATGGCGCGGGCGGTTGCGGAAGGATTGGCCGCGAACGGCATTTCCGTGCAGTTCATGTCGATGGACGTCCATCATCGCAGCGACGTGGCGTACGAACTCCTCGACGCGGCCGCGTTTCTGGCGGGATCGTCGACGCTCAACAACAACCTGCTCCCGCAGATGGCGGACGTGATGTCCTACGTCAGGGGGCTGCGGCCCGCCCGCCTGATCGGCGCATCCTTCGGGTCCTACGGATGGAGCGGCGAGTCCGTCAGGCAGCTTCAGGACATCCTGTCGGAGATGAAAGTGGAACTGGTCGCGGACGGGATCCGGGCGAGGCACGTGCCGGATGCGTCGACACTCCAGACGTGCTACTCTCTGGGAAAACTCACCGCGGAGAAGATGCAGGAAAAGATCAGATCGTAAGGATCCGTGGGTCATTCAGAAAAGACAGCAGGAGGGCATCATGGGAAAATACGTGTGCGGTATCTGCGGCTATGTGTACGATCCGGCGGTCGGCGACCCCGATAACGGCGTCGCTGCGGGGACCCCGTTCGACAAGCTTCCGGATGGGTGGGTCTGTCCCCTTTGCGGAGCGGGCAAGGAAGAGTTCTCCCCGGAATAAGCTCGGGGGTGGGGCGGCATGGACAAGGTGAAGGATGCCCTGCATCAGGCCTACACGGGTGAGGCGAAGGCGGCCCTGCGGCTGAAGGCGTATGCGGAAAAGGCCGAGGTCGAGGGCCTCAAACAGATCGCGAAGCTCTTCCGCGTGATCGCCCTGTCGGAAGAGATCCACGGGCTGCGGGCGCTGCGGGTCCTCCGGGAGGTCGGCAGGACCGAGGAAAACCTCGCCGCAAGCTTCGCGTCGGAACAGAAGGTGGCGGGCGTCGCCTACGATGCCTTCATCCGCGAGGCCGAAGCCGCGGGAGACCGGGCGGCGGTGCTTCACTTCAGCCAGAGCAGGGACGTCGAAGAGGGGCATGCCAAGCTCTACAAGGAGGCGATGAACCACCTCCTGGAGGAGCGCGAGACGAGCTATTTCGTCTGCGAGGTCTGCGGGTACGTGTCCGACGGCGTTCTTCCCGCCGCCTGCCCCGTCTGCGGGGCGCCGAAGGAGCAGTTCCTGCCCTTCACGTAGGGGCGCTTTTCGGAGAGTGCAAACGGCGGCCGCGGCGGATTTCCGCCGCGGCCGTTTTTCTTGCGGATCTTTGATCCCCGTCAAAGACGAAACCGGCGGGTGTTGCTATCGTAAGGCCAACAGAATCCGAGAGACCAAGGAGACCATCATGAAGACTGTAAGAAAGATCGTGGAAATCGACGAGAGCAAGTGCGACGGCTGCGGGCTGTGCGTCCCCTCCTGCGCGGAAGGCGCAATCCGGATCGTCGACGGCAAGGCGAAGATCAAGGCGGAGAACTTCTGCGATGGGCTCGGCGCCTGTCTGGGCGAGTGCCCGCGCGGGGCCCTGCGGATCGTGGAGCGGGAGGCGGAGGCCTTCGACGAAGAAGCCGTGAAGCGGGAACGATCCGCGGCACACGACCACCGGCATGCCGGGCCGGATCTGCCCTGCGGATGCCCGTCGACGCACCTGAAGACCTGGGCGCCGCAACGCTCGTGCGAAGAGGCGAATCGGCCCGCGGTGCAGGCTCCGTCGCCGTCTTCCTCCGAGCTCCGTCACTGGCCGGTGCAGATCCGCCTGGTGCCGCCGACGGCGCCGTTCCTGAAGGGGGCGCATCTGCTGGTGGCCGCCGATTGCACGCCCGTTGCATATCCGCGCTTCCACGAAGACTTCCTGAAGGGGAAGGTCGTCCTCATCGGGTGCCCGAAGTTCGACGATGCCGAGATGTATACGCAGAAGTTCGCGCAGATCTTCGAGAAGGCCGACCTGCGCAGCGTAACGGTCGTCGTCATGGAGGTTCCCTGCTGCCAGGGACTGCCGGCGATCGTCCGCAAGGGCATGGAGGCGGCGGGAAAGAAGGTCCGTCTGGAGAAGGTCGTCGTGGCGGCAGACGGCGAGATCCTCAGCCGGGAGTTGCTGTCACGGGGCTGAGGCCCCGCCGTTCCGTCAGCCTTCGAGGACCCGGCGGAGCTTCCGGGACAGTTCGGGGATATTGAAGGGCTTCTGGATGAAGTCCCGGCAGCCGCTGTCGATCGCGAGACGGACCTGGTTGTTCTCGGCGTAACCGCTCGCAAGCAGGATCTTCACGTCGGGATTGCACTCTTTGAGCGCCGAGACGACATCCGTGCATTTCATGCCGGGCATGATCATGTCCAGAACGACGATCCGGATCTCTTTCGCCTTCTGACGGTAGATCTCCAGGGCCGCCGCCGCGCCGCGGGCGGTGATGACACGGTAGCCGAGCGCCATGAGGATTTCCCGGCCGACTTCGAGGATGACGTCCTCGTCGTCCGCGAACAGCACCGTTTCCGATCCCCGGAAGACATCTGCGACCTCCTCCGGCTGCCTCTGGGCAGCGCTCTTGTCCGACGCCGGCAGGTAGATGTTGAACGTGGCGCCGGAACCTTTTTCACTGTAGACATTGAAGATGCCGCCGTGTTTCTTGACGATGCCGTAGCTCGTGGCGAGCCCCAGGCCCACCCCCTTGCCGTCGCCGCGCGTCGTGAAGAAGGGATCGAAAATCCGGCTCATGGTCTCCCCGTCCATGCCGGCGCCCGTGTCCGTCACGGAGATCTTGACGTAGCGTCCGGCCGGCACCCGGTACGGTTTCACATAATCCTCGTCGAGGACGGTATTGGCCGTGCTGATGTAGAGGCTCCCCCCTTCGGGCATCGCCTGCCAGGCGTTGACGAAGAGATTCAGGAGGACCTGCTCGATCTGGCCCGCGTCCGCCTCGACGATCGACGGATGACGATCGAGGCGCGAGTGGACCTGGATGTCTTTTTTCGTCCTCTTGAAGATCTCAAGCGTCTTCTTCACGATCTCGTTGATGTCGCAGGCGACCATCTCGCATTTCTCGCCCCGCGCGAAGCTCAGCAGCTGTTTCGTGAGGGCCGCTCCGCTCGCCACCATCTGTTCGATGCCCTGCAGGCGTTCGTAGTTCGGATTGCCGGAATCGGCGCCCATCATCATGAGGGAGACGTGTCCCTGGATCACCATGAGGATGTTGTTGAAGTCGTGAACGATCCCGCCGGCCATCGTCCCCAGGGCGTCCATTTTCTGCGCCAGATAGAACTGGCTCTCCAGCCGCTTCCGCTCCGCGATGTCGCGGCAAAAGGCGACGGCATATTCCCGGTCGCCGATGCGGGAATAACTGGCTTTCACCTCGAAGGGAAGCGTCTTGCCGTCTCTGCGGATGAAATAGGATTCGTAGATCAGGGCGCCGCGGGCCCGGAGATCGTTCCAGGTCGCCTGCCAGCCGCGCGCGGCGATGCGTGAATCGATCTCCGCGACGTTCTTGGCGAGCAGTTCCTGACGGCTGTACTCGAAGGAAAAGCAGGCGGATTCGTTGACCTTCAGGATCCCGCCGGAGGCATCGAGCCAGAGAATGGCGTCCGAAGCCCGATCGATCGACAGCTGCGTAAAACGCAAGGTTTCTTCGGCCTTCTTGAGTTCGGAGATATCCTTGGAGACGACGGCGACGCCGAGAATACGGTCGTCGCCCCCGTGCTTCCTCATGGGGCTGAAGGTCCGCAGGAAATAGCACCCGTCCCGGCTGCTCCGGTGCTCGCGCTTGACCGAAAGGCCGGTTTCGTAGACGCTGCGGACCGTCTTTTCGAAGTCTCCCCTGGAGCCCTCGGGATGAAGCTCCGCATAGGTTTTCCCGAGGATCTGCTCGCCCGGGAGATTCATGCGGCGGAAATGGACTTCATTGAGGAAAAGATAGCGGCACTGGCGGTCCACGATATAAATGGAATCGGTCGTCGAGTCCACCAGCGATCGGCAGACATCGGAAATCCACCGGCGGTCGTCGTCTTGTGTCAGTTCTTCAAACTGCCTCCGAAGCTGCTCGTAGCTCGCCTTGGCGCCCATGGACGTTCTTGTTCCTCCTGTTCATGGCCGGTCGGCCTGAAAGTCGGAAAAAAGCACATCTCATACAGGTACGGGGAGACGCTGCAGTACATCCGCGATGACATTCCGCTCGTTTCGCCCGGTGAGGCGGGCCTCCGTTTTCAGAAGGAGGCGGTGCGCCAGCACGGGTTCCGCCAGGAACTGGATGTCGTCGGGCAGCACGTAACCGCGGCCGCGGGATGCGGCGAGCGCCTGGGACGCCGCCTGCAAAGCGAGGGCGCCGCGCGGCGACACCCCCAGACGAACGTCTTCGTGCTGCCGCGTGAAGCGGCAGAGGGAGACGACGTAGCGGCGGATCGACGGCTCGATGAAGATCTCACGGCAAATCTGCTGCAGGTGGGACATCCGCTGCGGGTCGATCAGACGCTGCAGGCTCTCTTCCGGGTCGGCCTGCTGCAGATCCCGGAGGATCGTTTCCTCCTCTTCTTCCGAGGGATAGCCGAGGCGGATATTCATCATGAATCGGTCCATCTGCGCCTCGGGAAGGGGGAACGTCCCTTCCAGCTCGACGGGGTTCTGCGTTGCGAGAAGCAGGAAGGGCCTGGGAAGGGGGATGCTTTCCCTGTCGACCGTGACCTGCCTTTCCTGCATGCATTCCAGCAGGCAGGACTGCGTGCGCGGGAGGGCCCGGTTGATCTCGTCGACGAGCACGACGTTGGCCATGATGGGGCCGGGACGGTATTCAAACTCCGACCGTTTCTGATTGAAGTATTCGACGCCCGTTACGTCGGACGGCAGGAGATCCGGCGTACACTGGATCCTCTTGAAGGAGAGCCCCATGGCCTTGGCGGAGGTCCTGGCGAGGCGGGTCTTTCCGACGCCCGGGACATCTTCGATCAGGACATGCCCTTCGCAAAGGAAGGCAAGGAAGAGAAGCTCGACGGCCCGGTCTTTGCCGATGACGACTTTGCCGACACCGGAGACGAATCTCTCCATCGCGTCCTGAACGTCCTTCCAGGAAGAGCCGGCCTCCGCCGGCATGCGATCCATCGTCCGCTAAGCCTCCTTAGACTTTCTTCCGGCATTGAACAGCCGATGCCTGCAAACCTTTTTCCAGCTAAGGGACATCTTGTCAAGGGCTTCTTTGCAGGGAAGAACGGGCCCGTAGCGCGCGCTGGCGAATTGATGGGTGATGAAGGTGAATTCCCAGCGCAGGTCCGGATAGATTTCCACGAGCCGGCGCAGAAAATCGTACGGCGTCTGGTCCGGATGCCGGAAAATGCCGGCGGCCCCGGCCCATTTCTCCATCCGCAGGTAGATCCTCCGCGCGATCGAGAGGGGATCTGCAGTCGTGACGCCGGGCAGGCGGCGGCGCCGTCGGAGGAGCGTCCTTGTCCGGGAAAGGGCCCGCTGCAGGAGCCTCCGCAGCGATGACAGGAAGTCCGACCAAAAGGTCTCTCCCGTCGGTTCGAGCCGGATGTCCGATCCTGAAGCGAAGCGCCGGCCGATCCATTCGAAGAGCTGGAGGCAGGTGCGCCAGACGGCGGCGAGAAGAAGACTCAGCCAGCCCAGTCCGACGAGGAAGCGCAGAACGCTCCGCGTTTCATCGGAGATATGCAGCCACTGGACCCAGGCATTCGGGTCTTCTTTCGGGCCGGGGGCCGGCATGCCGCCAGGCATGGGGCCTGTGTCCGGTGCAGGAAGGATTCGGGCGAGAAGTTCGAGAAGCCAGCGGAAGACGCGGATGACGGCCTCGGTGGCCGCGATTCCCAGCGCCAGCAGCCGGTCGAGCAGGTCGGGGTGAAGCAGGAGCGCGATCGCTCCGGCGAGCAGCAGCGTCACGAAAAGGCCCCCCGCCAGCAGAGAAAACCAAGTCAGACGGCCATGTCCTTCGAGGAGCGACATCTCCCGGAAACGGATGGCCGAGAGTCCCGTCAGACCTGAGACGAAGAAGACGGGGAGCAGGGCCAGGGCGGGCTGCGTGTCGACGCCGAACTGGCTTGCCGCGGCGACGGCGAGGACGAACACGAGAAAGCCGAACTGGAACGAACTGACCATTGCGGAAAATTCAACGGGTCGCCGCCCCGCCCGCCCGCCGATGATCCAGCACGCCGCGCAGGCGACGACCGTCACGAATTCCGGCGTCAGGCCGAAGAAGACGGAAAAGAAACCGCCCGCCGCCGTCTTCAGCCATTGTGGATCCGACCAGGGGAAGGACGCATACAGCTGCGTCTTCAGCAGAAGCGCCGTTCCGGCCGTCCCGGCGGCCGTGCTGATTGCGCCGTGCAGAAGCGGGTGGCGGCGGCGCATTGCAGGTAGACGATGGACCAGGCAGGACAGCACGTAAAGCGAAAGAATCCAGCCGACCGGCAGGTTCGAAAGCCCGGGATGGTGACGGAGGAAGATCAGCACGGCGCAGACGGCCGAACCCTGGATGAGAAGAAGCGCGACGAGCGGGACGACATTTCCGACAGCGCTCATCGGGACGCCTCGGAAATGCGGACGGCATCGCCGGTTGCGCCGGAGGGCGGTTGTGTCTTTCCCTCGACGGGGACCATGGTGATGCGATAGCCGCGGGCCTTCAGATCGGCGAGCGTCGCCTGGGGGATGTCTGCGGACGAGCCCGTCACAAGGACGAAACAGGAGCCCGACGGGAGGGTCCGGGCCGCCGCGGAAAGAAGCGTATCGAGGGAGCCGCTCGCCCGCGGGGTGGCCTTGGCAAGGGACTCCAGGATTTCCACCAATTGCGAGCGGCTCCCGCTGGGAGGGACGGCGATCGGCCGGCCGGTGTCCGCTGAACGGGTGTTCGCGTAGAGCCCCGGCTGGGCTTCGCTTTTTCCTGCGTGGAACGCGACAGTGGCGACCGTGCTGATTCCCAGCTCGAATGCTTCAGCGCGGAAGGCCTCGCCGCTTCCAAAACTCTCCACGTCAAAAAAAAGCGCGATCTTTTTCGTTGTCGTGGGTTCGAAGATCTTGCGTTTCAATCCCTGCCCGCGGGCGCTGGCCTTCCAGTGGATGTGGCGCAGGCCGTCGGAAGGGATGTGATCCCGGATCCCGAAGGGCCTCGTGGGATCGGTGCAGATCCTTCGCTCCGTTTTTTCGTCGCCCAGCATCTGCAGGGCCGGGAGGGGAAGCTTCGCCAGCGGAAGAAGCCGGGGATAAACCAGCACCGTCTCCGCCGCCGGAAACTCGAGGGATGCCGTGTAAAGACCGAAGATGTCGCCGCTCGTGACGCGAAGATTTTCCAGCGGATAGAAACCCCGCCGCCGGCAGAGCATCCGATACGTCCAGCGGGCGCGGTTGCGGCCGGGCAGGAACAGGGACACTTCCACAGCGTCCTGGCGACCGGAGGAGGAAACGGCGCCCTCCGCCGAGGATCGCAGTTCTCCGGGGATGGGGTTCTCCAGGCGGACCCATGGCAGGGCAAGCCACTTGCCGTTGCGGAGAGAGATTTCCATCGAAATCTCTTCGCCGGGGAAGGCGCGGCGCCGTTCGAGGGTCCTTCCGCAGAACAGGCGGACGAGGCAATGCCGGCTCCACAGCCGGCACAGCACTGCGAAGGACAGAAGCAGCAGGGTCATGGCCAGGATCGGTCGCTGCCCGTACCAGGAGGCGAATACGGCCATGGCCGCAAGGAGGAGAAGCGCGGGGCGGGTCCAGAGCGCGCCGGCCGGCTGCAGGGTTATGCCCCCCTGGGGCCCCTTTTCCGCCGTCGCCATACCGACGCCGAATCCCGCTTCCATCGAACGCGCATTCATGCGAATGCCTCTTTAGTGAAAACCGCCAGGACAGACGCTGTCCTGACGCCCAAACCCGGCCCGGTGCGGCTGCGCCGTTTCTTCCGGTGACGGAAAGGGCCGGAAAAGACGGAGCTCATTTTGAAAATGGTGAAAAAATCTTTGAAATCGTTAACGAAATACAGATTGTATGAATATTTGTGGCGCCTTTTATATCGAATTGGGGGAAGGTTGTCAAATAAATTTTTTTCCGGAATCCGATACATATCTTGATAAATAGTTATGCGAGCTCTCACCGGGAAAATTCTGTTGCAGGTTCCCGGCAGCCGCTTTCCCCGGAGCGGACGAGCGCCAGCTTGGCCAGGGGCGGAGTAAGCAGCATGTTGATGACCGTGCTGGCCAGCAGCGCATTGAAAAGAAGCGGGCCGAAGGAGGGGAATGCCTGGCGCGCCACGAAGGCCAGACCCAGGGTGAGCCCCGCCTTGGGCAGAAGCACGAATCCGGGATACTTCCGCAGCGCTTCCGGGGCGTCGGCGACGGCGGCGCCGATTCTGGCACCCGCATACTTTCCAATCTTGCGCCCCGCCATGATCAGCGCCACGAGGGCTGCCGCCGCATTCAGCGCCGCGACGTCCACGTACATGCCGCTGAGGACGAAGAAGAGTGCGAAGAGCGCTTCTTCGACGCGTTCGAGGACGGTGAGCATTTCTTCGCGGCCGGAGCGGTTGGCGACCACGAATCCCGCTGTCATGTTGGCCAGGATGGAGGAAAGGCCCCACGTCTCCGCCGCCGTGGTCAGGACCAGGATGCCCGCAAACACGGCGGCCAACAGTGCCCCCCTTCCCCGGATTCTGTCAAGTCCCTTTATCAGAAGCCAGCCGAACGCCGTGCCCGCGGAAAGGGACCCGAGGATGTGAAAAAGCGGGGCGGCCAGCATGTTTCCCAGTCCCTCAATCTGCTGCCCGTCAACCAGAGCCCGGCCGATGTCGAGAGAGCAGGCAAAGGCGATGACGGTGATGGCGTCCGTCAGGGCGAGGACTGCAAGGCAGGTTGTGGTGACCGATCCCCTTGCACGGCATTCGTGGACGATTGCCACGATTGCGGCGGGTGCGGAAGATACGGCAATAGCGCCGAGAACCAGTCCCATGGGGACGAATGTCGCGAAAAACCCCCTGCCGCCGGGTACGCTCAGGACGAAAGGACCCAGACCGGCGACGAGCAGGAAACTGAAGAAGAAAGGCGTCACTCCCTGGAAGACGGTGATGCTGACGATGGCCTTGCCGAGTTGCCGCACGGCCTTGAGGCGCAGGCCGCCGCCGATCATATAGGAAACGACGCCGAGGACGACCGGTACGATGAAACTCAGCTTGTCTACCGCGGCCTGCGAAATAGCGTGGGATGCCGACGGATTCAGAAGCATTCCAGCGATCAGGTATCCGGTGATGCGGGGAAGGTGCAGGCGGGCCGCAAGGCCGCCGGCCGCGAAGCCGGCAACGAGCATGAGAGCCGTCAGAATGACAGCGTCCATCTCCATCTCCGCAACAGGGTTTGTCAACCGGTATTCGGTGCGATGGATCAAGTGACGCGTACGTGACGTTTTGAAATGTGCCACAGGTGCGCGGACTTATCAAGGGGACGATTTCACCGAAAGGATGCGCATCGAATGATCGGACCTGAAGAGGAGCGGTCCCGGGACAGATTCCGGAGGTGCACAAAGAAGCGGTCGCTTACTCTCCTCCCGAGCGAATTCTTCCAGGGCCCATCATTTTTGTGGTATGCACTGACGCGGCCGGCAGCCCGAGAACGTACGCGCGGTCAAAAGACATGACTGACACACGATACCTGAAATCGATACGTTACGCCTCCTTTCTGAAGATCCTGGGCGGCAGCGACCACGCCGTGATGGTCCTCATCGCCATATTGGTCGGTGTATTGAGCGGTTACGGCGCCATCGTTTTCCGTTACATGATCCGTCTCGTGCAATGGCTGTTCTTCGGTCCCGGCGGCGCCACGTTTCTCGAGACGGTCTCGGCTGCGCCCCTGTACGTCAAGATCCTTGCACCCGCGCTCGGAGGGCTCATCATCGGCCCGATCATCTTTTTCATCGCCCGCGAGGCCCGCGGTCCGGGTGTCACGGAAACCATGGAAGCCGTGGCTCTTCGCGGCGGCAGGATCAGAAAACGGGTGAGCATCGTGAAGATCCTCACCTCGGCCGTCTGCATCGGTTCGGGAGGCTCGGCGGGACGTGAGGGACCGATCGTTCAGATCGGTGCCGGCATCGGCTCCATGTGCGGCCAGCTGCTGCACGTTTCCACGGACCGCCTGCGCACGCTGGTGGCCTGCGGCGCCGCTGGCGGTATCGCCGCCACGTTCAACGCGCCGATTGCCGGGGTGATGTTCGCCATGGAAATCATCCTGGGCAATTACGGAATATCGTCCTTCAGTCCCATCGTCGTTTCTTCGGTGGTGGCCACGGCGGTTTCCCGCGCCCATCTGGGCAATTATCCGGCCCTCGTCGTCGCGAAATACAACCTCGTGGCGTCATGGGAACTTGCCCCGTACATGGTCCTTGGGGTTTTCTGCGGGGCCGTCGCCGTCCTGTTCACCGTCGTCCTTCACAAGACGGAAGACGCTTTCAGCAAACTCAAAATGCCGGATTACCTGAAACCTGCCGTCGGCGGGCTGCTCGTAGGCCTTATCGGAATCGTTTTTCCCGAGGTCTTCGGGGTCGGATACGACGTGATGGACATGGCCGTATGGGAACGCCTCCCCTGGTTTTCGCTGTTCGGGCTCGTGTTCTTGAAGATCGCCGCCACGTCCTTCACCATCGGATCGGGCGGGGCCGGCGGAGTCGTCGTCCCCTCGCTTTACATCGGCGCCATGGCGGGGGGCTTCTTCGGCTGGGCCGTTCACGGGCTCTTCCCCGGCGCGGCGACTTCGGGCGCATACAGCCTCGTGGGAATGGGGGCCCTCCTGGCGGGGACTTCCCACGGTCCCATGCACGCCATTCTCCTTCTGTTCGAATTGACCGGTAACTACCAGATCATCCTTCCGCTCATGCTGTCCTGCTTTCTGAGCTACATCGTCGCGTCTGAAATTCGGAAGGGCTCGATCTTCACATTGCCTCTGCTGAAAAAGGGCATCGACCTGCAGGCGGGCCGCGAAGCGAACATCATGAGGTATCTGAAAGTCCGTGACGCCATGGCGCGAAACGTGGAGACGATTCCCCAGAGCCTGAACCTCAGGGAATTTCTGAAGAGGGCCATGGCGAGCAAGCATACCAACTTCCCCGTCGTCGACGACGAGGGACGGCTCGCCGGGATCGTCGATTTTCAGGATTTCAAGGACCTCATTTACGAAGAGGCGCTGGGCGACCTGATCGTTGTGCGGGACATCGTAACCGAGAAGGTCCTCACCGTTACCGAGGACGAGAGCCTCGAAACGGTGCTCGAGCGGATCGGCTTCCGCAACATCGAGCAGCTTCCCGTAGTCGACCGCGACGACCCCGGACGGATCGTCGGGGTCATCTCTCGCCACGATATCTTCTCCGCCTACAACAAGACCCTCGTCAAGCGCTCTCCGGGGGATGAGATTCGCCGCGTCTAGCATCGGTCTTCCGCCGCCGCGATATTTGCATTCCACCGGCGTCGGTGATAGGGTCCCGCTTCAAGGGGCCTTCGGCACGGTCGTTCCGCACGCCCCGCAGAACGCCTCCTCGGTTTCAAGGTTTCCTCCTATGAAGCATCGTCCGCTGGTTGCGTATTTTCTGATCGTCTTCGGATTCGGCTGGGGATTGCCGGCCCTCGCTTTCCTGGTTTCGGGCGTTTTCGAGGGCTATGACGTGAGCATTCCGCAGTACAGCCTGCTCCAGTACTTCATCGCCTGGTCGCCCGCACTGGCGGCCCTCATCGTTGTCGGGAGCGTGCAGGGCGCGCCGGGACTGAAGGACTACGCGGTCCGTCTTGTTCACTGGCGGGCGGATGCCACATGGTCCCTTTTCATCCTGCTCGGCGTCCCTTTCCTGTATCTGCTCGCGGCACTGTTCGGCCGGCTGCTGGGCGAACCGGCGGCTGCCGCGTCCGGTGACCCACAGCCCGCCTTCGCCGCCGCCCTCCTCGCGGGCAGCACGCTGCCCTGGGGAGAAATCGGCTGGCGCGGCATCGCGCTTCCCCTGCTGCAGCGGCGTTTCGTAGGCCTTGTCGCCGCGGTCCTTATGGGCGTCATCTGCGGCCTCTGGCAGCTCCCGGCCTATTTCATGGGCGAATATGGTGACGCGGCATCGTCTTTTTCCCCGGCGGCCGCCGCGGGCCTCTTCCTGCTGCAGGCAGTGGCGCTGTCCGTCGTACTGACCGTCCTCTACAATGCCACGGGCGGCAGCATCCCGCTTGCCTTCCTGACTTCCTGGCTCGTGCGGATTCCCTATCCCTGGGGAGAACAGGCGGATGGGATGATCGTTCAATCCCTGGGACTGGCGGCGGCGGCCGTCGTCATGGTCGTGTTGCTGGGAAAACGCTACCTTGGCCACGAAAACCTGCACACCGAAATCACGCCCGGCCGGTATTCGCTCTAGGGCCGCATGCCGGCATGACGGATGCTGAATCCGCCGCGTCACCCCGGGCCGCGCCCGCTTGCAAAATCACGCCCGAGGGGATACAAAGGGCGACATTCCCGGGCATTTCACCGGATTGCGGAGGTTTCCCATGGGGCTTGTCCTGAGGTGGCTGGTGTTGACGGTGGCGATCCTGGCGGCTTCCTATCTGATCGAGGGGATCCACGTCGCGGGGTTCTTCTCCGCCTTCTTTGCGGCGGCGGTCCTAGGCGTCCTGAACGCCTTTCTGCGGCCGGTGCTGATCCTTCTCACGCTGCCCGTCAACGTGCTGACCTTCGGACTCTTCACGTTCATCATCAACGCCGTGCTGCTCCTGATGGTGTCGGGCGTCATCTCCGGCTTCGAAGTCCGCGGGTTCTGGACGGCCGTGTTTGGCTCCCTCGTCGTCAGCATCGTGAGCTGGTTGCTCAACGTCTTCATCGGGCGGGGCGGGCGGGTCGAGCGCATCGACACCATCGACCTCCGGAAGGGAAGGGGAGGGCGCTGGGAATGAGCGGAGCCGCGGAACTCACCCCCGCGATGCGCCAGTACCTCCGAATCAAGGAGCAGCACAAAGACTGCATCCTCTTCTTCCGCATGGGGGACTTTTACGAGATGTTTTTCGAGGACGCGGTCCTTGCCGCGAAACTCCTCGAAATCACGCTCACCTCCCGCAACAAGGGCAAGGAAGACGCCGTTCCGCTGTGCGGCGTTCCCTATCACGCAGGCGGCGCGTACATCGCCAAGCTCATCGACAAAGGCTACAAGGTGGCGGTCTGCGAGCAACTCGAAGACCCCAAATCCGCCAAGGGCGTGGTCAAGCGCGACGTGGTCAGGATCGTCACGCCGGGCGTCGTCGTCGATCCCGAAAACCTGGAGGCCAAGGAAAACAATTTCCTCGCCGCGCTCTGCCAGAGAGGCGAGAACCTGGGGCTCGCCTTCGTCGACATCTCGACCGGCGAATTCCGCATCGCGGAGTCCGCGGAACGGGAATTCCTGATCGAGGAAATCGGCGGGCTCGCATTCCGCGAGGTCCTTCTGGAGCAGGGCCGCGAGGGGATGCTGCTGAAGGCCTTCCCCGCCGGCGAGGGAAAGCGTCGCGTCGCGTCGGTCCCGCCGGATTATTTCGACGCAGACGAGGCGATCGCGATCCTGCGGGAATCCTTTTCCGCGGAGGCGCTGCAGAGGGTCGGCATCGAAGGCCGCCCGGCCGCGGCTGCGGCTGCGGCTGCGGGAGCGGTTCTCCGTTATGTCCGGGAAACCCAGAGAGACCGCCTGCGCCACCTCGGCGATCTCCAACTCTACGAGCCCCGGGCGCACCTGCAGGTGGACGAGACGGCCAAGCGCAACCTGGAAGTCTTTGCGACGATCGCGGAGGGGCGCCGCCAGGGGTCTCTCTTCCACGTCCTCGACGAAACGGTGACGCCGATGGGCGGGCGCAGGCTCCGCTGGTGGCTGAGCTACCCGCTCGTCGTGCCCGCGCGCATCCGCGAACGACAGGCGGCCGTGGGTGAAATCCGCGAGCGCCACCTGCTGCGCCGCGACCTCCGCAAGGCGCTGGGCGGGGTCTATGACCTGGAACGGCTGGGCGCCCGCGTCGCGATGGGCGTCGCCAACGGCAGGGATCTCGTCGCCCTCCGGGACTCCCTCCGCAAGCTGCCCGAGATCCGCGGACTCCTCGCGGATTCGGCGGTGCCGCTGCTCGCCGGTCTCCGGGACGGGGTGGACGGGATGCCCGATGTCCTCGACCTCGTCGCCCGGTCGATCGTGGACGATCCGCCGGTGCAGATCCGAGAGGGAGGCGTCATCCGCGAGGGATACGATCCGGCGCTGGACGAACTCTTCGCCGTGAGCCGCGACGGGAAGTCCTGGATCGCCCGTCTCGAAGAGAAGGAGCGGCAGCGGACCGGAATCCACTCCCTCAGGGTCGGCTACAACAGCGTCTTCGGCTATTACCTGGAGGTCACCAAGGCCAACGCGGAGGCGGTGCCCGCCGATTACGTGCGCAAGCAGACGCTGGTGAACGCGGAGCGCTATATCAACGAAGAGCTGAAGGGCTACGAGTACACGGTCCTGCACGCCGAAGAGCGGCGGCGGGAGAAGGAGTACGTCCTCTTCCTCGAGATCCGCGAACGGATCGCCGCCGAGATCCGGCGCCTGCAGCGGACGGCCGCGGCGATCGCGGAACTCGACGCCCTGGCGTCGCTGGCGGAGGTCGCCGAGAGGCACGGCTACTGCCGTCCGCAGGTGGACGAAGAGGACGTGATCGAAATCATCGACGGCCGCCACCCCGTCGTGGAGCGGATGCCGCCGGCCGAGGGATTCGTGCCCAACGACACCCTGCTCGACCTGCAGGAGAACCGCTTTCTCGTCATCACCGGCCCCAACATGGCCGGGAAGTCCACCTACATCCGCCAGGTCGCCCTGATCGTCCTCATGGCGCAGACGGGAAGCTTCGTGCCGGCCGCCCGCGCCCGGATCGGCGTCGTCGACCGGATCTTCACCCGCATCGGCGCCGCCGACAGCCTGGCCCGCGGGCAGAGCACCTTCATGGTGGAAATGAACGAAACCGCCGCGATCCTCCGCAACGCCACGCGCCGAAGCCTGATCGTCCTGGACGAGGTGGGCCGGGGGACCAGCACCTTCGACGGCCTCTCGATCGCCTGGGCGGTCGCCGAATATCTCCACGATGCCCCCAACCTCGGTGCCCGGACGCTCTTTGCCACCCACTACCACCAGCTGACGGACCTGGCCTTGACGAAGGAAGGGGTGAAGAATTACAACATCGCCGTCAAGGAGTGGGGGGACAGGATCATCTTCCTCCGCAAGATCGTGGAGGGAGGAACGAACCGCAGCTACGGCATCCAGGTGGCGCGGATCGCCGGCGTCCCGGACGAGGTGATCGCGCGGGCCAGGGAAGTGCTCCGGAACCTGGAAAAAGGCGAACTGGATGAAATCGGCATGCCGCGGCTGGCGCGGGGCCGGAAGGCGGCGAGACCGGACAGCGGGCAGCTGCCGCTTTTCGTCGACGAAGAGCAGGCCGTCGTCTCGGAACTGCGCGACGTGGATCTCAACGTCCTGACTCCCCTCGAGGCGATGAACCTCGTCGGGGCGTGGAAAGAGCGGCTGGGGAAGAAATCGGAGCCATAGGCCTACCGCAGACCTCAACGGTGCTGTCATGTCAGAAGAGCAATCAATCTGTCCGCCCGGATGCGCCCTCCGCGTGGAGGAATCCGCAGGCGCGGTCACGCTTCACGTCTCGGGGCGTCTCGTCCTCGAAAATCTGGACGGGATCTCCGCCGCGATCGGGCAGGCGCTGGCCGGGCGCAGCCCGTCCTCGCTGGCCGTGGACCTCGGGGGGGTGGAATACCTGGACAGCGGCGGCGCCCTCGTCCTGGTGCAGGCCGAAAACGAAGCGGTCCGCCGGGGCATCCCCTTCTCCTACGCGAACGTCGGCGACGAGGCGAAGCGGATCCTGTCCCTGATCGACCGGGAGGCGCTCCAGGCCCGGCCCCGCCGTTCGACAAAGGACGAGGATCCCTTCTTCACTCAGGTCGGATCGCTGAGCATGGTCGTCTTCGACGATTTTTTCAATCTCATGACCTTTTTCGGCGAACTGATATCCGTGACGGCCCGCGCTGTCGTCCGGCCCCGCTCGGTCCGCTGGGGCGACGTCCTCTTCTATGTCCGCCGCGTCGGCGCGGAAGGACTTCCCATCGTCGGCCTCATCAGCATGCTCATCGGTCTCATCATGGCCTTCATGTCTTCTCTTCAGCTCAAGCAATTCGGCGCGAACATCTACGTGGCGTCGCTGGTGGGGATCGCGATCGTCCGCGAACTGGGGCCCATCATGACGGCGATCCTCGTGGCAGGCCGGTCCGCGTCGGCCTTCGCCGCGGAGATCGGAACGATGATGGTCAACGACGAAGTGGACGCGCTCGTCACCATGGGGTTCGAGCCGGTCCGTTTCCTGGCGCTGCCCAAGCTCCTGGCGACGGTCATCGTCGTTCCGCTGCTGACGATCTACGCCGATCTCTTCGGCATCCTGGGCGGGATGATGGTAGGAATCGTGGGGCTGGATCTGACGCCGGTAACGTACCTGCAGGCGACGCAGCGGAGCCTCAGCGTCTATTATCTGGTCTCCAGCCTCGTGAAGTCGCTGTTCTTTGCCGTCCTGATCGCGGGCATCGGCTGTCAGCGCGGGTTCCGAGTCAAGCGCGGCGTCGAAGAGGTGGGCGCCGCGACGACCTCGGCCGTCGTCGCCTCGATCCTGATGATCGTGGTGGTGGATTCGATCTTTGCCGTGGTCCTCCACTACTGGAAATGACAGACTGTTGAATCCGGCAACGAGCGCAGTCCCGCGGCGGGGGCCCAGCTTTCCGCATGGCGCGGAAGAAACTCAGTAAACTCTTGGATTCCCATCGGCGCGGGAATGACCGGAGGGAAGACTGCAGACCCGCGGTCCGACAGGTTCCCCGCGGCGTCGCTCCGCCGATCCGTCAGACATCCTTCCGCAGATAGGCAGGCGACTTCGGGTTCTTGCGGGCGCTTCCGTATGCCGTGGGGGAGGGATAGTATTCGGCGGCGAACTGAACGATGCCCGCGGTCTCTTCACCGGCGAAGTCCGCGATGAAGGCGAGCATGACGTCGATTCCCGCCGATACGCCCGCAGACGTCCAGATGTTGCCATCCCGGACGAAGCGTTCCTCGACGACGGTGACGTCGCCGAGCGCGCGCAGGCGATCGAGCGAGTTCCAGTGTGTCGTCGCCCTCTTTCCGGAGAGAAGCCCGGCGCGGTGCAGGAGGAAGGCGCCCGTGCAGACGGAAAGAACGGTTCGGCAGGATCTTGCCTGTACGGCGATGAAATCGATCAGCGCCGTGTTGTCGACCTCCCGCCGCGTTCCCTGGCCGCCGGGCACGAGAAGGATGTCCAGGGGCGGGCACAAGCCGATCGTCATGTGGGGAACGACGGCCAGTCCCTTCGCGCAGGTGACGGGCGCCGGCGATTCCGCCACGATGAAACGATGTTCGGGCCCTTCGGCCCATCGGTGCCACATTCCGGCCATTTCCCAGGGGCCGACGAAATCCAGTTCCTCCACATCCGGAAACACGAGGATCCCGAAATTCATGTCCTTTCCTCCCAGCGGGTCATTCCAGCGCTTCGTAGCAATCGCGGCGGAAGGGCGGCGCGCAGACGCAGTAGAAGACGAGATCGCCCGTCCCCGTATTGGCGATGCGCTGAGGCGTGCCGGGCGGAATCCTGACGACATCCCCCGCGGCGACCTCGACGGGCCCGGTGCCGCCGACTTCCACGCGGCCGGTTCCGGCGACGACGATGTACCTTTCCGAGACATCCCTCAGACGGTGCCAGGCCGTGGTTCCTCCGGCCTTTACCCTGGCGCGGGCGATGGATACGGACTCGTCGCCGGCGTCGTTGGCGACTTCCGAAATAAAGCAGCGCTCGCGGGTCTCGATTTCTTCGGCCGCAGCGCCCTTTCGAACTTCTGCGCGCATGGCGTCCTCCAGCGTCAGGCGGTTTTCCCGGCGCACTTTTCCCCGGGAAGACGGAACAGGAAGAAGATCGCCTTGAAGGGATCGGTTCCTTGCCAGGGACTTCTCCGGAAATGTGCCTTCGGTCTTTCCGACGGGTGAATCGTGCACGGCGTCTTCAAGTTCTTCCATGGATAACATGCATCTCAGACGCGGTGGATCAAGATCTAATCCGGTGCCGGCAAAAAAATCAAGAAGATTCCGGGAAAAGACTGGTGCAGGATCCGACGACACAGATGCCTCAAGCGTTTCAGCATGAAGGACACCGGACTGGCCATTCAGGAGATGTGCATGATAATGTCATTGTTCTGTTTGAGGAATTCTGGTATTTCTCAACGACCGGGGATTTTTGCGGGCCGGAGAAGGGGCAGGACCGCGGCGGGACGGGACGGCCGGAGGATGGGAACCGGATGGAGATGGAAGGGAATCGGCGCGAGGTCGTGATCGAGGTCGAGCACCTGGAGGCCCGCTACGGGAAGCGCACGATCCTCTCCGACGTGAATCTGCGCGTGTACCGCAGGGAGATCCTCTGCATCGTCGGAGGAAGCGGCTGCGGCAAATCGACCCTGCTCAAGCACATGATCGGTCTCCTGCCGCCCTATCGCGGCCGCATCATCGTCGACGGCGTCGACATCTCCACCCAGGATGAGGATGCGATGGAGCGCCTGCGTCGCAGCATCGGCGTCCTCTTCCAGTCGGATGCCCTCTTCGGTTCCATGACGCTGGCCGAGAACGTCGCGCTGCCGCTGGGCGCGCACACCGCCCTGACGGACCGGACGATCCGCGAGGTCGTGCGCATGAAGCTCGGACTCGTCAACCTGGCGGGCTGCGAAAACCTCTATCCGGCGGAGCTTTCCGGGGGGATGCGGAAACGCGGTGCGCTGGCCCGCGCCATCGCCCTCGATCCCACGATCCTGTTCTTCGACGAGCCTTCGGCGGGACTGGATCCCGTCACGGCCGGGGAATTGATGGGCTTGATAAAAAGCATCAATGCGGGTATGGGAACCACGATGGTCATCGTAAGCCATCAGCTCGAATTCGTCTTCACGGTGGCCGACCGCGTGATCATGCTGGACGGGGAGGCCCGGGGAATCATTGCCGAAGGGACCCCGCGGGAGATCACGGAGCACGCCGTCGATCCGCGGGTGAGGGCGTTTTTCCGGGTCGGTTCGGCTCCGGCGGTGGCCGGAATGCAGGGGCCATGACGAGAAAAACCTCGAAATTCATGATCGGACTCTTCGTGACGGCGGGCATCCTGCTCGGTGCAGTGGCGATCGTCTGGATCGGGGCGTCGAAGTACTACCAGAAGGGAAAGATCTACGTCTCCTATTTCGACGAGTCCGTTCAGGGCCTCCAGATGGATTCGCGCGTCAAGTACCGCGGCGTCGATGTGGGCAAGGTGGAGGCGATCCGTGTCGCCCCGGACGGTCATCTCGTCGAGGTTCTGATGAAGATCGACATGGAGGGGGAAATCCCGAGGAACAGCTTCGCACAGCTTCGAGTTGCCGGTCTGACAGGCCTCGTCTTCATCGAACTGGACCGTCGCCCCTGGGAAGACCCGCTGATCACCCCGAAGATCACGTTCTCCGTGAAGCATCCGGTCATTCCCTCGCAGCTCTCGCAGACGCGCCAGCTCCTGTCCAGCGTGGACAGAATCATGGAGAAGCTGGAAGAAGTCGATGCGAAGGGCCTCGCCAATCAGCTGCGCCGGACGGCCGGAGCGGCGGAAAATCTCATGGCCGGCGACGAGATGAAGCGGATTCTGGCGAACATCGAGTCCTCGACCGCGTCCCTGGACCGGACGATCCGCCGGGCCGATCAGGTGCTGGCGCAGGTGAAGATCGACGGCGTCCTCGCCGAGACGAAGGAAGGCGTCCTGGAGGCCCGCCGTCTCGTGGCCCTCCTGCAGGAGAAGGTGAAGGGCCTGAATCTGGCGGAGACCGCGGAGAAGTCGGGCCGGCTCGTCGAGGGCATGGATCGCAGGACGCGCCGCGTCGCGTCCGAGATCGAGGGTGCGGTGGACGAGATGCGGGAAACGGCGCGCAGCCTGCGCCTCCTGGCGGAGCGGCTGGAGGAGAATCCTTCGGACCTGTTGTTCAGCAGAGCGCCGCAGGATGAGGCCGGGGAAGGGGTGCGGTAGACCATGTCGGGAAACAAGGGGCATATCTTCTTTCGGGGTCTGTTGGTCCTGTTCGGGCTCGCCGCGGTGACAGGCTGCTTCGGGCGGACGGGGCCGTCGCCGGCCGTCGAGCGTTACGCGCTGCGGTACGAACCTCCGGCGGCGACGGGAAATGCCGCGGCGGGGACGATCCGCGTGGAACGCTTCTCGGCGGCGAGGCCCTTCGGGGACGTATCCGTTGTCTTCGGGACCGACGCCTTCCGCCTCGATACCTACCGGAACCGCCGCTGGGCGGCGTCTCCCGCCGACATGATGGCGGACCTCCTGATCCGCGATCTGCGCGCCGCCGGCTGCTTCTCCGCGGTGCTTCCGCCGCAGAGCCTGGAGGAGGCGGGCTATTCGATCGAGGGGAGACTGGAAGAATTTCTGGAGAGCGTGGAGCCGGGAGGGCGCAGCGCGCGCCTATCGCTGACGCTGACCCTGGTGGATCTCAAGGAAAGAAATCCGGTGCAGAGAGTCGTTATGCAGAAGGGGTACCGCTTTGCGAAGGCGCTGGAGGGCGAGGGGACCAGTGCCCTGGCGGGTGCCATGAGCCGGGCCGCCGAGGCTTTTTCCCGCCAGGCCGTAGCCGATATCTGTGCCGCCGTCCCGGTGCGGCCCTGAGGACCGGATTGCCGCGTCGGCCTCCCGCCCCCCTGCGCAGCAAGCAACTGCAGAGACTTTTCCTGACTGCGGATAGACGAAGGAAGTGATGTCGATCTGAACCATGAGATCATCCTCTCGTGATATTGCCAAAAAGGAAAAAAGACGGCAGCGCGCCGTCTTTCCTGTTCTGAACCGCCCGTGGAACTCCCGATTCCGGCGGGTTTCTATTTGATGCAGACCCTGCGGACCTGGACGAAGTCGGTGACGCCCTGGATCGACTTCTGGATGCCGTCCTGAAGCAGGGTCGTCATGCCTTCCTCCATGGCCTTCTCCCGGATCACCTCGACGGTCGACTTCTTCTGAATCAGCCGCTTCACCTCGTCGGTGCCGATGAGGAGCTCGTGGATGCCCATCCGGCCCTTGTAGCCGGACTTGTCGCAGGCCTCGCAGCCCTTGGGGCGGTACATCGTGAACTTGTCGTCGTAGACGACGCCGAGTTTTTCGAACTGCTTGGGGCCGTACGCCTCGACGAGCTCCGCAAATTCCTGCTCCGTCGGGTGGTAGGCCTCCTTGCACTTCTTGCAGAGCGTCCGGACCAGACGCTGGGCAAGGATGCCCAGCAGGGCGTCGGCGAAGTTCAGGGGGTCGATCCCCATATCGAGCAGACGGGTGATCGTCTCCGGCGCGCTGTTCGTGTGCAGCGTGCTGAAGACGAGGTGGCCGGTGAGGGACGCCTCGACGCCGGTCTTGGCGGTTTCGAAATCGCGCATTTCGCCGACCATGATCACGTCGGGGTCGGCGCGGAGAAAGGCGCGCATGGCGGCGGCGAAATCGAAGCCGATCTTGGGCTGGACCTGGACCTGGCGAAGGCCGTACTGGGTGATTTCGACGGGATCCTCCGCCGTCCAGATCTTCGTGTCCGGCGTGTTGATATGGTGAAGCGCCGCGTGCAGGGTCGTCGTCTTTCCGGAGCCGGTGGGACCGACGACGAGGATCATCCCGTAGGGCTTTTCGAGGATCTTGCCCAGTTCGTCGAAGTTGCGCTTCAGGAGCCCCATGGCCTCCAGCGGCATCGTCTCGCCCTTGGCCAGGATGCGCATGACGACGTCCTCGACGCCGCCCTGGGTGGGGATCGTCGCCACGCGGAGCTCGATCTCCTCGCCGGTGGGGCGCTTGAATTTGATCTTGCCGTCCTGGGGCTTGCGGCGTTCCGTGATGTCGAGGTTCGACATGATCTTGATGCGCGAGATGATGGCGTTGCGGTAGCTGTAGGGCAGGGTCTGGTAGAGCCCGCAGCTTCCGTCGACCCGGAGGCGGACTTCGACGTTCTTCTTGCCGACGTTGGGCTCGACATGGATATCCGACGTCCGGCGGGCGTAGGCGTCGTTGATGATCTTGTTGACGAGCTGCATGATGACGCTGTCGGACTCGGTGACGGCCTCGTCCTCTTCTTCCTGGGTTTCCTCCTCCGTTGTCTCCGCCCGGCCGAGGATATCGCTGATACTGGAGTCGTCCCCCTGGGCCTGGAAGAAATAGGTGATGTACTTGTTGATGTCCTCGGGCAGGGCGACATCGTAGACCAGCTGCTTGGTCTTCATCAGGCTCTCGATCGTATCCCGCTTGAGGATGTTGTTGGGATCGTCGACGATGACGCGGATGGCGTCTCCCTTGCGTTCCAGCGGCACCCACAGTTCGCGCCTTGAGATATTCCTTCTTGAGGTTTTTCAGCAGGTCGCCGGGGATGGGCAGTTTGTCGTTGTAGCTCACGAACTTGCAGCGGTAGAACTCTTCGAAGGATTTGCCGAGGTCCTCTTTCGAAATCCGGTATTTCGACATGAGGTAGCCCTCGATCGTCTCCTTCTTCTCGCGGGATTCCTCCCACGCGGCGTCGAGCTCCTCTTCCTTGATCGCCCCGCGCGTGATGAGGTAGTCGAAACGCGTCTTTCGCCGGCGGGCGAAGCGTTCCTGGTTGAAGAAGGCGACGCCGAGCACCTCGGCGATCTCTTCGACGAAGGAGACCTCTTCCTCGGTAAACTTCCCGATGCCGCCCTTCTTGTTGAGGATCTGGATGACCCCCATGAGCTTGCCGCTGTAGTTGATGGGCGCCGCAAGGATCTGGCGGGTCCGGTAGCCCGTTTTCTTGTCCCAGCTCTGATCGAAAGACAGTTCCTTGTCGATGGCCTTGAGTTCGAGGGTGTCGTAGGCGTCGGCGATGTGGACGATCCTGTTGTTGTTGGCGCAGTAGCCGGAGATGCTCTTGTTGCTGATCGGGACGCGGATCTCCTTGAGTTCGGATCCGGCCATGACCTGGGAGTAGATCTCGTTCTTCACCCGGTCGACGACATAGATCGTCAGGGAATGCGCGTTGAAGAGTTTGAGGATGCCGTCCTTGAGATCGACCAGGATCTGTTTGATGTTCTGCGCGGCGTGAATGCGGTTGGTGATGTTCTGCAGCTCCTTGCGCAGGAGGAGCTTCTCTTCGTATTCATTGACCTTGGCGTTCTGCGCCGGCGCTGCGTTCGGCGGACAGGCCGGGGCGCTTTTCAACGGGTCAAACATGCTTCACTTCTCCATCTGGACCCGGGAGCCGGAGCGAACCGCCGGACCCCGCAGCAACGGGAGAGAGGGATCCGGTTTTCTTCATCTTTTCCGGGACGATAGACGATCACTCCTGCCGCTTGCACCCGGATATCCACGGTACCACCATCAGGCAGTCAGGCTAAATCAGAATGAAAAAAAATTCAATCGAAACTTCATCGACCGTGAGAAGGAGGACCGGCCGTCCCGAAGGGCGGCCGGAAAAGAATCAGACGGTTTCCGTGGCGAGCTTGGAGAAGTCGGCGACCGACCGGAAGAGGATCGAAATGGCCGCCAAGAGCGACTGCCGGTTGAAGCAGATCTGCCTGTCGTCGACCATGACCATGACGGCGTCGAAAAAGGCGTCCACCGGTTTGCGCAGCGTGGCCATCTCCTTCAGGGCGGCGGCGAAATCGTCGCGGTCGATATGATCCTGCGCCCGCCGGCTGACGGCGAGGTACGCGGCGTAGAGCTCCCGCTCCTGGGGCGCGGCGAAGAGCTCCGGCTTCACGTCGCCTCCGCAGAAGCCCTTGATGATGTTCCCGATCCGCTTGAAGGACGTCGCCAGCGGTTCGAAATCCGGCTGGGATTTGAGGACTTCCATCGCCTCGATCTTGCGGAGCGACCGCACGAGGTCGGCAGGGTCCGTGGCCAGAACGGCGTCCACGACGTCGTAGGGATGGCCCTGCGAAACGAGCTGGTTGTCGAAGCGGCCCCGGAAGAATTCCAGGACGTCGCTGCGGACTTCCGCCGGCTTCCTTTTCGTTTTTCCGGCCAGGATCGCGAGGCTCTCGTCGATGAGGAAATCCAGACGCAGGTCGTAGCCCCGGTCCAGGATGATGTTGATGATGCCCAGGGCCTGCCGCCGCAGCGCGTAGGGATCGGCCGTGCCGGTGGGAACGACGTTGACGCCGAAGAAGCCCACGATGGTGTCCGTCTTGTCGGCGATGCCGACGATCGCCCCCTCGTCCGTCTGCGGAAGGGCGCCGCCTGCGGCGGTCGGCAGATAATGCTCGTAGATCGCTCTGGCGACGGCGGGTTGCTCCCCGGCCAGGAGGGCGTATTCGCGTCCCATGACGCCCTGGAGTTCGGCGAATTCCCCGACCATCTGCGTGTCGAGGTCCGCCTTGGCCAGAAAGGCGGCGCGGTCGACGGAATCCGCAAGTTCCGGCTTGAGACGCCGGGCGATCCAGGCGGCCAGTTTCCGGAAGCGTTCGACCTTCTCGCGGGACGTCCCCAGCAGGCTGTGGAAGACGACCTTGTTCAGGTCGTCCACGCGCCGCTCCAAGGGGATCTTCCGGTCTTCGGTGAAGAAGAAGCGGGCGTCGGACAGGCGCGCCCGGATGACTTTTTCGTTCCCCCGCGCCACGACGGACGGGTCGCGGGCGAGCGTGTTGTTGATCGTCACGAAGTGGGGCAGGAGATTCCCGGCGGCATCTCCGACGGGGAAGTACTTCTGGTGGGACATCATCGAGGTGATGAGGACCTCTTTCGGCAATTCGAGAAACTCCCGGTCGAAGCTGCCGCAGACGGCGGAGGGATATTCGACGAGGAAGGTGACCGTCTCCAACAGGTCTTCGTTGCGCAGGATCGAGCCGCCCACGGCCTGCGCCGCCTTCTGCGCCTCCTCGAGAATGGTCCGCTTCCGCTCCTCGGGGTCGACGACGACGAAATGCTCCCTTGTCTTGACGAGGTAGTCGGCGAAATCCTTCACGGCGAAGGCCTCGGGCGCCATGAATCGGTGGCCGCGGGAGGTGTCGCCGCTCGCGAGCGTCTCCAGGCGGAACGGGACGACTTCTCCGCCGAAGAGCGCCAGGATCCAGTGGATGGGGCGCGCGAAGCGCAGCGACAGATCCGACCAGCGCATCGACTTCCGGAAGGGGATCGCGGGGATGAACCGCGCGAGGAGGTCCGGCAGGAGATCGGCGGTCCGCCCGCCGGGGATGCGCTTGCGCGCGAAGAGGTACTCGCCCTTGTCGGTGCGGATCGTTTCCATGTCGCACAGATCGATCCCCTGGCCCCTCGCGAAACCGAGGGCGGCCTTGGTCGGGTTTCCCTTGTCGTCGTAGGCCACCTTCCGGGCGGGCCCCATCTTTTCGATGACCTGGTCTTCCTGGCGTTCCGCGACGCCCTCGACGTACAGGACGAGCCGCCGGGGCGTCGCCATCGTCCGGACCTGCCCGTGGGCGATCCTGGCCGTCGCGAATTCCCTGCGGATCATTTCATCCATGTCCCGGCAGGCCTTCGGCAGAAAGCCGGCGGGGATTTCTTCAGTTCCGATTTCCAGCAGCAGTTCCTTGCCCATGCGCAAACTCCACTCCCATGCGGGATGCTTTCGTCATTTTTTCAGAAGAGGGTATCCCATCTGCTCGCGCTGTTTCAGGTACCCCTCGGCGCTCAGGCGCGCGAGATTCCGGACGCGGCCGATGTAGCTCGTGCGTTCGGCGACGCTGATCGCGCCGCGGGCGTTGAGCATGTTGAAGGTGTGCGAGCACTTGAGACAGGCGTCGTAGGTGGGAAGAACCAGATCCTCCTTCGACACGCGGACGCCCTCGGCCTCGTACATGTCGAAGAGCTTCCGCAGCATGTCGATGTCGGCCTTCTCGAAATTGTACACGGACCATTCGACTTCGCCGCGGTGATGAACGTCGCCGTAGGTGATCCGGTCGGTCCACTTCAGGTCGTAGACATTGTCGATGCCCTGGATGTACATGGCGATGCGCTCGATGCCGTACGTGAGCTCCGCGCAGATGGGATTCAGGTCCGCTCCGCCCACCTGCTGGAAATAGGTGAACTGGGTGATCTCCATGCCGTCGAGCCAGACCTCCCAGCCGAGTCCCCAGGCGCCCACGGTGGGGGATTCCCAGTCGTCTTCCACGAAACGGATGTCGTGTTCCAGGGGATCGATGCCGAAGCTCTTCAGGGAGTTCAGGTAGATCTCCTGGATGTTCTGCGGGGACGGTTTCATGATGACCTGGTACTGATAGTAGTGCTGGAGCCGGTTGGGGTTCTCCCCGTACCGGCCGTCCGTCGGGCGCCGCGAGGGTTCGACGTAGGCCACATTCCACGGTTCCGGGCCCAGCGAACGGAGAAAGGTGGCCGGGTTGAAGGTGCCGGCCCCGACCTCGACATCGTAGGGCTGCTGAATCACGCAGCCCTGTTTCGCCCAGTAGTCGTTGAGCGCAAAAATCAATTCCTGAAAGGTCATGGAACCTCCTCAATGCGGAGCATCTGGAAAAGGAATCCTCAGGGCGCTTTTCCGGAAAACTCTCGGGAAATTACGGGATTGCCATTTTCCGGAGTGCTGATAGCACGGCGGGTGAAACCCTGTCAATCCGAAAAACCCGAAGCGCTGCCCCAGGGCCTGACGATCTCCTCCAGAATCCGGAAAGACTTCGGCTCGCGGCCGAGGATGTGGCGGATGAAGGCGGCAAGCAGCCGCCGGCTCTCCCGGTCGGACTGTTCCGTCAGCGCGATCCGTCCCAGCATCCGGATGTCCGCGGCCCGTCCGATCAGCAGGCTCCTGGCCGTGCCGGGGGAGACGGGGAACCCCTGGGTACCGCCGGCGACGCAGCGGGCGCAGCGGAGACCTCCATCGGCCGGATAGAAGCGGTACGCCGTGGAGTTCTCCAGGGGCTGCGAGCAGGACGTGCAGCGGTCGAGCACCGGTTCGAACCCGGCGATCTTCAGGAGGCGCAGTTCGAAGAAACGGAGCATCGGCGGTTTGAAGCGGCCCGAATCGATCAGCCCGAGGAATTCACTCAGCAGGGCGAACAGTTCCGGAAGCTGTTTTCCTTCCGCGGTGAAGCCGTCCGTGAGGTCGATGAAGTAGGAGGCGGTCAGCGTCCGCTCGAGATCGGCGCGGATGCCTGCGTAATGATCGATGACGTCCGCGCCCTCGATCAGGGCCAGCTGGCCCTGTGATTTGCGGGAGAAGAGGATCCGGTTCCTGGTGAAGGGTTCGAGGGCATTCGCGAAACGCTTGCGGCTACGCCGCGCGCCCTTGGCGATTCCCTTGAGTTTGCCGAAGTCGGAACTGAAGAACGTGACGATCCGGTCGGATTCCCCGTAGTCGACGAAGCGCAGGACGAACGCGTCCGTCTTGATGCCCTTCTGCACGCCCATAAACCGAAGAAGCCCGCTGGTCCGGGCCGTCAGATCTCCCGGTGCTTGATGTCGCCCCCGACGATTGTGAGGACGGCTTTTCCCGTCAGGGTCCGCCCCTGGAAGGGGGAGTTCTTTCCCCGCGACCGGAACCGTGATACGTCGACGGTCCAACTCCTGCCGGGGTCGATCACCGTGACGTCGGCTTCCGCGCCGGCCTTGAGCGTTCCGCCGGGAACCTTCAGGATCGCGGCCGGGTTCGTGCTCATCCTGCGGACAAGAGCGCCCGGCCGAAGAATGCCCTGCGCAACGAGCGCGAGACTCAGGGCCAGCGACGTCTCGAGGCCGCTGATGCCGCTCGCGGCGTACTCGTATTCGACCTCCTTGTCCGTCTGGCCGTGGGGGGCGTGGTCGCAGGCGATGGCGTCGATCGTTCCGTCGCGCAGGCCTTCCTGGATCGCCGCAATATCGGCGGCGGTCCGCAGCGGCGGGTTCATCTTCGTGTTCGTGTCGAAGCTGCGGACGGCTTCGTCGGTCAGGGTGAAGTAGTGCGGGGCCGTCTCCGCCGTCACCCGGACGCCGCGCGCCTTCGCCTCTCGAATCAGGCGCACCGACCCGGCCGTGCTGACGTGGCAGATGTGGACGTCCGCACCCGCGTACTCCGCGATCAGGATGTCCCGGGCGATCATGGCTTCCTCCGCCACGGAAGGAGCCGCCGGGAATCCCAGCTCCGTCGAGACGGAGCCCTCGTGCATGACACCGCCGGCGGACAGATGGACGTCCTCGCTGTGCGAGAGGACGGGCATGTCCAGCGACGCTGCGTACTCCAGCGCCATTCTCATGAGCCCGGCGTTCATGACCGGCCTGCCGTCATCGGAGAAGGCGACGGCGCCCGCATCCTTCAGGTCGTGGAATTCCGCCAGGGTCTTGCCTTCCAGATTCCGGCTGACCGCCGCGACGGGATAGACGCGCGCGAAACCGGCGTCGGCGGCCTTCCGGCGGATGGATTCGGTCACCGCCCGGTTGTCGTTCACGGGATTCGTGTTGGCCATGCAGGCGACGGCGGTGAAGCCGCCGGCGCAAGCCGCTTCCGCCCCCGACCGCACCGTTTCCTTGTATTCGTAGCCCGGTTCGCGGAGATGCGTGTGCATGTCGATGAGACCCGGCACGAGCCACAAGCCCTCGATGCCGACGACCTCGACGTCGGCGCCGGCCGGCAGATCCTCCCCGGTCTTGGCGACCTTGCCGTTCTTGATCAGGAGGTCGAGCGCCGTGTCGAGTTCCTGGGAGGGGTCGATCAGCCTCCCTCCCTTGAGCAGTATTTTCATGGGGTCCTCCCTGTCGCGATTTTCAATTCGCTCCCCGTCAGCAGATACAGAAGCGCCATGCGGACGGCGACGCCGTTGGTCACCTGATCCAGGATCACCGAATAGGGGCCGTCGGCGACCTCCGGCGCGATTTCCACACCCCGGTTCGTCGGCCCCGGATGCATGATGATGACGTCTTCCTTGGCCAGTTTCAGATTGCTGCGGTTCAGTCCGAAATAGGTGGAATATTCCCGGAGTGACGGGAAGATGCTGATCTGCTGGCGCTCGGTCTGGATGCGCAGCATCATAACGACGTCGGCGCCGCGGATGGCGTCCTCGATGTTCGTGTACGCCGTGACACCCATCTGCCCGGCGAAACGGGGCATCATCGTCGCCGGTCCCGCGACGCATACCTCCGCGCCCATTTTCTGCAGGCCGAGGATGTTGGAGCGGGCGACGCGGCTGTGGGAGATGTCGCCGATGATGGCGACGCGGAGCCCTTCGATGCGGCCCTTCTTCTGACGGATCGTCATGAGGTCCAGGAGCGCCTGCGTCGGATGCTCGTGGGCGCCGTCCCCCCCATTGATGATCGACTGCCGGAGAAGGCGGGACAGAACGTGCGGGGCGCCCACGGAACTGTGGCGCAGCACGATGATATCGGGGTTCATCGCCTCGAGGTTCCGGGCCGTGTCGATGAGGGTCTCCCCCTTGACGACGCTACTGGTCGACGAGGAGATGTTGATGACGTCGGCGCTCAGGCGCTTGCCGGCGATCTCGAAGGAGGTCCGGGTCCGCGTGCTCGCCTCGAAGAAGAGGTTGATGACGGTCTTGCCGCGCAGCGTGGGGACTTTTTTGATCTCACGCGTGGAGACTTCGATGAAGGACTCCGCCGTTTCCAGGATCAGGTTGATCTCGTCGACGGACAGATCTCGCATTCCCAGTACGTCTTTTCTGCCGAGCTTCATGATGCGGACCTCTTTGAACAGTAAGATTTCAGGTTCCTTCCTCGATGACGACCTCGTCCGTTCCCTGGAGCTCCGAGAGGTTCACGCTGACGGCCTCCCACAGTGAAGAGGGGAGGTTCTTGCCGACAAAATCCGCGCGGATCGGGAGCTCACGGTGTCCGCGGTCGATGAGGACGGCCAACTGGATGAGCTTCGGCCTGCCGAAGTCGATCAGGGCGTCCATGGCGGCCCTCGTCGTTCGGCCCGTGAAAAGGACGTCGTCCACGAGGACGACCTTCCGGTTCTCCAGGGACAGGGGGATGTCCGTCTTGCCGAGGCGCGGTTTGCGGTTCGTCGTCAGGAGATCGTCCCGGTACAGGGTGATGTCGAGGACACCCAGGGGGACATCGACGCCCTCGATGGCGGCGAGCTTCTTCTTCAGCCGTTCGGCCAGGAACACCCCGCCGGTCCTCACGCCCACGAGGACAAGGTCTTCCACGCCTTTGTTTCTCTCCAGGATCTCATAGGCGATTCGGGTCAGGGATCGGTCGATCCCTTCAGCGTCCATCACTACGCGCTTCTTTTCCATGGGCCTTGCCTCAAGTCAAGTTATGCCGGTCAAAAAAAAAGCCCCCCACGGTTGCGGGAAGGCGCCTGTCGTTCACTGAAATGACCGCTTTCATAAAAGGAACCCTTTGTTCATCTCTCGGGATTGAATTAAAAGGGGTGTCCGAAAGTGAAAGGGAGTATGCCTGAACCCCCTTTCACTGTCAAGGGTAAACAAGGGCGTGTCAAGCCAAAGTAGAAATGTCCTATTGTTGCCAAAATAGAAATGTCCTATAGG
>DAOSIS010000017.1:0-83619 GCA_035366835.1 Syntrophales bacterium | reverse complement strand
TCTGCGCTTCCGTGTCCGGTACCTGCTTCACGCATGCCACGATGTTCACTGTCTCACCCCTCGTTGGATTTTTCGTAACGTCTCAAGATTCGTGCAAGTGAGCGCCGGATCCCTCGATTCATCTCCAGCGCACCCTTTCCTCACTTTCGCTCCACGATCATGCAGATGCCCTGCCCGCCGCCGCCGCAGATGGTCTCCAGTCCCCAGCGGGCACCGCTTCGTTTCATCTCGTGCAGGAGTGTCACCAACCGCATGGTCCCAGTTGCCCCGATCGGATGGCCGAGGGAGATCCCCGAACCGTTGACATTCACCTTGGCTTCCATCTCCGCATCGTTGAGACCAGACATCCGCGCATCGGCGAGACATTGGACAGCGAATGCTTCCTGGACTTCGATCAAATCCACATCCCCGATCGAAATACCCGCCTTCTTCAGCGCTCTCGCAACGGAGGCCGGCACTGCCGGATAGGTCAAAGTCGGATCCGTCGCTGCAACCGCACAGGAACGGAAGTATGCCAAGGGCTCGACCCCCAACTCACTTGCCTTCCTTTCCGTAGCCAGGATCACCGCCGCTGCGCCGTCATTCTCAGACGAAGAATTGGCCGCCGTGCATACACCGCCCGGATAGACCGGCTTCAGTTTCGCGATCTTCTCCAGCGTCGTGTCCCGCCGCGGACCCTCGTCCATGGCGAAGGGCGCCGGATCGCCTTTGCCTCCCGGAACCGGCACGGGAACGATCTCACCGGAGAATTTCCCCGCATCCCAGGCCGCAATCGCACGCTGATGGCTCCGGACCGCCCAGCGATCCACCTCCTCCCGCGTGATGCCCTCCCGTTTGGCCGCCTCTTCCGCCCACGTCATCATCGAACTCAGCTCACCGTAACGTCCGATCGGCTGGCTCATCACTCGGGCACGCTGGATCCGGTCGTACAACGGAATCCCCCACATCGCGAGCGCTCCGTGTCCCTTCGGCATGAATCCGTACCTCTCGTGGCGCTTTCCGCCGAGCCCCCACTTGATGTCCCCGGGAATGTACAGCTCCGCCTGGCTCATCGAGTCCATCCCGCCGGCCGCAACGATCTCGGCATTCCCCGTCTGGATCTTCATCGCTCCGAAAAAAATGGAGTCCAGCCCGGAACAGCACCGTCGGTCCAATACCACTCCCGGCACCGTATCAGGCCAGCCCGCCTCGAGAACTGCCATGCGCGCGCCATTCGCGCACTCTCCGTTCTGGTAGGAGGATGCCATGATGACATCGTCGATGGCCGCGGGTTCTACCTTGGCGCGCCGTGCAGCCTCGTTCAGCACCGCTGCGCCCAGGCGATACGCTGGAACATCCTTCAGTGCTCCGCCGTATCCACCGATCGCCGTCCTCGCCCCGCTCAAAATCACCACGTTCTCCACAATTCAGCGCTCCTCCCGTCAAAATCAAGAACATGTGACACGTCCCTATCGGCCTTTGTAGGCGGGCTTCCTTTTCTCCAGAAATGCCCGCATCCCTTCCTTCTGATCCTCGCTCGCAAAGGCTATCGAAAAACACGCGTTCTCGATTGCCGCCGCCGTCCGCAGATCCGCGGTCGCCGCGTTCTGAACACTGTACTTCGCCAGCCCCAGAGCAACGGGACTGTGTTTCGTCATCATCCGTGCCATGTTCAACGACTCTTCCATCAGTTTGTCGTCTTCCACCACCTGGTTCACCAGGTTGATCCGGCATGCCTCCTCAGCGGAGATCAGTCTCCCCGTCATCACGAGCTCCTTGGCCTTCCCGATTCCCACAAGTCGTGTCAGGCGGACCGTACCGCCACCGCCGGGAATGATCCCGAGATTGATCTCTGGCTGGCCCAGCTTCGCGCCCTTCGCCGCGATGCGGATGTCGCAGGCCATGGCCAATTCACACCCGCCTCCGAGGGCGAATCCCGCGATCGCTGCAATGATCGGTTTGGATACCTTCTCCACCTGGAAGGTCAAATCGGCAACGGACAGCCGGTAAAATTGCTCCACGGCCGTCTTCTCCACCATGGCGGCTATGTCGGCACCGGCGGCGAACACTTTCTGTCCGCCCGTCAGAATGATGACTCTCACCTCCGCGTCCTGTTCGAATGCCGACAGCGCTTTTCCCAATTCCTCCCGCATGATGTGGTTAATCGCGTTCCTCACTTCCGGACGGTTCAGGGTGATGATCCCGATTTTGTCTTCCGGCTTCTTCTCCACCAATATCGTCTCGTATGACATAGTCACCTTCCTTATCGCTGTCCCCAAAAATGACCCCGTTTGACGTTGCGCCGACGATCCGTCTCCGCGTGCTTCTCCATGTTCACCGGTTCGGGTTGTATCCGAGGGTAGTGTTGGCGACGATCATGGTGTGCATGTGCGACGTGCCCTCAAGCGTCTCGAACTGCTTGCTGTCCCGCAAAAACCTCCCGCAGGGATACTCGTTCGAATACCCGAAGGAGCCGAACAGCTTCATGCACTCGTTCGCCGCGTGGGCCGCCACCTTTGCCCCGAACAGCTTCGCCATCGACGTCTCCATCGTGCTCGGTAAACCCTGGTCTTTCAGCCATGCCGCCTTGTACACCAGCGACGTCAACGCCTCGTGCTCCATCTTCATCTCCGCGATCTGCTGCTGGATCAGTTGGTAACGCCCGATCGCCTTCCCGAACTGGCTCCGCTCGTTCGCATACTGCACCGAAGCCTCCAGACAGGCTCCCGAAAGCCCCAGCGCCCCCGCCGCGCATCCCAAACGCGTGTGGTTCAGCTGGGTCATGCAGACCTGGAATCCTCTGTTCAACCCGCCCAAAACCGATTCCTTCGGCACACGCACGTCCTCAAACGTGATCTCCGCCGTGTCCGACGCCCACAGCCCCACCTTCTCCGGTATCACCTTCCGCGTGATCCCAGGCAAGCTGTAGTCCATGATCAGGCAAGTGATCCCCCTGGCACCCCCATTGCGGTCCGTCTTCACGTACAGAAGCCCATGGTCGCAAACTGTCCCGTTCGTGATCCACATCTTGCTGCCGTTGAGAACAAAGTGATCCCCTCTGTCCTCCGCGTAGCACTTCATCGCCGCCACGTCCGACCCCACATCCGCTTCCGTCATGGCGAAACTGCCGACATACTCCCCGCTGACGAACTTCGGAACGTACTTGCGCTTCTGCTCCTCCGTCCCGAAGCTCTGGATCGTCCACGCCGGCCCCCAGCACTGCATGTTGAAGGCCATCCGCCACGACGTATGAACCTTGGAAACCTCCTCGATGGCCACGACTCCTTCCGTAAAGCCCATGCCGTTGCCGCCGTACTGCTCCTCGATGCAGAAACCGAAAAACCCCAACTCCGCCATCTTCTCGAAGATCTCACGCCGCCAATAGTGATTCCTCTCGTCTTCCTCCACGTGCGGCCCGATCTCCTCCCGCGCAAAATCCCTCGCCGTCTCCCGCAGCATCTGCTGCTCCGATGTCAACGCGAAATCCATGACGGAATCCCTGCGAAATTCCGTTCCGGACGTCTACAGCCTGATATCCGTCCGGATTTTCTTTTCGCCGCTCGTGTAATCGTACCACCCTCTGCCCGTCTTGCGGCCCAGATCGCCCGCGGTCACGAGTTTTTTCAGGAGCAGGGACGGCCGCCATTTTGGTTCTCGAAAATTCTCCCACATGGTTTCAAATACCGCTAGACCGATGTCGAGGCCCACCTGGTCCTGCAATTCCAGCGGCCCCATCGGATGCCCCAACCCGAACTTCATGGCCTTGTCGATATCCTCGATCGAAGCAACTCCCTCTGCAAGACAATTGTAGACCTCGCTGCGAAGGGCCGCGTTGATCCGGTTCACGAGGAAACCTGGGCCGTCCTTGACCAGAACGCCAACCTTCCCGATCTTCTCCGAGAGATCCCGGATGACTGCGACTGTTTCATCGGATGTCTTCAAACCACGGATGATCTCCACGAGCTTCATGATCGGCGCCGGACTGAAAAAATGCATTCCCACGACCTTGTCCGGTCGCTTCGTCGCCGTCGCCAATTCCGTGATCGGTATCGACGACGTGTTGCTCGCAAATATCACATGCGCAGGACAGAGGCCGTCCAAACCCCTGAACAACGCCATCTTCTCCGCTTTCTTCTCGATGATCGCTTCAATGACGAAATCGCAGTCTCTCGCTCCCTCCAGCCCCGTCGTCGTCCTGATCCGGCCCAGGATTGCCGTTTTCTCCGCTTCCTGCAGCCTTCCCTTGGATACAGCGGTCACCAGGTTCTTCTCGACGGCGGCTATCCCCTTTTTCACGAAGGCATCGGTGACGTCCCGCAGCACCACTTCAAACCCGGCAGTGGCCATGACCTGCGATATCCCGGACCCCATGAGTCCGGCGCCGATGACCGCAACTTTCTTGATTTCCATGATGAACCCTCCTCACGCAAGATTCTGCGCCTACACCAATCCCTTCCATGGGCTCAGATCAGCTCCCGCATTTTCAAATCTGTCCCCCAGAATATTCAGGGCATTCTTGTAGTAAAACAGCGGGGCGATCCCCTCCCGAAACTTCACATCCTTCTCCCAGCCGTCAAGAATATCCTCTGCCAGGCGGAAATAGGGATATTCGCTGCCGAACATGAACTTCGTCCGCAGACGCGTATTGATGTCGTGGATGATTCTTTCGGGCATGTATCTCGGCAGGGCTCCGGACGTTTCCCGATACACATTGCCCTTGTGCATGCAGACCAGTTCAGCCGCCTCCGTAAAAGGATCGCACATATGCATGACGATGATTCTGAGCTTGGGGAATTCGGCAGCGACATTGTCCACATCCACGGGATTGGTATACTCTAGGATCTTGATGCCTCCCCCTCCGGGCATGCCAGTCCCCACTCCTGTGTAACCTCCATGCCACTGGATGACGCCACCGTAACTCTGAATCAGATCCCACAGGGGATAAAAACGGTGATCGCTGAGATGGAAGGCTTGGGAGGGCTGCTGAAACTTGATTCCCAGCGCCTTGAGGTCTCTCAGGCATCTTTCGGCCTCGGCAAGGGCTTCCGCCCCGAGCCACGGGTCAACCGAGGCCCAGAAGCCCAGCATGATGTCGCGGTTCCGCCGCCACAGGTCGTATATATAATCGTTCTTCTGCCCCATTTCCCCCTGCGCCGTCGGCGCGACCCAGGCGGCGGGACAGCAGTGCACACCGTACTTCTTGAAGGTCGCCGCCATCTCGTCCTCACTGGGCAAACGGGCCAGCAGTTCCTCCGTGGTCAGCTCGTGGTGCCGGAAGTACTTCTCCAGAGCGAGCTGCTGCTTGGTGACCGGGGGCAGCGTTCCCGGACTGCCGCCACGCAGCGACCTGAGATTGCCTTGATGCCCGTGGACATCGATGATGGGGTATCCTCTCTCTTCCAGTGTCTTTGCCATGTTGTCACCTCTTGTACATGTCGGTTATCTTGCTTCTGGGTTTGCGGTTCAGCCCCGGCTCGTACGGTCACGGTGTCACGACGATGGTGCACGATTCCTGCACCAGGATCGTGCCTGCCCTCGTGCGGCAGGCAGGCTCCGCGTAGGGAGGGAAACTGCCTTACGCCTTACTTTCCGCCGCAGGATCCCGTGTCCGTCAGTTCGATCAAGAGACCGTGCGCGCTTTTCGGATGAATGAAGGCGACCCTGTCCGGACCTTCGTACATCTTCCCGACGATTTTGATTCCCTTTGCCTCCAATTCGCCCACCAGCTTTTCAAGGTTTTCACAGAAAACGGAAATGTGATGATAGCCGCCTCCTGAGTTCTTCACGAAGTTCCCGATGGGACCGTCCGGTGCCGTGGGCTGCATCAGCTCGAAATTCGTTCCCTTCACATTCACGATGGAGGACACCTGCTTGAGCTCGGGGTATTCCGTCCTCTTCAACTCCTCCGCCCCGAAGGAGTCCCTGAAAAAATTCAGCACCGCTTCAATGTCCTTGACCGCTACGCCTATGTGATCTATCCCTTTGACCATCGCCATTCTCCCTGCTTTTTCGTCTGTCGCCTCCGCTTCCTTTCTGCGGGAGGAGCACCGCCTGACGGCGGTGGATTCTCTTTCCGGGTCGGGCAACAAGCCCTATGCCATCTGCAACGCCTTCTTCCCCGCTTTGACGATCCTGGCGATCTCGACGGCCCGCAGAACGACCTTCTTCGCGGAAACCACGCCGAACTCATCCTCCAGAATCATGTGCCGACGCCCCTTGATCAGCTTCCCCTCACCGCCGAGGCTGGTCAGCGCCATTCCGCCTTCACCCGCTGAGATCATGTGAAAAAGAGCGAAGGTATTGTTCAGGGCGATGAGCGTCGACTCCAATCCTCCATGGCGTCGATACGCCGCGATCAGGCTCCCTCCTATCTTATCCTTGAGTTTCCTCCCATGAACATTGCCGTAGACAAAGACCCTCATCCGGTCCAGCATGTTGGCCAGTAGCCCGGACATCCGCGCGATATGAACAGGCGTGGCCAATATGATCGCATCAGCCTTGAGGAGGGCCGGATAGATCTCATTCATCCCATCTGACAGAGAACAGAATGTCTCCACCGTTTGGTTCTTCAGACACCAGTTGCAGTGGGCGCACCCGGCTATCTGCAAACCGGAGAGATGAAAAATCTTGAGCCGAACCTCCGGATCTTCGGCTACCGCGCGAAAGGCCTCATCAAGGAGCGCCTCGGTATTCCCTTCTTTGACCGGACTTCCGGAAATGCCCAAGACTTCGATCATCTCGACAAACCTGTGCGGCTCGATTCAGCCGCGGCGGCCAACGATTTCACCGTCCTGACTCCGACGACGAAAGTGAGGACCCCTTTCCATCTGCAAAGATGTTTCAGATCACCTTTTCGTCTTTCAACGTTTCGATTCCGCTGAGAGAAAATCCCAGTTCCTGCAAAATCTCTTTGTTATGCTGACCCAGTGCAGGGGCAGGTTCTCTGATCTCCCCTGGCGTTTCCGAAAATTTGATGGGAATGCCAATCTGCGGCAGGCGGCCGGCTTGAGGGTGTTCAACCTCAACAATCATCTGCCGATGTCGGACCTGCTGATCGTTCAGGACCTCGTCCACTTCCTGAACCGGTCCTACGCAGACGTCGCGGTCCTTGAAAAACTCCATCCACGCATCCCGCGTCTTCTGACGAAAGATGTCCCGCAAGAAGTGGTGTATTTCTTCCTGCTTCTTCTCGTCCCCCGCATCCTGACATTCGATCAAGTCCTCGCGTCCCAGCAGTCTGCAAAAATTCGCCCAGAAGTGCGGCTCAAGGGGCCCCATCGTTACAGCCTTGCCATCCTTCGTTTCATAAACGGAGTACCAGGGAAGATTCGCCGCCAGCCAGAATTTCCCCCGCTGGGGAGGGTTCCCCGTGGCCACGTAATTTGCCAGCGGCGCATGCTGAAACCCCAGAAGGCCGTCAAGCATGGAGATGTCTACGTACTGGCCCTTTCCCGTGCGCTGAACGAACTGCAGGGCGGCAAAAATGCCTACCGCCGCCAGCAGGCCACCGCTGTAATCGGCTATGGGCATGGCCGGCATGACGGGGTGCCGGTCCCCGAACCCGCTCAAATTAAGGAGACCCGAATATCCCATGTAATTGATGTCGTGCCCCGCCAGCAACCGGTAAGGGCCATCCTGGCCGTAGCCGGATATGGAGCAGTACACAATCTTCGGATTGGCAGATGAAACCCTGCCGTAGCCAATCCCCAGGCGGTCCACCACTCCCGGGCGAAACCCCTCGAGAACCACGTGAGACTTCTGCGCGAGGGACAAGAAGATCTCCACCGCCTTGGGAGATTTCAGATTCAAGGTCAGGCTCTTCTTGTTCCGGTTCAGGTTCAGGAAACGGATCCCCACCCCCTTGACCGCCGGTGTCTCATTCCTGAACCAATCCCCTCCCTGCGGGTTTTCTATTTTGATAACCTCAGCTCCCAAATCGGCCAGGAGGCCCGTACAATATGGACCGGGGAGTGTCACGGTCAAATCGAGAATACGCAATCCTTTCAAAGCTGACATGATGAATCCCACTCCTCGGCCCGTCACACTAAGAATAAGTATCCGAGTAGGCGGGAAGTCTGCAGACAGGCTCCCCTCAGGAAAATTCATCACTTAATGCCGGCGATGTCCTTCGCAAAATTCTTTTTCGAATCGAAATCCACCAGCCGGTACATGGTGCTTTTCTGCGCAGCCGGCGGCCCTGCCCCGTGGACGGACTCCACGACGTATCCGACCGAATTGACCCCGAAGAGAAGATTCTGAACCAGATAGAGGAGCTTCATCTTGTCTTCAACTCGCACGCCCGGCGTTCCCTTGAAATACTTCTCCACATACTTGCCGATTTCCGGGTTCTGCAGATCTTTCTCTGAAACCATCGTGCCCAGAATTCCGCCGCAGATATCCACCGCGTTCTTCATCATGGCAAAGGGAAGCTCGGCCACGTTGAGCTTACACACATTCCCCAGGAGCTGATTGATGAAATAGGTGCCCGCCTCTGTCTTCTGGCCTTCCGCCGCCGTTGCCAGACCACAGGAGTAGATCGTTTCGGTCATGCGAACCATGTCCAAGATCTTGTCCCGGATGTGGGGCAACTTGTCGACACCGTTGTACTCGGCCAGCAGTTTCACCGCCCCGATGAGCACGTCACTCACTCCGGCCTTGCAGCCACCGTATGTCTGCCGGTGATTACAGCCGAAGAGCCATGGGATCCTGCCCGAAAATTCGACTTCCTTGTAAAGGAAGACCTTGTCCCAAGGAATGAAGACGTTGTCGAAGACAAGCAGGGTTTCCTGAGAGCTGAATCTCGGGTTTCCCATATCGACGGGACAATTCTCCAGCTTTCGCGTGTCGCCCGGATTGCGCCCGTAGATGTGGATCATCCCCGGAGCATCTGTCGGCACGGCAAACGCCACGGCATAATCCGCATCTTCTTTCTTCATGGCCATGGTCGGTGCGACAAACGTGTAGTGACAATTGATCGACCCAGTCTGGTTCGACTTCGCACCGCGCACCACGACACCGTCTTTTCGCTCTTCCACCACACGCAGATACATATCGGGATCCGGCTGCTCATGGGGCTTGAGCGACCGATCGCCCTTGACATCGGTCATGGCGACACCCACGTACAGATCTTTGTCGTGCACTTCACGAAGGAAATTTACAAATCTTTCATGATACTTCGTTCCTAGCTTCTGATCCATTTCCCGCGTCACCAGAAAAAGGGAATTGGCCGTATCCATCGTGGTGCAGCGTTGGAAGCACGTACAGGTCTTCTGTCCGACCAGCCGCGCCATCTTCACCTTCTTCACCATGTCGTCCATGCTGCTGTAGATGTTGGAAAAACGGTTGATCTTCTTTCCGGTAAAGGCGGAAGTCACGGTCATGATGTCTTCGTATCGCGGATCGCAGGCCAGATCATACGTCATGGCGACCGTGTTCTGGGCGGGAATTACGATGGGGTGATCCACGGGATTGGTTACCTTCTCTCCCATGATGTAGACAACCGGTTTCATCTTCCGCAGGCTTTCTCGATACTGCTGCCCATTCATCAACGCCATATGTTCCTCCTTGCCCTAGGCAATAGGGTCTGCAAAAATCCCCTCCCTCCCGGTACGCCGAACGAGATGGGAGAGCCGTTACTTGCTATAGTCGTAAACTCCGCTCCCGGTCTTGCGGCCGAGACGTCCGGCTTTGACCATTTTCACCAAGAGGGGTGCAGGACGATACTTGTCTCCGAGTTCACGGTGAAACGTATTCATGCAGGCCAGGAGAATGTCCAGCCCGAAGGAGTCGGCGGCAGCCAATGGCCCCAACGGCAATCCCAGCCCCTTCTCGCAACAACGGTCGATCACTTCCGGTTTGGCCAGGGAGGTCTCCAGGGCAAAGAAGGCCTCGTTGATCAAGGGCAGGTAAAGGCGATTGATCACGAAACCCGGAGAATCCGCCACCGTCAGCGGTTCCTTGCCGCATTTCCTGAAGAAATCGACGATGGTCTTGTGCGTCTCGTCAGAAGTATCCAAACCGCGCGAGAGCTCGATCCCGGGACTTGCCGCCGCCGGATAGAGAAAGTGAGTTCCCATGAACTTCTCCGGCCGTGAAAGCACCGACGCCATCTCGGAAATATACAAGGTGGAGGTATTGCTGGCGATAATGGCATCCTTGGAGACGAGGGGATCCAACTGCTTGAAAAGTTCCTTTTTGCGTTCCATGTCCTCGTAAATCGCCTCAATCACCAGGTCCGTATCCTTCACCGCCTTCTTGATATCCAGGGTGGGCTCAATCAGGGAAAGCGTCTTCTCTGTCTCTTCCGCCGTCATCTTGCCTTTCTTGATGCGGCTGTCCAGGAAAGCCTTGATTTTCACCACAGCCTTGTCAATCTTGGTTTGCGTCCGATCCACCATGGTCGTCGGATATCCGGCCCGGGCCGTTACAATTCCAATCTGGTGCCCCATGGTCCCCATGCCGATCACTGCAACTCGCTTAATTTCCATGTCCTGGCTCCTTTCCGTTATCGAGGCCAAGTTGTCCCCGCATGAGATTACACGCCACTCTTTTCCTTCCGCAACTCCTGTAGGAAGCACGGGATAATTTTCCCCAGGTCACCGACCAGACCAATATCCGCCACTTCGAAGATTGGCGCCTTTGGATTCTGATCGATGGCGACAATGACTTTTGCCTTCGAGAAGCCCGTCGTGAAATGCATGGCGCCCGACGCCCCGGCACTGATGAACAGTTTGGGGGCAATCGTCTTGCCGCTGGATCCGATCATCCTGTCTTCTTTGACCCATCCGGCGTCCACCGCCGGCCTGCTTCCAGCGGTTGCACCGCCCAAAGTCCCGGCCAACTCCTCCGCCAGACGAAATCCTCCGACGGACTGGAACCCCCAGCCTCCTCCGACGACAATGTCCGCATCCTCCAGTTTCAACCCGGTGGGCTGGGATTCGACCATCTCTACGGTCTCCGCCAGCTCATCCTCGCTCGTGATTGCAGCGGCAATCTTCACAATTTGCCCATTTCCGGATTGCATTTTCGCGGGCTTCTCAAACACCCCGGAACGAACTGTGGCCATCTGCGGCGTGGCTTTAGGACAGGCGATCTTGACAACAAAGTTCCCCCCCCAGCCCGGAACAGCGGCGATCAACTTCTTCTGGCCCTGCATCTCTTCCAGATAGAGGTCGGAACAATGAGCGGTGAGCCCGGTCTTCACCTTCGCAGCCACTCGCGGCGCTAGGTCCATCCCGATCATGGTCGCTCCAAGCAGGAACAACTCCGGACGATGCGTGCCGATCAATTCCGCAATCAACCTGGCATAAGCCCCGCTCTGATAGAACTTCAGCTTCTTATTCTCCAATGCGTATACTTTTTGCGCACCATAGCCAACCAACTGCTGGGCCAAATCATCGACTTGCTCTCCCAAGAGAACGGCAGCCAAAGGAGTCGACAACTGGCCGGCCAATTCTTTCCCCTTGTTCAACAGCTCCAGAGAAACGGTCATCAGATTGCCGTCCCGCTGTTCTGCAAAGATCCAAACTTCTCCTTGCTGGGCCATAAACTCCTTCCCCTCAAATGACTCCGTATTCGCGCAGCCGTTTCACGGCGGATTTGGCCATTTCTTCTTCCGAGCCCTTCAGCATCTCCCGTTTCCGTTTCGATTCCACTTGCACGATCCCGATCACTCGTGTGGGAGAACCCGGGAGCCCGACGCATTCTGTTGCACCGTTGATGTCACAACAGCCCCACTTTTGTACCTCTTTACCCGCCGCACCCATGATATCGAGAACGGAAGGCAGGCGGCAGGTGTTGATGCTCTTCACCACCGTCATGACGGCGGGCATTTTCACCTTGACCTTCAGATACCCGTACTCGATCGCTCTCTTGACCACGGCCTCCCGCTCGTTCAGCCAATTCACCTCTACCACATGGGTCACATGCGGGATCCCCAATAGTTCGGCCAGTTGGGGCCCCACCTGCTGCGTCGCCCCGTCGATGCTTTCATTTCCGCAGAGAACCAGATCGTACTTTCCGATCTTTTGAATCCCCTTGGCCAGAGTATAGGCCGTTGCCAGAGAATCCGCCCCGGCAAGAGTCAGATCGCAGAGCAGTACCCCTTCGTCGGCCCCAAGGGCATATGCCTCCTCCAGAACCTCGCGCGCCTGCGGAGGTCCCATGGTAATCGCCGTTACCTTCCCTGAAAACCTCTCTCGAATGCACAAGGCCTCTTCGATGACATTCTTATCCAGGGGATTCAGCACGGACGGAATCCCGGCACGGCGGATGGCGCCTGTCACGGGGTCCAGGTTGATCTTCGAGAAATGTCCGGGATGTGGAACCTGCTTGATGCAAACGATACAGTGGAACGACACGGCTCAGCCTCCTCTCAAGCTACGACGGCATCGCCGATATTGCGACGCAGAGTGTTATTGGATCCGGCTGCGGCTATCATGTCCAACGCCGACTTCAAGCGCGGAATCAAACCGAACTCGGGGGCGGTCCCGTATCCCCCCAAGATCTCGATGGCCTTCAGCGTATTGCTCATCGCCGTTTCCGAAGCATAGAGTTTGGCCATTGCGGTCTCCTTGTTCAGTTCCGCGGACTTCCGTCCCTGATCCTGCATCCAGCTGACGCTGTAACTCAGAAACTTCGCACATTCGATGCGCGTCGCCATATCGCCCAGCATGAACTTGATCGACTGCAGGTCATGCAGCGGTTTCCCATAGATGATCCTCTCCTTGCTGTACTTGAGGGCGATATCGAAAGACGCCTCTGCAATGCCCAGGCAGACTCCCGCCCCGCCGGTTCGGCCCGCCCCTCCTATCGTGGATAACGCAATCCCGATCCCCTTTCCTTCCGGGCCGACCAAGTAGTCCTTGGAAACACGGCAGTTTGTAATCACCAAGTCACCCGTCGGTGAATTTCGCGACGTGCAGCTGATCAGCTTCTCCCGATGGCCGGTTTGCACGCCCGGCATGTTCTTCTCTATCAGGAAGGTGCTATAGCCTTTCTCGCCCTTCACCAGTATCCCGAAGACATCTGAAACTGTTGATCTCGAAATCATCACCTTCCGGCAATTGATGATGTAGTCATTTCCGTCCGTTGTCACTTCGACCGGCCACGCGCCGAAATCCGACCCGCTGGTGGCTTCCGTAGTCGCGATGGATCCTTGAATTTCCCCGCGACACAACGCAGGCAGGTACTTCTCTTTCTGCTCCTCCGTTCCGGCTGTCGTGAGCAGATGCGGAACAAGGCTCCAGCCTCTCAAGTTCGCCCCCAGCCCGGCATAGACCTTCGAGATTTCCTCTATGGCGATCATGCGCGCCAGATATCCCATCTCGCTTCCCCCGTACTTCTTGGGGACCAATAAGCCGATCAATCCTAACTGGCCACACCGACTGAGGGTCTCACACGGAAATTCGTCTCCCTCTTGCGCATAACTCTCCCATTTTGGAGCTACCTCTTTTTCGGCATATTCCCGCACCATACTTCGCAACATTTCATGGGGCCGACTGAAAGTAAAGTCCATAAGTTATCTCCTCGGTGTCTTTGTTGGCGTAATATCAGCAATTATCATGCCCGCACGGATATCCGACAAAAACCCTAACGGATCAGATGGTCAGTATCCTTCAGAACACTTGCAGGATGAGTTGCTGACAACCCTGTTGCCTGTAGTGCGAAGTGGAGTATCGTATTCTGTGAGAATGACAGGCATTGTTCCTGAAACAACGAAGGATTTTCACGATCGAGCCACTCTGATGAATCGGAGAGATGTCGTTTTGTTGATATGCTTTGCGGTTTCGTAAGACTTTTTTGATGACGACCCTATCGGATCGAAATGTTTCCTGTTGACGATGCCGCCAATATTATGTATAGATCTTATACAAGATCGAAATCGACATACCTTCATGATGTCTCTGTAAAATATTCGGACTGGATGGATGCTCTCACCATTCTCCGATTTAGAATCATCTATAAAATAGACATCACTGCTGTTCAACAACGTACGCAGAGATTCGGCCATATGTATATTTATTAAACATTCCGGGGACAGGAGATTCCTGCCAGGGACTGCGTATCTATGAAAAAAACGTTTGCTGCAGAAAAAGACCCATCTTCGGAAAAACTGTCCGGACATTTCAAAAGGCTCATTGGAAACGATTCGAATTTCAAAAAGGCATTAACAATCGCGCAGCGTGTCGCGAGTGCAGACTTGCCTGTTCTTATCTTCGGTGAGAGCGGAACGGGCAAAGAAATTTTGGCGAGGGCCATTCATCAGGCAAGTCAACGGCGTAATCAACCGCTTGTCGATGTCAACTGTGCCGCAATACCGGATTCCCTTATCGAAAGTGAACTCTTCGGGTATGAAAAAGGCGCTTTTACGGGAGCCAGAGCCGAGGGGCGCAACGGCTACTTTGATGAAGCCAATAAGGGAACGATTTTTTTGGATGAGATCGGTGATGCCTCCATTCAGACTCAGTCAAAACTCCTTCGCGTCCTGGAAGAGGGGTGTTTTAAGAGAGTCGGAGGCAACCGTAACATCAAGGTGAATGTGCGCGTCATTTCGGCGACGAACAAGAATCTGGAGAAACTCATTACAGATCGCACGTTCCGAGATGACCTTTTCTATCGTTTGAATACTTTTGCAATCCATCTGCCGCCGCTGAGGGAAAGACGGGGAGACATTCCCCTACTGGTCGATTATTTTCTGAACGAATCGGCCAGGCAAAAGAGATTCGGCATGAGAATAGCGCCCGAAGCAATGGACATCCTTCAAGATTATCATTGGCCTGGCAATGTACGGGAATTAAGAGGTGTGATGAGCTACGCAACCGAAATGACCACGGGTTCATTCATTTCTCTTGATTCACTGCCGAATTTTCTGTTGGTTCACAAGAAAGGCAATAAGAAACCTGAGAACACTCCTCCTCTGTTGGATGACGGCCCCGAGAAGGCTCCCCCTCCCACATTGGATCAAAATGACAACCTGGTCGCAGTGGTCCAGCGGGTTGAAAAGGAACTGATCATGAGAGTGCTGACAAAATCAGCAACCAGGTCCGATGCAATCCGTGCGCTTGGGATCAGCAGAAGAACGTTCTATATGAAGCTCAAACAGTACGACTTGGCATAGAGATGACGATATCCATCGGCTGTCCCGTTTTGGCTATGTAAGCGACTGGCGCGTCATGGGCAACGGAAATTTCTCTGAATTCGGTCGTGCGCGCAGGATGTGTCCCGGCAGCGGCCTGCCGCAGAGTTTTTCTGCAAATTCAACCGCCTCCAGAAGATGATCGATGTTGATGCCCGTCTTGATCCCCATTTCTTCAAAGATGTTAACAAGATCTTCTGTGGGTATGTTCCAGCTTCCGATATCCCGGTCGACTGACCCGAATGGGGTACCGCTCAACCCCCCCAGCGCGGTATCAAAGATGCGAACCCCGGCCTCGTAGGCTGCGATGCAGTTGGCCATGGCGGCTCCTCGATTGTTATGAAAGTGAGCCGCCAGAGTGATGTTCAACTTCAAGGCTGAGGCAACATTGACGAGTTCCTTGACGCTTTTGGGATTTGCCATACCAGCCGAATCTACAAGAGATATTTCACTCACACCCATAAGGCTCAGTTGCTGTATGATTCTCGAGACATCTTCAACGGGCACTTTGCCTGTATACGGACAGCCGAATGCCGCAAGGATATAGCTTCTGATCGTCTTCTTGCTGGAGGCGGCTGCGCTGGCGATTGCCGGGAGTATCTTGTTCAGGGTCTCTTTCGTGCCCCGCCCCAAGGATAGTCTGTTATAGGCATCACTCGCCGCTACGAGTGTTAAGACTTGGTCAATACCGGTGACAATGGCACGACGGCAGCCGATTTCATTTGGAACCAATCCGATATAGGTTACCTGGCTTCGTTTCTTGATCTGCGCCATTACCTTCTCTGCATCGGAATGTTTGGGAATCAATCGGGGATGGGTGAAAGCCACACAGTCTATGCGTTTCAGACCTGCTTTCACCAGGAGGTCTATATACGCGACCTTGTCCGCCGTCGAAACGTCCCCGATTGTAGCGATTCCGTCGCGTGCCGATGTATCAACAATCACCACATCCGTTTTGGAGGCAGCCGTATTTGTATGCATTCATTCACCGGGAAATGAACGTCTGCTCAGCCCGTGCCGGGGTCTCTGCTCCACCCGTACCACCTGCCGCAGTGACTAGGGTCTGCAAGATGACGCTCCTCGCAGGTACTGATCAAAGGGTTGATACAAAAAGGCTCCCACGTTCCCGTCTCTTGTTCAAAGTGTTATCGCTCAAGAACAGCCGTCGGCGGGAAACCATGTTCGGTCTTTTTCCTCGCTGATTGTAGAACTTCACTCATTTTCGGCATCAATGTCTATGGTTAGATAGCATCACCGCCAGCGGTGAGTCAACCTCTTCTTGTCCGTAAAATCCGCCTTTGACGACGGCATGGGTCAGGGCTTCGACAACTCCGCTTCTTCCGGCGGACAGCCGAGGCAAAAATCGGTGGCAAGATTGATGGCCGCCGCAACGAAAACGGCATAGGGATTCGGGTATGCGGATGAGAGCAACGTCTTTGACAAAAACCACCTTGGCCGTGCGCCTCATCCTTGAAAGAAGACGCTCCGCCGGCGGCGTACTATGGAGGAGGATATGGACTTTCGGTCCTTGGGGCACTACGTCATCTGCAGAAAGAATTGCCGTGATGCGCCTCATCAAACGACTCGCCGCCGATCCCTCTGGAATCCACCATTTCCGAAGAGGAGAATCTGCCTTCTCAGGCCGTCAATCCGGCTTGAGTTCCCTCCCGGATGGCATGAAGAATCTTTCTTGGCTGGCTGCAGTCACCTATCAGGATGTAATTCATGTGACGGGAGGTCAACTCATTCGCGAGCGACGTGGACGGCCGATATCCGACGGCCAGCACCACTGCATCGGTTCGAATGGATTTCTGTCCCCCTTTGTCATCAAACAGCACTTCAGAATTGGTGATTTCCCGCACGGTAGCACTCGTGACGGCGTTGATCCTCAGGGAATCGAGTCCGCGCAACATAATGCGACGTACGCCATACGGCACACCGGCCAGAAGTCGAAACATCTCCAAGATCGTGACGTTGTGCCCCTGTTCCGCCAGCAGCATGGCCACTTCACAGCCCGTTGCACTGCCACCCACAACGACAACATCCCCCTTGACGGAAGCTTCGCCTGAAAGAACGGATTCAGCCATAACGATGTGACGCTGCGACAACCCCTTGATGGGCGGAATACTGGGAACGGCTCCCGTTGCAAGAATGACGATATCGGGACGTTCGGCAACGATGTCCTCGACTGTCGCTTCTTTCCCGAGGCGGACATCAACGCCCGCTGCCGTAACCTCATCGATAAGGGAACCCATGAGGGTCGAGATGTCCTCCTTGAATTTGGGAACGCGGGCGAGTTGCAATTTCCCCCCCAGCTGCGGTCCCTGCTCAAAGAGGCTTACACGATGCTGCCGTTCCCTCGCTGCAATGGCAGCACTCATTCCCGCCGGTCCCCCACCGACAATGCACACTCTTTTCGGCGTCGACCGCACCTTTCTCTGCGCAGCCACATCTTCTTCCCGACCAACATCGGGGTTGATCGAACAGGCAATGGGTTCGTATCGGAAGATGTGTTCAATACATTCGTTGCAGCCGATACACCGTCTTATCTTATTCCAGCTTCCGGCAACGGCCTTCTTCGGGAAGTCCGGATCGGCAATCATGCTCCGGCCCACGGCTACAAAGTCGGCACACCTGTCTTCCAGAATCTTCTCGGCGATCGCCGGGTCATTGATCCGGCCAACGGAGATGACAGGCAGTTTGACGGCTTTCTTGATCGAAGCTGCGAGAGACGAATGGCACCCTTGCGACATTTGATACGGCGGGATCACCCACTCGAAGCTGCCGTAGGTGCCTGCACTGACATGAATCGCATCGACGCCCGCCTCCTCGAGCAGTACGGCAAAGGAAATGGCGTCTTCCATGGAAATTCCCCCCGGCAAATGCTCATCAGCCGTCAGACGGTAGATGATGGGCAGTGGCGACCCTATTGCCTCGCGGATTTCCTGGACAACCTCCAGAGGGAAGCGCGCTCGATTTCTCAGATTGCCACCGTACTGGTCCCCGCGCTGGTTTGCGAGCGGAGAAATGAACTGATTCAGCAGATAACCATGCGCGCCATGCAGTTCGATCGCATCGAATCCTGCCCTTTTCGCCCGCAAAGACGCCTCGCGATATTTCTGCGCCAGTCTTCTTATGTCCGCGAGAGTAAGTTCCTTCGGCATTTCCCGCATCAAAGGACAGGGAACTGCAGAAGGCGCAACCGGGACATATCCGGTGTGCTTGAAGGACAATTGGCGGCCGGCATGCTGCAACTGCAGGGCTGTCGGCACCCCAAGGGCGTGGAGGCTCTCAACCAGCTTCGTCATGCCGCCCACATGGGATTCTTGATCGATCCGAGGCTCGTATTGTGAGATGGCCCCGGCATCGATTCCACAGTTTTCGATGATGATGAGACCGGGTTTTCCTTCAGCGCGGCGTTTGTAATATGCGATAAGGCGGGAAGAGATGTTCCCGTCCTTGTCTGCGAAAAAAGTGCCCATGGCGGGCATGATTATGCGGTTTTGAAGTCGTAGTCGGCCAATGGATCCCGGTCGAAACAATTTCATTTTCATCTTCCTCTGAAAAATTCGAACATGCAATCAAGTCGTGCCGGGATGGATCATTTCGCTTTGTCTTTTTTTCAACCGGACAGTCGCATTCCCGGAGCCGCCGAACCCTGTGAGCCCCCGACAGAGACCGGGGTCCCACAGGGGAAATACTTGCTTGAAGCATTGTTCTAGGGCGCAACAGCATCAGTCTTTGAGCCCCTCACCCTTCGTTTCCTTCATAAAGAATGTGGCAATGGAAATGAAGGTGAAGAAAACAGAAAGGACCATCAGGGCGGTTTTCAGGCTGTAGGCTTGAGCAAACGTTCCAAGAATAAACGGAGAAATCGCCGCAAAAATACGGCCAGTCCCGTATGCAAACGAAAGCCCTGTTCCACGAACCTTCGTCCTGAACTGCTCGGCCATGAAGGCACCCAGCGGCCCCCAATATCCAAAGGTGAAGAACCCTGTGAAAGCGGCCATGGTATAGGCCATGGCAGGCGTTGTGGCCGTCATCCACAACAATACGGCCGCTCCTGAACCAAATCCGCCAAAATATACACTCCACTTCCGTCCGAACCTGTCAGCCAGGTAGGCGCACGCCACGTACCCGAGCATGCCGCCGCCATTGAGCACCACGAGATACAGTACTGTTTTGTGGATCGTCATCTTCAGTTCATTATTCAGAAACGCCGGAAGCCAGGAATACAGTCCCCAGTAGGCGATCGAGTGGGATATCATGACCAGCGCGCAGAGAACGGTGGCCTTCACGTTTTCCTTTTCAAAAAGAACGGACCAGCCAGTCGTTTCCTGAGCCGGGGCGGAAGCGGCAACGGGCGACTTCTTGGCCTTGGCTTCCTGCTGTCTCAACCAGACCGGCGACTCCTTCGCGTAGATTGCAATCCAGATCGCACCCACCACGGTGATCACCGCCGACAGGAACAGGACTTTCCATCCGTAAGTGGGGACAAGCCACCACTGCACGCCAAGCGCACCGAAGAAACCGAACGGCCATCCCCAGCCGACGATCGAGTTCGCCATGGCCCGCTGGTTCGTCGGGAATGACTCGGAAACCAGGGCGGCTCCGATGGCCCACTCGCCGCCGAGCGCGAATCCTGTCACGACCCTGAGGACCATCAGCTGGAACCAAGTGGATACGAACGCGCACAACATGGTAAGAATTCCAAAAGCCGCCAGGCAGAATACCAATGTCTTCTTTCTGCCCCACTTGTCAGAAATGATGCCCCACGAATAGGCGCCGATGGCCATACCACCCAAGGTTGCAGTAGAAAGCAATCCGGCTTCCGCAAGCGTCATACCCCAGGCTTTCATCAGAAGCGGAATGGCCAGCGCAAGCACCACGAGGTCCCAGCTTTCGAACACCCATCCCAACCAACCGCTGAATACATTGAGGAATTTACTTTTACTTTTGTGAAAGGCGGCTACCCTATCCTCCTCAATGACAATTTTGCTAGCATTTTCGATGACTTTCCCGGCGTCCAATGCATCTGCTTTCTCCATTATTTATTTTCCCCCCCTCCAAATTTATTTTTTTGCATAAGCACGTTTTCATTTACGTGTGGTCAATCAAAATTCCTCTTGTTCGGGAAAACCTCACATCTTACAGCTCTCCGGCCGAACGATCAGGACGGGAACCTTGGAAGAATGGAGGACGCGGTCCGACACGCTGCCCAACTGCCATTTGGTGACGCCTGTCCTCCCGTGCGTCGCCATGATGATCAACTCGGCGCCAATTTGGGTCGCCATGTCGCTGATGAGATCAGCAGGCCTTCCCTCCATGATCTCCACTGACACCTTGGAGATGCCTTGTTTCGCCAGCCGCGCCTTTGCACTGGCGAGATAGTTTTTGGTTTCCTGGGTGGCTTCCCTCTGGGCCGCATCGAAGGCCTTGGCGCTGGCTGGATTCTCTTTGAACCAGCCGCGTGTTATGTCCACGACGCCGAGAAGGACCACTTCCCCGATGTTGCCCGATCGGGCGTTCGTGACAACGTGGTCGAGAACACACTCCGCAAGCTGTGACCCATCCAATGGGACAAGAACTTTCTTGTACATGATCGACACCTCCTCCTTTCGACGCGCTTGGAACAACCCGCTTTGCTTCATTCTGGTTCTCGCGAACCTGACCCCCTCCCCTCCTTTGATGGGAACATTCAGACAGCGGCACGGAAGTCGAAGTCCTATCCTTTCTGACTTGATACCGCGGCCATTTCTCCGTCAGTTCCGTCCCACCGTTCGCGTCCGGCGGCAGGTCCGCTTATGCCGCCTTACAGCCTTAATACTCGTAGAAACCCTTTCCGGACTTCTTGCCGAAGCGGCCCGCCTTGAACATGTGCGTCAGCAAGGTCGGAGGGGCAAATTTCGGATCTTTCGTCTGTGTATACATTGCCTCGTGGGTCATGTGATGGACGTCCAGGCCGTCGAAGTCTATCAGCTCGAGCGGGCCCATGGGGTGCCCCAGACCGAGTTTCGCCGCCGCATCGATTTCGTCCCGGGTTGCCCATCCATGGTCCAGCACGTCAATCGAGCGGTTGATGAAGGGGATGAGCAGATGATTCACCAGGAAACCGGGAAAATCCTTCACCCTGACCGTCTGCTTGCCGATGGCATGACAGAAGGCCGTGGCATCCTGGACCGTCTTTTCTTCCGTCTGCAGCGCCGTGATGACTTCCACCAGCCTCATGAGAGGCACGGGATTGAAGAAGTGCAAACCGATCACCTTCCCCGGCCTGGATGTGGCAGCCGCGATTTCCGTGACCGACAGGCACGAGGTATTGGTGGCCAGAATGCATCCGGGCTTGACCACCTTGTCCAGCTCGCCATGCGTCTTCTTCTTGAGTTCAAGCTGCTCGAAGACCGCCTCGACGACGATATCGGATTCGGACAGGTCAGCCATGCTGGTCGTCCCGTGGACGCGCGACAGAATTTCCTGCATCTTGGCTTCCGTCACTTTGCCGCGCGCCACACCCTTTTTCAGGAAGGACTCAATGCGGCCGATGCCCTGCTTGACAAACTGTTCGTTGATATCGAGAAGATGAACCTGAAAACCGGCGGCTGCGCTGACCTGGGCGATACCGGACCCCATCGTCCCACCGCCTACAACTCCTACAACCTTCATAACCTCTACCTCCCTCTCAATAGGCAAAGAAGCCCTTCCCCGTCTTGCAGCCTAGCTCTCCAGCCTCAACCTTCTGCTGCAGCAAGTGAGGACTGGCAAAGCCCTGGTCCTTGTACTGTTCGTAGAGATTGGAGGTGATTTGCAGAAAGGCATCCAATCCCATGGCGTCCAGGTAATGCAGCGGCCCAACCGGATAGCCGAGGCCAAGACAGCAGCCCTTGTCGATATCCTCAGCGGACGCAAGCCCCTTTTCGTAGATCCGGATCGCGTCGTTGAGAAACGGGACATACAGGTAATAGGCAATCAACCCGGACTTCCCCGTGGACGTGACCGCGGACTTCCCGAGGGACGCGAGGAATTCCTTTGCCGCATCCGCCGTCTTGGGATCCGTGCCAGCGCTGTACGTGACCTCCACCAGTTTCATCTTGTCCGGCGGATTCAGGAAATGCATCCTGATCAGGGAGACCTTCAATTCCGCATCTCTGGCCATGCCGTTGACGGAAAGGGATGAGGTCGCCGTAGCCCAGAACGACGGTTTGCAGCCCTTGTGGACGAGTTCCCGGAACAGCTCGACTTTGGCCGTCAGGTCTTCTGGAAGGGCTTCGAGAATGATGTCGCAGTTTGCCAGAGCCTTCAGACTCTTGGCGACCCTTGCCCGCTCCGGGCTCCCGGCGGCAGATATCTCATCGGCAACCTTCAGGGCTTTTTCAGGGACCAGATCAAAGAGCGTAACCTCATGACCGCCGGCCGCACAGACCTTCGCGACACCCACACCAATGGTGCCGACGCCGACAATACCGACTTTCTTGCCTACCACCATACTTCACCCCTCCCGTTGACAATCTCGGCTGCGATAACCATTTTCTGGATTTCCGAAGTCCCCTCATAGATCCGCAGGATTCGCGCGTCGCGATAATAGCGCTCGATCGCATAATCCTTCATGTAGCCGTAGCCACCGTGAATCTGCAGGGCCTGATCGACCACCCTGCCCACCATCTCACTGGAAAGCAGCTTGGACATGGCGGATTTCGCACTGTAAAGTTTCCCGCCGTTCTCACGCTCCCGGGCGACTTCGTACACCGTGAGCCTGGCGGAGTAGATGTCCGTCGCCATTTCGGCCAGCATGAACTGAATCGCCTGATTGCTGATGATCGGCTTGCCGAACTGAACCCTTTGCTTGGCGTACGACACGGCGGCGTCGAAGGCACCGCGGGCAACTCCGATAGCCTGGGAGCCGACGATGTAACGCGTATGATCCAGGGTCTGCATGACGACCTTGAAAGCCTTGGTCTCCTGCCCCAGCAAGTTGGCGGCCGGAATGCGGCAGTCCGTGAAGATCAGCTCGCGGGTGGCGGATCCCCTCATGCCCATCTTGTCTTCTTTCTTGCCGAACTCGAAGCCGGGGGTACCCTTCTCCACGATGAAAGCGGAAAGGCCGCTCTTGCCTTCTGCATTGGTCGACTTGGCGAAAACGGTATAAATATCGGCTTCTCCTCCGTTGGATATGAAGCACTTGCACCCATTCAAAATGAAAATGTCACCGTCTCTCACGGCATTCGTCCGTACCCCGCTGACATCGGATCCGGCGTTCGGCTCCGTCAACGCAAAAGCGGCGAGCTTGGCCCCGCTAGCCATATCCGGGAGGTAACGCTTCTTCTGCTCTTCCGACCCGGAGATGAGCATCGGCTCGGTGGCCAAGAAGTGGGTGGCCAGGGTACCGGCTGTCGACAGACAGACTTTGGAGAGTTCTTCCATGACCAGGCAGACAGCCACATCGCCTGCATGCTGACCACCGTACTCTTCCGGAATGGTCAGGCCCATCAATCCCATCTCCTTCATCATGGTGGTGCATTCGTGAGGAAACTCTCCCGTCTTGTCCAGGTGCTCAGCCAACGGCGCTACCTTGTCCTTGGCAAATTTGATGACCGTATCGCGGATCAACGCTTGTTCTTCTGTTAATGGAAATGACATCTCTCTACCCCCATTCAATTTTTTTCTTTGAGCGCTACTTTCCTTATTTTCCCGGTGGTGGTCTTAGGCATTTCGGAAATGAATTCCACATATTCCGGCGTCTTGTACTTGGCGAGGTATTGTGAGCAGAATTCTTTGATTTCTTCTTCCGTGGCCGTGACCCCGCTCCTGAGAACAATGAATGCCTTCACTTTCTCTCCGAAAAGTTCATCCGGTACTCCGATGACTGCGGTTTCGGCCACCTTGGGATTCTTGTACAAAGCCTCTTCCACTTCCCGGGGATAGACGTTGGCACCGCCGCGAAAGATGATTTCTTTCTTGCGTCCGACAAGAAAGAGGTCGCCGTCCAGATCGGCATAGACAAGGTCACCCGAATGCAGCCAGCCGTCACGAATGGCCTCGGCGGTTCTCGAAGGATCGTTCAAATACCCTTTCATCACGAGCGGGCCACGCGTGATCAATTCTCCCACTGTCCCCTGCGGAACATCCTTTCCTTCCTCATTGACCACGCGCACTTCCGTACGGTAAGAAGGACGGCCGAGGGAACCGGGTTTGCGCGGGAACTCCTTGGGCGTGCAACAAACAAGGGCCGTGGCTTCGGACAGGCCGTAACCATCCTGAAGCACCGTGCCGCCCGTTGCCTGCTTCCAGCGTTCGAGAATCTCCACGGCTGTCGAGGCGCCCCCGGAAAGGCAGAAGCGCAGGCTTGTGATGTCGTAAGACTTCAATTCCGGCAGATTCAGCATCATGATGTAAAACGTCGGAACACCCTGCATGACAGTCGCTTTGTACTTGCTGATGATCTCAAGGACTGTCTTGGCAGAGAACCTTTCAACCAGCAGAACGGTCGCTCCGACGAAGAAAGGACCGAACAGGGTCTGCAGCAAGCCGAAACAATGGAACAGGGGCAGCACGCAAACCACTCTGTCCTCATGGACATAACTCGCGTTTTTGACGCACGCTTCCGCATTGGTATAGAGATTCTGATGAGTGATCATGGCCCCCTTTGGAACCCCCGTAGTACCGGAAGTATAGAGGATATGGGCCGTATCGTCAGGAAGAACCGCACATGGTTCGACCTTTCCGTCCCCTTCCTTCATGTCCTTGACTCGCACGACGTCCTTGGGGAGGGCCGTGGCGGCTGATTCGGGACCCGCCAGGATATAGTGTCTGACGGTGCGCAGGGTATCCTTCACCGCGTAAACACGCTGCAATGGCTGCTCATTGCCGATGACGGCCACCGTGGATGAGTCCTTGATCCTGAAGGTGACTTCATTGGGCTTGTAGGAAGGGTCAATGGGCAAAGCGACGGCCCCCATGCTGGCGACGGCAAGGTAGGAAAATGCGAATTCGGGCCGATTCGTCATCAGGAACGCCACGACCTCTCCGCGCTGGATGCCCAATTTCTTGAGCATGGCGATGTACCGGCTCACTTCCTCCAAAACATCGCGGTAGCCAAATTCCTGCCCCTCGAATACAATGGCCACGGAATCCGGATACTTACGTGCAGATGGCAGCAGACATTTCGCAACAAGGTTATACTCTTCACTCTTTTTCATTCGGTCTCCCCTCCTTTTGTTCCCCCCTGTTTTCAAACAAGGAACCAAAAAAAATGACATCCATTGCTGAGTTACTCTCCTCTGAAAGCAGGAGGTCTTTTTTCTATGAAAGCACGCATGCCTTCTTTCTTGTCTTCCGTCTCGAACAGAATGGCCAGCATGTTCGCTTCATAGGAGAGCGCATCGTCGATCGACATTTCGATCCCATCGCCGACGGCTTCCATGGCCAATCTCATGGCGATCGGTGCTCTCTTGCAGAGAAGCTCGGCCATCTTCTCGGCCTCTTTCATAAGCTGATCGTCCGGAACGACCTTGCTGACCAAACCGATGCGCAGCGCTTCCTGGGCATTCACCGGGAGCCCCGAGAGAATCATCTCGAGGGCCTTCCCCCTGCCGATTACTCTGGGTAATCGCTGTGTTCCGCCGTAACCCGGGATGATGCCGAGCGTAATTTCCGGCAATCCGATTTTGGCTTTTTCCGCGGCAATTCTTATCGTGCAGGCAAGGGCCAGTTCACACCCGCCTCCCAGTGCAAACCCGTTGATGGCTGCTATGGAAGGTTTTCCCAGTGTCTCCAGGATACGAAAGATCTCCTGACCCCGCTTGACGTAGGCGCGGCAACCATAGCCGGACTTGAACTGTTCCAGCTCCTTGATGTCAGCTCCCGCAACGAAGCTCTTCTCGCCTGCGCCGGTTACGATCAGGACGCGGATTTGAGGATCCGCCTTGACCTTATCCAGAGCCTGGGCGATTTCTGCCAAGGTCTCTCCGTTCAAGGCATTCAACACGGCAGCCCTGTTGATCGTCAGATAGGCAACTGCGCCCTTCGTCTCGAAAATGATGTTCTTATACAAATTCACCATCCCCTTTCGTTCGAATTTCATTCCAGAACAAATCGTGTATCAACAACAACCGCACCCTTAGGACTCACGATTACCGGGTTCATATCGAGTTCTTTCAGAACGAAGCTATCCAAAGCCAGTTGGGAAAGCGACATCAGTATGCGGCCGACTGCTTCGATGTTCCCGCCTTCCTGACCGCGAAACCCCTTCAACAGTTGATACGATTTCGTTCCGGTAACCATCCTTGAAGTCTGTTCCTCGTCCAGAGGCGCAATCCCTAAGGCAATATCCCTATAGAGTTCCGCCTCAATGCCGCCCTTGCCATACAGGACAACCGGCCCGAATTGCGGATCTCTCTTGAACCCGCAAAATACTTCCAGTCCCTCACTCAGCTGCTCTTGAATCAGATACCCTTCTATTCCGTCTGCAGAGAGCGCTTTTTCGAATGCGTCGCGCATTTCTCTTATCGCAACTCGGAGTTCCTCCATCGTACCAAGACCGATGCGGACTCCGCCGATATCTGACTTGTGAATAGCCTGAGAGCTGATGATCTTGGCCACCACAGGATACCCGATATCCGCAGCCGCACGGCCTGCCTCTTTTTCATCCCGCGCAAATCGCCACCGTGCTACCGGGATACCGTAGTGACGCAGCAACTCCATTCCCGCAGCCTGAATATCCCACCAGGTCCCATTCTGCGGAAAATGCGGAGTCTCTGCTCTTCGGCCTTCGCGAGGCTTGAGTCCCCTCTTCTGTCGACGCTCCGGCGGCGCGGTGACCGATGGCGCCGTGCCGGTCCGTCGCGTATGCTGGTGCAGAACCCGGAGCGCCTTGAGAGCCCTTTCCGGTGAAGGATAATTCAGGACATTGCCGTCCCGCTCCAGATTCCCCACGACTCTTTCTCTGCTTTGGCCGGCGAACCACCCCAACACCGGCTTGTGCGGGAACCTCTTGGCTGCCTCGCGTACGGCATCGGAAACATCGGAAATGGCCGCCTGATTGGCGAAGGAAATGCACAAGACACCGTCAACGTTATCGTCCGCGAGGACTTTTTCCAGAACACCGGGATAAATCGAAGGGTAGTGATTCTTCATGGCAGCCGGCCAGATATCAATCGGATTTCTTATTTCCAGCCACGGAGGTGAGAGCCTCGCTATGTAATCGACGGTTTCACGCGACAGTGCCGCAAGGCGAAACCCATTTTCTTCCATGGCGTCCATGGCCATAATGCCGGCACCGCCGCTGGCTGTAATGATGGCCAGCCGCGTTCCCTGGATAGCGGGGTAAGTCAAAAGTGTCCTGCATGCGTCATACAGTTCTTCCACATCTCCGACACGAACAACACCGCACTGGTCAAAAGCGGTGGTGTATACCGCATCCTCTCCAGCCAGTTGCCCGCTGTGCGAGGCGGCCGCCTTTGACCCGATCTCGCTATGTCCCGTTTTCAGAACGACAACAGGTTTCCGACACGTAATGCTCTTTGCCGCGTCCATGAACGCGCGCCCGTCCGATAGTCCCTCAAGATGGACGGCGATCAAACGAATCCGCGAATCTTCGTTCAGCACCTGCAGCATTTCGTGCGGTGCAACATCACAGGTATTGCCTAGGTCGATCCCGATGGCCATGCCAGTATAGAAATTATCGGCACCGCTCTTCATGAAACCGGACTGGCAAATGACGCCGACCGGCCGCACGGTGCAGCCGAAATTCGCGAACGGAGTGTAGAACTGATCCAACAGATTGACGATACCCAGCGTATTGGGCCCTATGATGCGCATGCCTTCTGAGCGCGCCAGGCTTACCAGCTTTTCCTGCATCTGCCTGCCAACAGGATCCGCGTCGGCGAATCCCTGCGCAATGACGATGGCATACCGAATCTCCTTGGCGGCGCAGTCTGATACGGCATCGAGAACACCATCGCGTGGTATGCAGATCAGAGCGAGGTCAACCGGATAGGGAATATCCCTGACACGAGGGTAGCATGGAAGGCCGCATATCTCCGCGGCGTTGGGATTCACAGGATAGATCTTTCCCCGGTATCCGTGCGCCATCATCCTTTCTACAGGATTGTAGGCGTCGGGGCCCGTACGTCTCGAGACACCGACGATCGCGACGGAGCTTGGGTTGAGAAATATCTTCAGTGGGTGTTGTCCCGACATCAGAGCCGCCCCCCCTGGTCCTTAACAGCACTACCTTTTTCTTGAGGCCACTACATCCTTTCGATAATCGTTGCGCAGGAATGTCCATGGCCGATGCACATGGTCTGCAATGCAAAGGTCCCTCCGCGCCGCTCCAGTTCATGCAGCATGGTAATCATGATGCGGGCGCCGCTTGCCCCCAGGGGATGACCGATGGCAATCGCTCCACCGTTTGGATTGATTTTGGCCATGTCGACTTTGAATTCTCTCTGCCAAGCCAAGACCACAGAAGCGAAGGCTTCATTGACCTCGAAGAAATCAATGTCGGAAATTTTCAAGCCCGAGCGTTTCAGTGCCAATTCCGTAGCCGGGATCGGCCCCGTCAGGGAGAACGTCGGATCTGAACCGACGACAACACGTGTCTTGACCTTGGCGCGCGGTTTCATCCCGTGAGCGAGAGCCGTCTCTTTCGAGGCGATCAGGAGCGCTGCGGCCGCATCGCTGACCTGGCTGGAATTGCCCGCCGTGATCTTGCCGCCTTCCTTGAAGGGGGGTTTCAGACTGGAAAGTTTTTCCAGCGTAGTATCCCGCCGCGGGCCCTCATCCGCCGTAAACATGAACTTCGTCCCGTCTTCTTTCGTCACTTCGATCGGAAAACATTCATCCTTCAATTTTCCTTCGTCGAGAGCCTTGATTGCCCTTTGATGACTCAGCAGGCCGAATTCATCCAACTCTTTTCTGCTCAGCCCCCATTTATCGGCAATCATCTCCGCCGCAATTCCCGGAAGGGTGATCTCGTGCTTATTCGCCATCATGGGAGCCCATGTAGACGGCCACTCGGAACCCATCGGCATCCTGGTCATGCTTTCCACTCCGCCGGCGATGATGAAATCGGCATCTCCGGCAATGATGGCTTGCGCGGCGTTATGGACCGCCTCCTGACTGGAGCAGCACCAGCGGTTGATGGTCACACCCGAAACAGTGTAGGGCAGATTGGACGCCAGCGCGATCCGTCTTGCCGGATTCGCCCCTTGTTCGTTCACCTGCGTGTTGCAGCCAAACTTGAGATCTTCGATCAGATTCGGGTCGATCCCGGTCTTGGTCAGCAACGCGTTTACCGTTTTCGCCCCAAATTCTTCCGGACGCTCGTTCGCCAGCGCGCCCTTGCGCCGGCCGACGGGGGTTCTAATTGCATCGACAATCACCGCTTCTCTCATGTTTCCTATCCCCTCCTTCTCCTCATTGTTATTTGTTGTATCCGCTATACGTCTGATGACCTCGCAGAGGATTTCAGATATTTGGGCGAGCGGATGAACGAAAGCGCTTTGAGCAACGGATTCGGAAGATCGGCCAAGATGGCGTTTCCAAGGCAATGAAACTGGCAGCGTCCAGGAAACATATGCCCCTTGAACGGACCGTGGACGTCCGCAGGACTCGCGATGAAGTTGAGTAGTGTATTGAGCATCATTGAGAGGAAGTGGCAGCAACTAGCATACCAGTTGTCAGACACATCCTAATATTCAATAGTTGTATCAGTTCATCACGATGCAAATTGATATCCCCCAAGAGAGTTTCCTGCCTCCTCTGGTGCTGGAATGCGAAAAAGGCGATCTATGCGTATAGCATGGTTATGATGGAGATTTCCGAATCGGCGCGGTCAGCGGAATGGATGAGAGGACGCTTCGGTGGGAAGCCCAAATCGACCATCGCGTCTTTCATGTCACAGCGAATAAAGGCTTGACCATAAAGATGAATCTTGCCCAAGACGGCGGATTGTTTTATGTATATATATTATACAAGGAATAAGAAGCTGTATATGAATGATGACAGCACATTTCATGCGAGATCGTGTGTCTGGGGAAATTCCTGATCTCCATCGGAAGGATTGAATGTATTTTACTTTGCGCCAGCAATGCTTGAGAAGTTCTTCGCCACTCCTCACCACACATAAGCGAAAGGCGCCCATCCTGTGATTTGAAAGGCTGAGTTTACGGCGACAAGGACATCAGGAACCGTCCATGCCTACGCAGCCGATTTCTGGGTCGTGGGCGTGTCTATCGGGCGGGTGTATATTTATTAAATAATCCACAGAATGAGGCCTTGGCCTTGTTTCTCGGACGCCCTCAGAATCTCTCCGTTCGCGATGGGATCCTGCTCTTGCAGCAGCCCCGAGCGGCTCATCGGCCGGAGGCCTTGGCCGTCCTATTCGAGATGTTGACTTCATTGCGATTTTGGCATATCAACAGCACCTTCCGGTGTGAAACGTCGTATGGAACGATTCAACGCATAAAGGAACGGACTATGGCGGAAACGACTCCCTCGGCACCTTCGGACTTCATTCGCGACATCATCGACGAGCACAATCGGAGCGGCAGGTTCCAAGGCCGCGTGGCAACGCGGTTCCCGCCGGAACCGAACGGCTATCCCCATATCGGACACGCCAAATCCGTGTGCCTGAACTTCGGCATCGCGGCCCAGTACGGCGGCACCTGCAACCTGCGCATGGACGACACGGACCCGGGCGGAGAATCCCAGGAGTACGTGGACTCCATCATCCGGGACGTGAAATGGCTGGGCTTCGACTGGGGAAACCGCCTCTTCTACGCCTCCGACTACTACGAACCGCTGTACCAGTACGCCCTGCAGCTCATCCGGCAGGGCCAGGCTTACGTCTGTGAGCTCACACCCGACCAGATACGCGAATACCGCGGGACCCTCACCGAGCCGGGAAAGGAAAGCCCCTACCGCAACCGGTCCGTCGAGGAGAACCTGGCCCTTTTCGAGCGCATGCGCCTCGGAGAGTTCGAAGAAGGGACGCACGTGCTGCGCGCGAAGATCGACATGGCCTCCCCCAACATCACGATGCGCGATCCCATCATCTACCGGATCAAGAAGGTGGCGCACTACCGGACCGGGGATCGGTGGTGCATCTACCCGATGTACGATTTTGCCCATTGCCTCTCCGATTCCCTCGAACGGATCACCCATTCGATCTGCACCCTGGAATTCGAAAACAACCGACCTCTCTACGACTGGTTCCTCGACGAATTGAAGGTCAAGGACCATCCGCAGCAGATCGAGTTCGCACGCCTCAACCTCACCTACACCGTCCTCAGCAAGCGCCGGCTGATCGAGTTGGTGGAAAAGAAGCTCGTGCAGGGGTGGGACGATCCGCGGATGCCGACCCTGGCGGGGATGCGGCGACGGGGGTATACGCCCGAGGCGATCCGCACCTTCTGCGACCGCATCGGCGTCGCCAAGAACGACAGCGTAGTGGATGTGGCCCTCCTCGAGCATTGCGTCCGGGAGGACCTGAACGAGAGGGCTCCGCGTGTCATGGCCGTTCTCCGTCCCCTGCGGGTTGTCATCGACAACTACCCCGCGGACCGGGTCGAAGAATTCGACTGCCCCTACCATCCGCAGAAGGCGGAGCTCGGGTCGCGCAAGGTCCCCTTCTCCCGTGTCCTGTACGTGGAGCGGGACGACTTCATGGAAAACCCTCCCAAGAAATTTTATCGCCTGAGCCCGGGGAAAGAAGTGCGTCTCCGGTACGGCTACTTCATCAAGTGCACGGGCGTCGTGAAGGATCCCGCAACAGGCGACGTGACGGAGATCCACTGCACCTACGACCCGGAGACGCGGAGCGGTTTCGCTCCGGACGGACGGAAGGTCGATGCGACGATCCATTGGCTGTCGGCGGCCCATGCCGTTCCGGCCGAAGTGCGCCTCTACGACCGCCTCTTCGACGTCCCCGATCCGATGAGCGCCGGCGACCGGTACCTGGATCACGTCAACCCGAAGTCCCTGGAGGTCCTGCCGGACTGCCGCGTGGAGCCGAGCCTGAAATCCGCCCCTCCGGAGAGCATCTGCCAGTTCGAGCGGACGGGATATTTCTACACCGATCCCGTCGATTCGGCCGCCGGAAAACCGGTCTTCAACCGGACCGTGACCCTGAGGGATTCCTGGGCCAAGGTCGCGGGCAGGAAATAGCACTTCATTACCCTCAGAGGTGTCGACCGATGAAAAAGACGCTGTCCCTATTGGTCCTGATTTCATTGCTGTTCGTTGTTTCATGCGCTTCCACGACCGGATCACGCTATCGCGAAGGCGACAACACCGGTCAGGAAACGGGCATGACCGTACAGGACGAACGGCGCATGGCCGAAGAAGCCATGCCGGAAATGCAGAAGGAGTACCCGCCGGCCAAGAACCCGGAACTTCAGAAATACATTTCCGATCTGGGCATGAAGATCGTCCGGGCGAATAACCTCGAGGGCAACCCGTACCACTACGACTTCACCGTCGTCGATGTGGCGACCGTGAACGCTTTCGCGCTGCCGGCCGGGAAGATCTTTGTGACCGCCCCGCTCATCGCCATGGCCTCCAACGAAGCGGAGCTGGCGGGAATCATCGGACACGAGGTCGGTCACGTCATGGCCCGTCATGCGGCCGAGCGGATGTATGCCATGGAGAAAGACAAAAACAAGACATGGCTTTACGCGGCCGGCGGGGCAATCGCCGGCGCCGCGGCGGGATTCGCACTGGGAAGACTGCTGTGCCCGGACGGCGACAAGGCCTGCCTCGCGAAAGCGGCCATGATCGGAGGCGCCGCCGGCGCAGGCGGGGGCCTTCTGGTACAGAAGTTCAAGTTCCTGGCGAACTCCCGGGAAGACGAGCTCGAAGCCGACCGTATCGGATTCCGGATCGCCGTCGGCGCCGGATACGACAAGGACCAGGTGGGGAAGTTTTATGAAAAACTCCTGCAGATGGAAAAGAACGCGCAGAAGAGCGGGACTCCGCTCTTGAAAAGCCTGGCCGATGCCATGAGCACACATCCCCCAAGCGAAGAGCGGGTGAGCCAGATGAGAGAACTGGCGCAAAACAGCCCCGCCGCGAGAAGCTCCATCGTCACGTCCCCGGAATTCAACAGGGCGAGGCTCGTTGCCGGGCAGATGCAGAAGAAGTAAGTAGTCAAGGAATACCGCCGGTGCGCCATCCCCGCAGGAACCGTTGCGGCGGGATGCGCATCGGCATACGGCCCGGGGCCCCACGCGGAATCCCCCCGCCGCCTTCCCGTTTCTCTCCTCCTCCCTTTTTCACCTCTCTCGATGAGCAGGACGTCCCTGCCGGAGACCGGAGACCGCGGTCTCTGTGCAGTGAAAACAGGATGTCATCTCCCTCCCGGGCAACGCTCTCCCAATGGTAGATATGTCCTATGACTTCCCTGACCGTGAACTGACATTGCCCTCCGCGCACCCCGTCCTTATGATTTACTATACGAGTCCGTCGTCGCGCTTCTCAGTGTCGTGGCGGTTCCGGGCCGTTGGCATCGAAAACAAAGGCGATTTCTCATGGTGAACCGGTGCCTTGTACCACGCCGCAGACAGGCAATACGCGTCAGGATGGAAGGGCATGGCCGGCAACGGTAACGAACTCGTCAACAGGACAATCGTGAGATCCTGGCTCGTCTGGGGATTTTTCTGGGCGGTGCTCGCCCCCCTGCTGGGAATCATCCTTTCGCTGAAATTCAACTTTCCCACATTCCTGAGTTCGGAGTTCAGCCATTTCGGGCGGCTGCGGCCGCTGCACGTCAACGGCGTGATCCTGGGGGTCTTCTCGACCGTCTTCTTCGGGCTCGCCTATTACATGGTGCCGAAGCTCACCGGCATCAGGATGCACCGGGAGGAGTGGTCGAAGCTTCCCCTGGTTCTCTGGAACGGCACCCTCCTGGTCGCATCGGTCTCCCTTCTCCTGGGCTACAACAAGGGGCTCGAGGTGGCGGAGTTTCCCAATCCTCTGCCGGTCTTGCTGGCGGCGGCGCTCCTGATCGTGGCCTACCAGGTGTTCATGACCATCGCCCGCCGCAAAGAGGAAAAGATCTTCGTCTCGCTGTGGTACATCGTCGCGGCGCTCGTCTGGACCGGCATCAACCTGCTCTACGGGAACCTGATCGTCCCCTACGTGGCGCCGGGAATCGGCAACATCGCGCTGCACGGCCTGTACATCCACTATGTCGTCGGCCTCTGGATCACCCCGGCGGGGCTCGCCGTCATCTATTTCTTCCTGCCGGCCTCGGCGCGGAGCCCCCTCTACAGCCACAAGCTCTCCCTCATCGGCTTCTGGTCGCTGGCCTTCTTCTACCCTTTCGTGGGCATTCACCATTACCTCTACAGCCCCATCCCCGCCTGGACCCAGACCGTCGCCATCTTCGCCAGCATGATGCTGATCATCCCCGTCCTGACCGTGGTGGTCAACTTCTTCGGAACCCTCAAGGGGAACTGGGAGAAATTCCAGACCGACTTTTCCGTGAAACTGATGATCTTCGGGGCCGCGATGTACTTCATCGGCAGCGTCCAGGGCTCCTTCGAGGCGCTCCGTAGTTTGCAGCAGCCGACCCACTTCACCGATTTCGTGATCGCCCATTCGCACGCAACGGTATTCGGGGGATACGTGATTTTCGTCCTGGCGGCCTGCTACTACGTCTGGCCGAGGATCACCGGGAGGGAATTCAACGCGCGTGCGGCGCGCTGGAGCACCTGGATGATCATGGGCGGCATCTCCGCCATGATCCTCATCCTGATCGTCCAGGGGCTGATCCAGGGAACGGCGCTCATGGCAGGCGCGGAATTCGTCGACAGCGTCGTGACCATGAAACCCTACTGGTTTCTCCGGACGCTGACGGGCATTGCGATGGATGTGGGGATCGCCCTCGTGGGGATCAATCTCCTCCTGTCGGGTAGGAAGGCGAAGGAGATCGTGTCGTGAAGCGGGCAAAGACGGTCGCGCTCGTCGCGGGTTTCGGATTCTTCTTCCTGGCGCTGTTGCTGCAGGGGATCCTCCCCTACCAGATGGAGGAGAACCGCGTGACGACCGTCACGAGAACGGTCCGAACGCCCCTGGGCGAGCTGGCCGAGCTCAAGGCCGAGGCGTCTCCCTACGCCGGTCTCACCCTCAGGGGGAGGCAGGTGTACACGCGCGAAGGATGCTGGTACTGCCATTCCCAGTACCTCAGGCCGACGGCGGGGGAGAACCGGCGATGGGGGCCGGTGTCGGAATTCGGCGAATACGCCCATGACCTGCCCCACCTCGTCGGAACGCGGAGGATCGGACCGGACCTCACAAGGGTGGGTGGGAAATACGGCGACGACTGGCATGCGGCGCATTTCTTCGACCCCCGGATGGTCGTCCCCGATTCCGTCATGCCGCGGATGACCTGGTTCTTCGACGACAATCCGGAAGACGGGAAGCGCCTCCTCAGCGAAGACGGGCAGGCGGTGACGGCGTTCGTGCAGAACCTGGGGATGAACAAGGGCCGGTGGCGGGACGCCTTTTCTTACCAGATCGCCGAGGGCGGCTCGTCGTCCCTCGAAAGCGCCGCCGCCATCGCCCACGGCAAGGCCGTCTATGAACGGCGATGCCTCGGCTGCCACGGCGAAAAGGGAGACGGGAAGGGTGCGGCCCCCGAGACGGTCCGCTTCGCCATCGCCCTGCCGCGCGACTTTACCGCGGGCGTGTACAAGTTCAGGACGACCCCCACGGGGTCCGTCCCCCTGGATGCGGACATCTACCGCACCATCACGGTCGGCATCCGCGGGACCGCCATGCCGCCGTGGTTCAATCTGGCCGAGGAGGAACGCTGGGACGCCGTCCACTTCGTCAAGACCTTTTCCCCGGATTTCAAACAGTATCCGCCGGATGCGCCGATTCCGATCGGCCGGCCGCCGAAGCCGACGCCGGAGCTGATCGCACAAGGAAAGAAGGTCTTCGAGGAAATGAAATGCTGGGAGTGCCACGGGCACGAAGGCAGGGGCGACGGCCCCGTGTCGGAGGAGCAGGTCGACGATTTCGGCAACAAGATCCCGCCGGCGAACTTCACCAGGGGGGTCTTCAAGAGCGGCCCACGGCCCGGCGACATTTTCCGGACCTTCATGACCGGTCTGAGCGGCACCCCGATGCCCTCGTTCGGCGACTCCTTTGCAGGCCCGGAGGACGGGTGGGCCTTGACCTATTTCGTCCTGAGCCTTTCCGCGGATGGGAAACGATGATTGAAAAAACAGTCGTCTACGGGTTCCTGATTTCCCTGAGCATGGGGCTGAGCGCCCTGGCCTTCTTCGTCTGGGCGGTGCTGTCGAGCCAGATGGACGACACGGAGGATGTGAAGTACCGGGTGCTCGAGCGCGAGCTGGAAGAAACCGGCGTTCCCGAGACGGACTCCTGAGAGGTGAACAATGATGAAAAGAGCCCATGGTTTGGTTTTTGCGGCAATCCTGGCCGCGCTGTTGTCGTGCATGCCGCCGTCGGAGGCTGTTGCCTACGAGGAAGGGGCTGTGCCGGACGGCGGGGTCATCAAGGGGAGCATCGTGTACAACGGCAGCGTACCGACGCGCAAGGTCATCCCGACGAAAGACCCGGACGTCTGCGGCGGCGTCCGCGACGAAGCCCAGGTTGCCGTCGGTCCGGGGAACAAGGTCGCGGAGGCCATCGTCTACCTGAAAGGCGTGGCGAAGGGAAAGAAATGGGAGCGGCCCCAGAAGACGCCGGAGCTGGTGAACAAGGACTGCCGGTTCCATCCGCGGGTTCAGGTCATACCGGCGGGAATGAAGGTGGCGATCGTCAATGATGACCCGGTGCTGCACAACACGCACGGTTTTCTCATCAAAACGACGGTGTTCAACGTGGCCATGCCGAAGAGCGGCATGCGCGTAGAGCGCCCCTTGCAGCGGCCGGGCCTGGTCCGCGTGGAATGCGACGCCCACGGCTGGATGCTGGCCTGGATCTACGTGGCGGACAGCCCCTACTACATGATGACCGGCAAGGACGGGGCATTCACGATCGGCGACGTGCCGCCGGGAAATCACACCCTCGTCATCTGGCAGGAGTACACCGGCGCCAAAGAGATCCCCGTAACGGTAAAACCTCGCGAAACGGTGACGGTACCCACCGTCGAACTGAAAAAATGATCTGCGCCCCCGCCGCACCGGGATCGGGTCAATGAAGGAGGAAGACATGGACAAACAGGACAGGATCAAAGGAAAGGACATGGATGCGGAGGAGAGAGCGGCCGCGATGGGGATAACCCGCCGCACCTTCATCCACCGGTCCCTCGTTGCCGGCGCCGCCATCGGCGCGGTATCGCAGGGGCTGTTCCCCATCATCAGCACGCTGGACGTCGCCTATGGTGCACAGGAGTTCCGCTTTGCCTGGATTTCGGACACCCACCTCTATCCCAGGACGCTCAACACCCGCTTTGTCGAGAAGGCGGAGCGGGCGATCAACGACGTGAAGGCGATGAAGCCGGCTCCGGATTTCCTGATTTTCGGAGGCGACCTGGCCCAGCTCGGCGATCCCGTCGAACTCCAGCTCGGCGCCGAGCTCCTCAAGAGCCTGACGATCAAGAAGTATTTCATCCCCGGAGAGCACGACTGGTATCTGGATATGGGCGCAATGTGGATGAAGTTGTTCGGAAAGCAACCCTGGAGCTTCGACCACAAGGGGGTCCGTTTCATCGGACTCGACACGATCAGCCGCGGGCCGGACTACTGGTCCGCCAAGAAGATGACGCCCCAGGAACGGATGGGGCACATGGCGACCCTGGACGGCTCGGTGGCGGGGCCATGGGCCGGCGTCGGCGCCGACCAGCTGGAGTGGCTGGAGAAAACGCTGTCGAACTGGCCGAAGGACAAGCCGGTGATCATCTTCAGCCACAACCCCCTCTACGAGTACTACCCTCCCTGGAATTTCTGGGTGCGCGACTGGCGGGACGTGCAGCGGATTCTTGAACCCTTCGCGAAGGTGACGAGCATCCACGGCCATACGCACCAGGTGCTGTACAATGAGATCGGCCGGATGCGGTCGATCGGCATGCTCGCCACCTCCTGGAACTGGCCCTACCCGCCCGAGGGGGTCCCTGCGCTCACCGTCCCGATGGTCCGGGTCGATCCGGGGGACCACTTCGACGGGGTGGGATGGGGAAAACTGACGATGACCGCTGCGGAGCGCGTGAATCATGAATACATGATGTGGCGGAAGGACATCTTCACCCAGACGCAGGTCGATTCCGGGACGGGCGACAACGTGAACCAGATCCTCAGCCCGCGCATTGCCGACAGGCCCTAGCGGCCCCGTGAGAGATCGGGCGCTTATGACATCGATTCCATGCCGCCGGGCATGGCTTGCAGGAGGAAGAAACCATGAAAAAAGGTTGGATGCGTCTTGCGGTCAGTCTTTGCATCTGTCTGGGGATCGGCCTCTTCGGGGCCGCCGCCGTCAAGGCCCACAAGGTCAAGCATACGCCGGAACAGCTCAAGGCCTTCGAGGATGTCTTCATGGAGCAGGTCCGGATCGGTGATCTTCTGTTCCATGGCGATGCCGCCACGGAGCAGAAGATGGGGACAAAACTCTCACGGACCGGGATGGCCTGCGCCATGTGCCATCCCTTCGCCGTCGACACGCACCCCTACGAGTTCCCCAAGTTCCAGGAGCAGATCAACAAGTTCTCGACCCTCCGGGACATGATCAACTGGTGCATCGAGAAACCGAACGAAGGGGAAACGCTCGACCCGGATTCGGACGCCATGAAGGCACTAGAGGCCTATATCCTCTGGTCGAACCGAGGCAGCAAACTCGATCCCGGAAGGCATTAGAGACGGGACGGCCATGCTGCGGTACGCAGCCGGAGACTGCCGCCCGGCCGTGTACCGCAGCAGACAGGCAACGGTCGTATCGGGAAAGGGCGGTGAGCGGCGATGGAGCAGGAATCGAAGGAACGGTACGCACCGGACGTGGAATCCTACGAGGGGCGCGTCCCGGCCTGGCTGATGGTCATCTACGCGGTGCTGCTTGTCTGGGGAATCTATTACCTCGTCGCGTACTGGGGAGATTCCGTTTCAGGGGGATAAGTCGTGAATTCAAGAAGCATGAAAACGACGTTTCTGTCGCTGCTCATTCTCATCGTCGGAGCGGGTGTCGCGGGGCTTGCCGGCGGCGACGATTCGCGCCCCTGCGACTACAAGGCATTCGGGCTGGACGGGGCGAAGTTCTTTCTCTACCTGACCAAGGACACACCCTATGCCCGGTGGCAGCTCTGGCCGGGCAAGGAGCCGGCCGCGCCGGCCAAGGGTCCGCACGGCCCGGTTCTCACCCGGTATGTCAATCCCGCTGCCTATCAGTCGATCGGGAAGCGGCAAGGGATGGCCTTCGGTTCCCTCATCGTCATGGAAAACCGCGATGCGGACAGCAAACTCAGGAATCTTGCCGTCAAGATCAAGATCAAGGGATACAACCCCGAGGCAGGGGACTGGTACTGGTTCCTGTTCGACCCGGACGGGAAGATCGAAGCCGAGGGAAGGGTCGGTCAGTGCATCGCCTGTCATGGGGAGATGAAGGCGAATGACTTCGTGATGACCGGGCCGGTGAAGTGACAGGCGGCACCTTCAGACGGCCGCTTCATGGAGGGGGAGAGATTTGCGCAGTCCGACTGCCCTTTTCGCTGCCGCGACGGCAGCGGTGGTTCTTGCGTGGGCCGCGGCGCCTCTCCCCGCAGTCGGCGGCGGCATGGCCGCCGACTGCGCCATCGACCTCGGCCCCTGCCTGAAGCAACTCCCTGAAACCGGCCTGACCGTCGCGTTCGACATCACGCCGAAACCCGTGGCGACGATGAAGACCGTCGTCTTCCGCGTAGACCTGAAGCAGGGCGGCGTTCCCGTGACAGACGGCGACGTGGCCGTCGACCTGTCGATGCCCCGCATGACCATGGCGCCCAACACCGTGAAACTCTCCCATCAGGGCAACGGGATCTACAGGGGGCGCGGGGTCATCGTGAAGTGCCCGAGCGGCGACGGGCTCTGGCAGGCCGATACCTTCGTCCGCCACCCGGCCCGGCCGGACGGCTCGCCGCAGCGGGCATGGTTTACCTTCCGGGTGAAATAGTGGATACGCTCCTTCCTCTGGCCCTCGCCGCGGGATTCTTCGGCGGCTTCGGGCACTGCATCGGGATGTGCGGCCCCATCGCGGCCGCTTACACGCTCCCTGTTCAGGGCCGAATCCGGTCCCTTGCCGCCCTCGGGCCGAGCCTTGCCTACAGCGCCGGCCGGATCACGGCCTATGCCTTTGTGGGCGCCCTGATGGGTCTGAGCGGCGCCTTCGTCGACACCGCCGGGAAGCTCGCCGGGGTTCAGAACCTTGCATCCGTGCTGGCCGGGCTTTTCATGGTCGGGGCCGGCCTGCGGATCGCCGGCCTCCTGCCGTTTCCCTCCTCCGCCTGGGCAAGGGGCGCCGGCCTGCTGAAGTTCACCCGGCTGATTGTCGAAGCCGAGTCGAACTGGAAATATTATCCTCTCGGCATCCTTCTGGGCCTTATTCCCTGCGGTCTCTCCTATTCCCTCTTCATCGGCGCCGCGGGGTCGGGCGGCCTCCTCGAGGGGACGGCCACAATGATCGCCTTCGGCCTGGGCACCCTTCCGGCCATGCTGCTGTTCGCCTCGCTGATCGGATTCGTCGGCGGCAGGATGAAGCGCCGGCTCGCCGCGGCCGGAGGCTTCGCGGTCATCATCATGGGACTGCTTTTTCTGACAAGGGCGATAGGGATCCATGTCCAGGTGTGACCACTGCCTGCTCGAATTTCCCGATCGGGATTCGGTCTGCGACGAAGTCGGCGGCCGGCGCAGGATCTTCTGCTGCCACGGATGCCGCGGCATCTATCGGCTCATCCACGAAGAAGGACTCTCCCGGTTCTACCAACGGCGGACCGGGGAAGGCGCTCCTCCGCTGCCCGCCCCTGCGGCCGGCGCCGCCGCTTCTTCCCTTTTCGCCGGATCGATCCGGCAGGCGGGGGGGAGATGCGAACTCGATCTGGTGATCGACGGCATCCGCTGTGCCTCCTGCGTCTGGCTCAATGAACGGATGCTGGAGAAAATACCGGGAATCGACCGCGCCAGCGTCAGCTACGCGACCGGCCGGACGCGTGTCCGGTGGGATCCCGGCCGCGTCAGCCTAGAACAGATCCTGAGGCGGATCGAATCGATCGGGTACCGCCCCAGACCCTGGTCGGAGTCCGGCCAGTTCCGGGAGCGGCGTGCGGAACGGCGGGACCTCCTCATCCGGTTCGGGACAGCCGGGTTCGTCTCCGCGCAGCTGATGATGCTGAGCACCGCCCTGTACACGGGTTACTTCCAGGGTATCGACGCCGCGACGAAACGGACGTTCGAGGTGATCGCCCTGTTCCTGACGCTGCCGGTTCTCCTCTATGCGGGCCGCCCCTTCTTCACGGGTGCGATCCGCTCGCTGGTCCGGCTGCAGTTCACCATGGATTCGCTGGTGGCGATCGGCACGGGAGCGGCTTTCGCGTTCAGCATCTGCTCGATGTTTGCGGGCGGCGAGGTCTACTTCGACACGTCGGCCATGATCGTCACCCTCGTCCTCCTCGGCAGGCTTGTCGAAACGACTGCCCGGGGAAAGGCATCCGAAACCGCCGCGCGCCTTGCGGAACTGAGGCCCCGGGAAGCGAGGACGGTCGACGCCGACGGTCGGCGGCGGGTGGTCCCCCTGGAATCCGTGAAGCCGGGCGACCTCGTGGAAGTCGTTCCAGGCGAGCGGATCCCCCTGGACGGAACCGTCCGCAGTGGCGCTTCCGAAGCGGATGAATCGCTGGTCACCGGTGAGGTCCGGCCGGTTCCGAAAGGCACAGGCGATCCTGTGATCGAGGGGAGCACGAACCTTTACGGCTCGTTCGTCTTCCAGGTGACCGGGACGGGCGAGAAGAGCGTGCTTGCCGGCATCATCAGGGCCGTCGAAGAGGCCCAGGCGGGAAGGCCGAAGATCCAGGGCATCGCCGACCGGGTCGTCGGGTATGTCGTCCCGGCCGTCCTCGTCCTCGCGCTGACGGCGCTTGTCTTTCACCTTTCCCAAGGTGCCCCGGTGAACCGCGCCGTGATGGCGGGAATCTCCGTACTGGTGATCGCCTGCCCCTGCAGCCTGGGTCTGGCGACGCCGCTGGCGCTCGTGATGTTCGCCTCGGTGGCGGCGGCAAAGGGAATCCTGATCAAGAACGCCGATACGGTGGAGAACGCGGACCGGACCGGCCACGTGGTCTTCGACAAGACGGGGACGCTCACGGCCGGCAGGCCGCTTCTGAGGGAAACGGTCGTCCTCGACCCGGCACTCCGTAGCGATGAGGTCATCGCCATCGCCGGCGCGGCGGAGGAGAAGTCCGAACACAGCATCGGCCGGGCCATTGCGGCGGCGACAAAGGCGCTCCCATCGGTACCGCCCGTCGTTTCGGGCTTCCGGGCGATGCCCGGGCGGGGCGTCGCCGCGGACGTCGGAACCAGGAAAGTGGCGATCGGAAATTCCGATTGGCTGGAGGAAAACGGCATTCCGGTCTCCGGACGCGCGGATCTTCCGGACATCGTGGAGTCCTGTGAAAAGGATGGCGACACCGCCGTGTACGTGGGATGGGGCGGCTCGCTTCGGGCGATCCTGATCGTCTCCGACCGCCTGCGAGACGAGGCCGCCGCCGCAGTGAAGAACCTCATGACGATGAACTGCGCCGTCTCGATCGTCAGCGGGGACAACGACCGAACCACCCGCGCCGTCGCGCGGAGGGCCGGCATCGGCCATACGCTTTCGGGTGTGGACCCCGTCGGGAAGAGGAAATTCATCCAACGGATGGAGGAGCAGGGAACAAGGGTCATGATGGTCGGCGACGGCATCAACGATGCGCCGGCCCTCGTTCAGGCGACAACCGGGGTGGCCATGGGCCGCGGCAGCGACATCGCCGTGGAAGGGGCCGGTGTCGTTCTCATCAGGGACGACCTCCTGCTTGTACCCGAGTGCATCCGGCTTTCGAGAAGGACATTCCGCATCGTAAGGCAGAACATCTTCTGGGCCTTCTTCTACAACGTCATCTCCATCCCCCTCGCCTTTTCCGGCCTCCTTCACCCCATCGTTGCCGCCGGGGCTATGGCGGCGAGTTCCCTTTTCGTCATCGGCAATTCGCTGCGCATCGGAAGGATGCGCGCGGCCCTCCCGCCCAAAAAGGCGGGCGCCTGGGAAAGTCTTCTGGGCAGCTCCGGCCCCCGGGCGGTGGCGGGCCTTTCGGCGGAACCGCTTTCAAGACCGGACGGACGGATCCCGAGCATGCCCTGAAGGGTGGATCGCCGTATTTCCCCGAAAATCAGAAATCGAGTTCTCGCTGCAGAAAGACTGCAAGAAAAAAGCGGTTGCCCGGACACCGGACAACCGCTTGTTCTTCGCCGGTCGATCAATATCGCCTTTCTCCCGGCCGACGATCTTCACTTCGATGTGATTCCCTCCTCCGACAAGATCAAAGAACGGGTCTTGTCGCTACATCTTTTTTTCGCGGAGGAAGCAGCACTGCCATTCGGGCGTGCCGTCCGCCTCATTGCGAAGCCTCATGGTCCAGTCACCCTTCGAAACCTCGGAGGCAACGATGTTGAATCCCACTCGCTTGCCCCTCACTTCGATCTTGTCCTTCGCGACAAACTTGAGGGACTGATTGTTGATGAACCAGCCGGGCCCCAGTAGCACAGTGTATGTGCTGCCGCCCCTCTCCTTCAGCGTCAGTTGAACCCCGTCTTTCACGCCTTTCATCTTTCCCACAGACGTCACAGTACCCATGAAGGTGTCGATGGGCTCATTCCCCCTGAACCCTTCCAGGTCCGCCACCGGCATATCCAGGGTCCACGCGCCCGGATTGCCCCCCTCTCCGATCACCTGTCCACCCGGTCCGGCAGCAGCAAATGCGCCCTGACCAAACAACAAGCCAACGACCAAACTGGCCGCAATCACGAATGTCTTCAGCAGAGATCTTTTCATCTGTCTTACCTCCTCACTCAGTCGTCCTTTCCTTGCCGGCTGTCCCTCCGGAGCCCGCAGGCCTTCTCTTTCAAAACTCTTCCTTCCCGCTGCTCCGCCCGTCAACCAGGACGCAACTTTAAAATAATGACGGGTCCGCTCTTGTCAAATCTGACATAACAAAGGTGGGAGGAAGATGCCGCGGAAGCGGTAGAACACTGTCCGGGCCGGCGAACTCAAAATCTCAGGAGGGAACGCGCTTAGCTTCCCCGCTGCAACCCGAGGTGATGCATCAACCCGAGACCGGCCATTGGGGATTCCATACGACCTCCCATATGTGCCCGTCAGGATCCTGGAAGTAGCCCGCGTAACCGCCCCAAAACGTGTCATGCGCCGGCTTTACGATCACTGCGCCCGCCTTTTCAGCCTGCCCCATCACAGCGTCGACCTCGACCTTCGAAGAGACGTTGTGCCCGATCGTGAATTCGGTCGGGTTCGGGCTGCCCGGAGCGATGCCCGTATCGCGGGCAATGCTCGTTCTCGGCCAAAGCGCGAGCTTCAGATCCGTCTGCAAGTCGAAAAAGGCGACCGCGCCATACTCGAATTCCGTCCCGACAATACCCTCGGTCTTTAGACCAAGACCGTCACGGTAGAACCGGACCGCCCTCTGCAGGTCCTCGACGCCAAGGGTGATGAGCGTAATCCGGGGTTTCATGGCAGCCCCTCCGTGAGGCCGGGATTGGATTTTTTCCATAACAAGTTCATGATACTACGATGTTCCGACAAAGGAAAGAACGGGTTCAAAGAAATTCGGTGCAAGAAAAGCTATGGCGGAATTTTCGTCAGCAGGATCGATTTCGATTACCTTCCCATGCAGGCGGGGAGAGGTATGCCGAATCACGACGGGAAGGTAGTTTTTTTGACGGGATCTCGGCGAGATCGTTGTTCCTGGGCGATCCTGGAGAGCCGGCCAACCGATGTAGACAAACGTGGACAAAAAGAAAAAGACCTCCTCTCGGAGGCCCAGTATTTATGGCTGGGGGACAAGGATTCGAACCTTGATTCACGGAGTCAGAGTCCGTTGTCCTGCCATTGAACGATCCCCCAATCCGGCAGTGGCCTTTCCCTTACACAAAATCCCATAACCCGTCAACAGGGAAATTGCTGACCGCAGCCTCGCCCGCGATCGGCGGCGCGGTTCTTTCCGGGAGCCGGCCTGCCGGTCCGGGAACGATCAGAATTGCCGGAGGATGCCGGCTCCGGCGCCGTATCCCTGAGGAAAGTCCTCAGTTCTATCGTAATGCGAGGCCTATCATGGGGAAGATCTTTTGAGTGAACGAAATACGGGCCTCACGGCTCAGGACGACGGCCGATTCTCCTCACGACGGCGCCGCAGGGAATGATCAGCAGGTAGGTCGCCATCGACCAGGATGGATTGACAAAGGAAAGGCCGAATCCCAGCACAGAGACGGCCGGCGTGATCAGAGCCCAGCGCATCCCGTTCGCGGCATCGCGGCCGCCGATCGGCATGGATGTGACATGGAGGTTTCTCGTCAGATACCACCACTGCGTGAGGAAGCACAGCCCGAGGCCGAACATGTTGACATGGAAGAGGTCGACGGCGAACTGCACATGCGAATAGTCACCGCTGATATTCGTCGTAAACGGCATCAGGACCACGCAAGCGAGGGTGAGCAGCGTGATCCTCATGATGCCGGCGTCGATTCTGCGGACACGTTGAAACTGCAGGTTGTGCCGGTGCCAGAAAGAAGCGAGGACAAAGAAGGCGACCAGGAAGGAGATGAATTCGGACTGCATCCCGGCAATGGCTGCGGCGAGCCTCGCCTCGGCGTCTGTTTTCGAGATGTGGGGGATGACGAGGCCGGTGACGAGCAGGGTCATCGCAAAGGCGAAAATGCCGTCGACGAGCGCTTCCACCCTGTTCTTGGAGATCCCGATATCCTTCCGGTCATCCATCTGAATGGTTTCTCTCGGGGGAACGATCCCTTCCGGCACGGCCGCCAACCCTCTTCCGCACAAATCGATCCGCTGACTCTCCGGTGACAGCATGCCGGGGGGGATTCCCCGGTACATCGTGGGCCTCCCGAACTCATGCCCGGCAAATCACCGGTCCCGGCATTCCAGATCCTTGGGCAGGAATATATAAGAAAGACGGCGCTGTAAGTCAACAAAGCCAATGTGAGACTGCGGAGCCTTTTAGAGCCTGTTGTGCGTGACGCCGTCGCAATAGGGAGGCTTCTTGGTCTTCTTGCAGCCGCACCATGCGACCTTCTTCGGGTACGTCACCTCCACTTCGATGGGCGTCATGCCGGTGTTGAGCCGCTCGTGCGATCCGTCGCAGAACGGCTGTCCTTCGGAGTAGCCGCAACTGCACCACGAATACTTGCCCGGCTACACATCCATCACGTAGGGTCCTGCCTTGGCGATCTTCGACTCCATTGCTCTCTCCCATATTCCATGCCTGTATCCACGTATTGGTGCAAGGTTTCTTTCACACCGGTTCTGCAAATCGAGATTTCTCTTCGATCCCTGCGCTGTCCGTGTATTCTGCCCGGGCCCTCTGTACCGTAAACCTGCGTCGGTCCACGGCCAGGAGGCCTCGGGCATGATTCCGGAATCATCGGTGTTCCCGGTGCCCAACGGTCATTTTACCGGAAATAACGATTCAGAAGACCCTGGAAAACCTTTCCGTGACGGGCTTCGTCCCTGCACATCTCATGAACCGTGTCGTGGATGGCGTCCAGATTCAGTTTCTTGGCCATGACGGCGAGTTCCTTCTTGCCCTTGCAGGCGCCGTTCTCCGCGTCGAGACGCATCTGGAGATTGGTCTTTGTATCGGGCATGACGACTTCCCCGAGCAGCTCAGCGAATTTCGCCGCATGGTCGGCCTCTTCCAGGGCAATCCGCTTGTAGGCTTCCGCCACTTCGATGAATCCTTCCCGCTCGGCCTGGCGGCTCATGGCCAGATACATCCCGACTTCCGTGCATTCACCGGTGAAATTCATCCGGAGTCCCTCCAGAATTCCCGCATCGACTCCCCTGGCGACACCCACAGCATGCTCATCCGCCCATGTCATTTCACTGGCGCTCTGCTCCTTGAACTTTGAAGCCGGCGCCTTGCACTGTGGGCAGTTCTCCGGAGCAGTGTCGCCCTGATGAACGTAACCGCAAACAGAACACACAAATTTTTTCATTTTAGATCTCCTCTCAGATGAATTTGAAATTCTGGCAGATCAACCGCCGTACGACCATTTAGTACTTAAAGGATCTTATTTATCCTGTATTGTGACAAAAAAATTATCCTCCCGCAAGATCCTTCAGTGTAACGCTCCCGAGAATATCCTTCATTTTATCCTGTACCTCCATCCACACAGGATGAACGGTACAGAATTTCTCCCGATCACACAGGCCTTTGCCCACAAGGCAGCGGTTCATGCTGATCGGTCCCTCCGCTGCTTCGACAATCTCCAGAAGCGTTATCTTCTCGGGGGATCGCCCCAAGATGAATCCGCCACCCGTGCCGCGACAGGACCGCACCAGTCCGAACTTCCCGAATTGCTGAAATATCTTGGCCAGGAGGGCTTGCGGCACATCTACCTGTGCCGCAATCTCCTTGAGAGAAGCCATCTCCTGCCCGGGCTTCGTCGCCAGGAAAACCATCCCTCGGATCGCGTAGTCGGCCCTGCGGGTCAGGTGAAGCACGGTTGCACCTTCTTAAATAAGACTTTTTTTGTCCTATATAAGATTGGAAGCAGTTTGTCAACCTGCAAATTCTGGATTTCGCTTTTGTCGGAAATGCCGTTTGCGGACCTTGACAACAGGATTGTGTAAAGCGGCCTTCACATCCGAAGCGCATCCCGGAATCCCTTCCGCGACAACGGCTCGCCTCTTTTCAGGTTCCGTGAAGCCGGGAACGGCTTCTTCCCTGATTGTAGGGGCTGCCGGAGGCAACTATCATAGGCGATCATCGGCCGCCCTGCGGACGACGGCCGGAAATGAACGAGACGGGAAGTGCCGGGTTGAAAAGGCACGGCGTCCCCTGATCAGGAAAAGAGTTGAAGGGGATTCCGGAGGTCCTGCACGGCGGGGAGAAAACGAGGAATTTAGGGCATGCAAATCGGCATCATGAGTCCACCGGCGAGCGCATTCCTCGCAGCTTGCTGCGGGATAAGCGGGCGGATCCTGATCCTGTTTGAGATCCCTTCCCTGGAGATCGAAGATTCTCCGGAGCTTGCTCCGGAGAGCTTCAATTCATCCGCGTCTTCTGCCAGGACCGGCGACGGCACCCAGGGGCCGCGCAAACGGGGAATCCCCGGCAGATCCGCCGCAGGCCGGCTGATTCTTCTCCTGCTCCTCGCCGTCGCCCTGACCTGCGGCTGCGTCCCCTCTTCCACGATCGCCCGAATGGAAGGATTCGACGCGCAGTGGCGGGGATTCGAGGCCCTGCCGCCCGATCCCACCCTCCACCACGAAAAGGAAATCACGGTGAAGGTGATCGTGATGGGCAATCCGGATGCGCTCCACCGGGGCGTCGTTGCGAACTACTCCCATCCCGACGGCGTGATCCGCATCCGGGGCAAGAGGATCAATGGAAAGATCGTGGTCTGCCCGGCGTGCATCGGCCACGAATTCATGCATGCCCTGCATCTTCAGGACGGAAATTTCGTCGATCCGGATGAACTGGAGAAGTACGGCTACTGAAGACGCCATCGAGCCGACCGCCCATGGGCCAGAATCTACGGCGCCAGCTTCCAAGCGACCTTCCAGACGCCTTTCCTTTTTCCCCTGTCAAGACGGACGATCCCGCCCGTAGGGAGCTCGACGATCCGCTTGTCCTGATTCCCCGTGACGAGATAGGCCGCCAGCTTCTCGAGAAACGGCAGGTGGCCGACGATCATGATGTCGTCCTCTTTTTCAATCAGGGGCAGGACGTTGGCGATGTCGTCTTTCGGGGCGATCCCCGCCGTCTCGGCCACCCCCGGGGGCGGCTGCAGATATTCCCGGGCGATCATCGCCGTCTGCATCGCCCGCTTCTTGCCGCTGTGAAAGATCCTGGCGACGGTGATGTTCTTCCCTGCGGCCATCGCCGCCGTGCGCCTTACTTCCCTCTCGCCCCGGTCCGACAACGGGCGGTCGGCGTTCATTTCCTTGAGGACGGCCTCTCCGTGCCGCATGAGATACAGAGCCATGGGTACACCTCTATTTTTGTCGGTGCAACAACGCCCGAAACCCTCTTACAGCACCAGTACTTTCCTAAACCTGCCCCGTCTGAGACTTCTTCGACTTGAACAATAACATACGCTGCCATAGGTATACTCCCCAAGCAAGACGCGCTGCTATCTCTTTAAGTTTCAGAATGGCCCATGCAATCTTTTCTGGCTCATAAGCCGGGAAGGTCACCCTTCTTTTGCTTTTCCTCCTTACACTTGGGGGCAACAGCCATCCCATGCAGCGGCCTACCCACACCAGCTTGCTTTGCGGATTCGATGAAGAATGCTGCTTTATCGCTTGAAATGTTCTCCTAAGGTAGGGGGCAAAAAAGCCGCCGCAGCCGGAAACGTTCCGGGAAAATGGCTACCAAGCGCGAGATCCGGCGTCTCAATCATCCGTTCCAGCCTCCGTCAAATCGTAACGGTTCGAGGTCGGCAAACAGACAGCGCGCGTAGTTATGAAAAACAAGACATAACAACATGACTATTCGTATAATAGAAAATTGAAGACAAAGCACTTGAAACAATATCAAACTGCCGGAATTTGCTAAACAAAATATAACGGATTAATATTATTAGAGAATGATCGATTAACTTGTGGACAAATTCACACGGCTTGTGTAACTTCCCTTACATTTAAGCAGCTGACTTATGATTTAGGGGGTTCGGATACGTGAATGACGAGGTTCAACCGGAGGCACAGCAGAAGGGCGTAGCAAACAAGAAACCTGTTTCCATTGAAAACAAACTCTGTGACAGGGTCAGCGCGGGCATGGTCCTTGTCGACGGACAAACCGGCACCGTCATACAGGCCAACAAAGCAGCTGTCGATCTCTTCGGAATGGTTGATGGAGAGTGCAGCCTCGAAGGGATCTGTCAAAACCTCATCTCCACGCGCAAGCAAATTGATCAGGCAAGAGTGGATGATCTCCGGCCTGAGGAAGAGCCGCTGGACGAGACTCTGATTTCCCCTAAGAGCGGTCGAAGGGTCTTCAAGTCTGTCATGCCTTGCTCTCTTGGCGGAAAGCTCTATCTGTTCGTAAATCTTGTCGATGTCACCGGCAGCGAGGAAATCGAGAAGGCGCTGCAGGAAAGCGAACAGAAATTTCGTTCCCTCTTCGATTACAGCCCCGACGCGGTCTACTGTTTCGATCCTGACGGATGGTTCATAACCGCCAATTCGCAGACAGTATTGTTGACCGGATATTCGATGCCGGAACTGCGTCTTATGACCTTTGATCGCATCATCGCCGCTCATGATCTTCAGAGGACATGGGATCATTTTCGAAAGGCTTTTCAGGGCGAATCACAGACGTACGAAATCGAATGCCGCAAGAAAGACGGGACACCCTTCCACGTCCAGGTCACCAATATCCCGATGATCGTAAGCGGTCGCACCTACGGGGTCTATGGGATCGCCCGGGACATCACGAGAATGAGGGAGATGATGGATGCCCTGAGGGAGAGCGAAGAGAAGTACCGGCAGCTCTTCAACATGGAGTCCGACGCGATCTTCCTCATCGACAACGAAACGGGCGCCATCCTGGAAGCCAACGATTCGGCGACCGTTCTTTACGGATACGGACACGAGGAACTCCTCAAGATGAACCAGGCCGACCTTTCGGACGAACCCGCGCGGACGAGGCATGCGACACTGACGCACAAGGGCTGTGTTCCGCTCCGATACCACAGGAAGAAGGACGGGACGGTCTTTCCCTGCGAGATCGCCGCCCGGCATTTCCTCCGCAATGATCGATTCGTCCACATCGCAGCCATCCGCGACATTTCCGAGCGGAAACGGAAAGAGGATGAGATCCTTCAGCGATTTGAGACGATGGGGAACGTATTGACCACTATCATTCAAGCAACATCTGCCATGACGGAGGCAAGGGACTCCTACGCGTCCGGTCATCAGAGGAAGGTGGCGAATCTCGCACGCGGCATCGCCGAGGAGATGGGCCTCTCCCAGGACAGCATGGAGGCCATCAGAACCGCGGGGACGATCCACGACATCGGCAAGATTTGGGTACCCGTCGATATCCTGAGCAAACCGAGCAATCTTTCGGAACTGGAACTCGACCTCGTGAGGATGCACCCCGATACAGCCTACAACATTCTCAAGGACATCGAGTTCCTCTGGCCGATCGCGGAAATCATTCGCCAGCACCACGAAAGGATGGACGGATCCGGCTATCCGCGGGGGTTGAAGGGACAAGCGATTCTCATGGAGGCGCGGATCCTCGCGGTGGCCGATGTCGTTGAAGCGGTCACGTCGCACCGCGTTCATCGGCCGGCACTTGGGGTCGAAGCTGCGATGAAGGAGATCGATGCGCAGAAAGGGATCCTGTACGATGAGAAAGTCGTGGAGGCCTGCCTGAGGCTCTTCCGCGAAAATAAAATCCAATCCCTCTTCGCCGTAGACGGCTCCGTCTAGCAAACAGTGACGCCCCAGGCCACATACAGCCGGAGGCCACATACAGCCGGAGGCCAAGACATCGACTCCTAGACGGCATATTTCTGAGAGTACCGGGAGGTACTTTTTCCCTGCCATAAACACCCTATTTTGGTGGGGGATGACGGCAGAAAAAGAAAAATGGCTTGATGAGAACATCAAGCCATTCTGTATTTATTTGGTGGTCCCACCGGGGTTCGAACCCGAGTTTCCGGCGTGAGAGCGCGTCCGGGAAGCCTTATTCCGCAATTTTATTGAGGATTTTAACCAGCCAAAACCCCTCAAAACCGTTCAAGTCCCGACCAGATTCACGACCAAATAACTGTAAGACTGTTCACGGGGAAGCATACCACAATGGGTTTACGGTTTGTTTAATGTGTCGTGTGTGCCGATAGTCCGCAAAATGTAGAGCTCACCGTCGATTTGGAAAGTAAAGCGATAACTATATGTTACCCGGCCTTCCCATATATTCCGAGGGTCGTTCATCTTTTTTATATTTAGAGATGGGTGTTTGGGGTTGGATAGTAAAAACGCCAGCTGCTTTTTTACAAGATCCTGAATCACTGGCGGAAGCTTGCGATATTGCTTTTTAAACTTCTCTGTCGGATATAATTTCATTCTCTTGACGGTTAGCTTTCCATCTCTTTCGCAAAATCATCCACGTTGTCAAACGGGCCAAGCATCCTCCCTTTGGCAATATCTTTATCGGCTTCAGCCTCGTCATGCTGCCATTCCTTGCTGTAAAAATAGGCCTGTTCAGGATGCACAAATTTGACCGGCTTCAACACAATTTCACCGTCCTGCTTGTCTACCTCCATGTAGTCGCCTACGGCAATGTTTAAATGTTTGCGCAAGCTATTGGGTAGCGTGATTTGGTAGTTTTGCTTTACTTTGATCAAAGGCATTTTTCTTCACCTCAATATTGTTTCGCATGTTTTAAAATTTGTTAATTATCTAAAATTTTAATTTTGTAGTTTAATATACTCCGGGTGAGCTATTTGTCAAGATGTTTTTAATAGTTTTGGTAGAACCGAAGTGTCCGGTTTAAGATGGGTCACCATTGGAGGGCGGTCTGGAAGCCTTATTATGCAATTTTAATATTTTCCATTTTTCCCACTTAAATCGTAATAAGTGGAAAATCTTTCCATCTATGTTTTTGATATGGTAGAATGTTTTCCCTCTATTCCACTGATAGGACGGACCGCTCGCTAAGGCTCGCTTGGCCTTCGGCCATCCGTCCTATCGTTGGCTGTAAGGAGGGCTAAGGATGCCGATACCAGACTATAATGGGGAAACCTTCGCTGCTTTTGCTGATATCTCGGGATTCAAAGAGATGATGAAGCATGACAACCGCGCCGTAAAAGCACTTGATCATTTCTACACATCAGGCTACCAGGTTCTACATACACATCCGCGTGTACATGGCATTTTTATTTCGGATTGTGCAGTTCTGTTTGTTAACGATCATGAGAGCTTGGACAATCAGTTACAGGCGCTCTTAGAGGTTGTCGAGGAATTGAACCGCGCGGTTTTACAGCACGACATAATGCTTGCGACAAGCATCGCCCGCGGCCAATTTTCTTACCATCAGAGACTTGAGTTCCCAGGCATTGAGAAAAATCTTGTCTATGGCAATGCATACGTAGCAGCGTTCTTAGACAACGAAGCGGGACTGCCCCGAATTCAGCCGGGACAATGCCGAATCGCGAAACGAGGACTGAATCACCATACCGAGTTAACCCTACCACGCTTATCGAGTAAAAAGGATCATTATTACTTCTATTGGATGATTCGGGTTGGCGATAGTATTGAGTCTTTCACTGAACGATATGCAGATGTTTACCAGCAGAAATATCGCGGAATGCTTGAGGCCATCAAAGACGCAGCCAACAATGGGCTGGGGGCTACTGGTGACACGCTACGCGCTTCACCAGCACCTCAGCAGTAACGTTAGATTTCAGGAGCCCATCACATGCTGTTCGAGAAGAGCCAATACAACGTATTTCAGGTGACTGCCGATGGTTTCATTCATAAGGGCTCTTCGTATCGGTTTGACGAGATCACAAATCTCTTCTTTTCCCGAGTTATGACGACGCAACGTATGAACTTCCTGAAGGTTGGCGAGGCTGAAAGTGCCTATCTCCATATAACCTTGTCCAGTGGCAAGAAGATTAAGCTGTCATTCGACGAGTCTGGCCTATTTATGGGGCTAAATTTCAACAAGCAGAAGGACATAAAGAATCTAATAGACCTCTATGTATTTCTTGCAGAGAAGACTTTTTCCAATCGGGTGCAACCCTATCTCCGGCAGATGAATGAGCGAGGCTACTTCGAGTATGACGAGTGCAGGTTCTACCCGGGTGACAAGATAGTCTTTCGTAACAAAGAATTCCCAATCAGAAGTAGCCAGTTCTTGAAGGGCTACGGTTACATTGAAATGCGGCCCAAGGACTACGGTCTAGTCAACAAGATCATGCGAGAAATTTCGCTTACAAAACTACCTCAGTGCAACACTCAGACAGATTCCGACGTGATCTTTTACCTACTAGAAAAGTACTTTGGTCTGAAATGGAGCTGAAACCTATCATTTCGGTCAACCGGACCGCCCGCAAGCTACGCTTGCAGGTTTGCTGGTTCCCTCCGCGCTTCGCGCTCCGGCTGCAGGTTACTTCGCACGTTCGGAGGATGGCTTCCGATGAGTACAATCTTCCAAGACGGGATTGAATTTGTTTTGCCAGGCGTATACAAGGCGTATCGTTGCAGCTGGGCTGACGACTTGCTGAAGAAAGGAGTACTCTATTTTACAAACATAGAGATATTTCGTGAAGACGAAGACCCTCAGCGAGGCGACTTGATGGAGTGTGTGAGCATTACAATTCGCCAAGGAGTCAGGTGCACAGCCGTCTACGCAAATCCTATCTTTGTCTGGTGTAGCACAATGGAGACAGACCCTTTTCTAATATTGAACACTTGGAAGGACAGGGATACCGTAGTTCAAATCACAGACACTCTTCAATTTGCTGTCCGCATCCGTGACGCTGCTGTTCGTTTAAGACCTAAAATCCATGGTTTAAAAGTGGGTCCGGTTACGTACGACAAAGACGAAGGGAGTTACAGTGCATATCACTGGGTGGAGGGCATATTTCAAAAGAATGTCCGGTTTTCCAGTCAGAAGGAATTCCGATTTGCGCTGGTCGGGGATTTTGGCATACAGAAAGACAAGAATGTGGTTTTGGAGTTGGGCGACTGCAGTGACATCGCCCGGATAGTGAAGCTTTAGACCGTCCGAACAACAGCTTTGAGAGTGACGCGCAAAAAGCCGCGCCCCTCAAGCTGTGCGTAAGCGGACCGTTCGCTGTCGCTCACTCTTGCTACGCTCGTCCGCTTATTGTCGGCTGTTGAGCCTTCGCGCCCACCCTTGAAGGCTCCATTCACGCCGCCTGTTAAACCTTCCTGAAAAAAATCTCTTGACAGAAAATTATGCATTGTTATAGAGACAAAAACAGACTTTTATAGGGTGTATCTGAATTGTGGGAGGTGAACGGCTATGGGTAGGAAACCAGTCCAGGAACCGAAACAACAGTATTCCGTGAAGCTGCGGCCGAGCGTCGTTGCGGAGATTGACGAGATGGCGGAGGAGAACGGCTTAACCAGAAGTCAGCTAATGGGAAATTTAATCGAGAGTGGTTTGGAGGACATGAAGATTTTGAAGAAAACCGGAATTTTTGCCGCCGTTCGTATTGGCGAGAAGATTATGCGGAAATTTAAGGAGGCCGTTTACAGTGGCAAAGTATCTTTGACGAAGGACGATGAATTGGAAATCAGAAAATAGAAAAAACGAAAGCCGGATCATGTTGCGAGCATGCCCGGCCTTCTAAATCGCGTTCCAGAAGTGTCAAAACCCTCGGAGGGGTGGCAAACCGGAACGGATCTGCGGTCAGTGTATAGGCTGACGGCTTATCTGTCAACACGACCCTTCTGGACGCATCCAGGAGGGTTTTTTTGTGGCTGATGGATATGAGGTAGGGGCGGAAAGACCCTTGCCCGGGGAGGGACGCGGTAGAGCGACCCCGGGCCCGGGCAAGGATGGGCAAGAGCAAGTGCAATTGGCTGATCGCGTCTATCGGATCGACCCTGCTTGTACATGTGACATATTTTCCCGGGGAGTTGATGGGGGTGATGTTGGGGAGCATTTGTCGGTCTATGCTGGGGTGACGATGGTCAGGAGCAAGGATCGGGTGAGGTTTGGAAAGAATAATGGCGAAAAGAGAGGGCTAAAGAAGGAGATTAGGACCTTCTCGGACAAGTCCAGGCGCAACATGATGATCTTGATGGCGAAGATCGAGAGGCCATTCGATTTCTGGCAGGATTTCACGTTTGCGGATGATGTGATGAAGGGATTGGGCATCAGAGAGAGGGCGGAATATGCCCAGCGGTGCTTGAAAGTTCTGAAACAGTGGATGGAAAGAGCAGGGATTGAGATCGCGGGGATCTGGAAAAAGGAATGGGTGAGAAGGAAATCCGGAGAACTGGAAAGGGAACAGGTCCCGCATTTCCACATGGTTTACAGCATCCCCGGCGCGGATCGTGAAACCTACCTGCGTAGATTTGTCGAGATCGCCAGAAAGTGGGTGGACATCACGAGGACGGAGTCCAAGGAGAAGGCATTGGCGGTTGCCCTTCATCACAAGAGCTATCGGTTTATTGAGTCTCGGAAGCAGATGCAGAAGTACATGAGCAAGTACATGGTCAAAGATGCATCGTTCGTTGCCTCTGAGAGCATCGGGCGCAATTGGGGGGTATTGGGAGATCCTGTCGAGGGCGAGGCGGAAATGATCGACATGACGGGATCGGAAATGGTCGTTCTGAAACGATGCCTTCGGAAGATCGCCAGAAATGCCAAGGGACATTACAAGAAGGCTCTGAAGGAAGTCCGGACGCAGTTCTTTGTGTTTATCGAAAGGGAGACGATTTTCAGATTCCTGGAATGGCTGAGGGCAGGACAAAGCCCGGAGGGGGTCCCGTTCTGAACGGGAGATGACCGCCATGAGCGCACTGGTTGAGACATGCGGGAGGAAAATGACGGCCAAGGAATTGGCGGAGTTCTTGGGCGTTGACGCTGAAACGGTAAGGCGCTACTATGCCGACCTTGGCGGAATAAGGCTGGGTCGCCTTATCTTGTTCTTTGAAAATCTGGTCATCCAGAAGATAAAGGAGAGAAGTCATGCCTTACAAGAGGATGAAAAAGAACAAGGTGGAGTGGGTAGCCGATGTCATGCGCCAGGGCAAGCGTTATTTCGGGATATTCGAAACCAGGGCGAAGGCGTTGGACTGGGAGTCGGAAAAAAGAAACGCTCCCGAGGAGGAATTGACGACCCCTACGGTCTCCTTGACGCTGATTGAATGGGCGACGAAATATCTGGAATATGCGGAGGTCAGATTCGTAAAAAAGACCTTCAAAGAGAAGAAGGCGATGTTCAAGACCTTCTTCAAGACGGTTGACTCGTCCATGCCCGTGGAAAACCTGCGGCCCGTCCAGGTGCTGAATTATCTGAGGGCTCAAGCCAAGAAGCGTTCGGGATACGCGGCCAATAAGGAACGGAAAAACCTGATAGCCGGTTGGACTGGGGCATCAAGTATCTGAACCTACCCGCACCCAATCCGTGCATGGCGGAACGGTTCCCGGAAGAAAGAAGAACCCGTTACATTCCCCCTGAGAGCGATTTCTGGAAGTTCTTCGATAAAACGGAGGGGCAAGACAGGGTGATGATGCTTGCCTATCTCCATTTGGCTGCAAGGAGGGCGGAGCTTTTCCGGCTTCGATGGGAGGATGTGGACTTTGCCGGCCAGCGGGTCAGGATCGGCACCAGGAAGCGGCTCGGGGGCAGTCTTGAATATGATTGGCTGCCGATGACCGATGAGCTTTTTAATGCTGTGGTCCTGCACCGTCAATCGGCAAAGACGGAGTTGGTTTTTCCGAATCCGGAGAGAAAAGAGCCCGTCCCGTTTACCTGCCGCCAGCATTACATGAATCGGATCTGTAAAGAGGCAGGCGTAAAGACGTTCGGGATACATGCCATCAGGCATTTGACGGCCAGCATCCTGGCGCAAGCGAATGTTCCGATGGTGACGATTCAGCGGATTTTGCGGCACAAGCAATTGACGACGACGGAAAGATATATCCGGGGCATGGAGCCTGTGAGACCGGCGCTTGAACTCCTGTCAAACCGGAATTCACGACCAAAAGTCCCGACCATCATCCCGTTGTCCATAAAACAAAAATCTGAGGCGATGTAACTACCTAAGATTCTTGAAGAAGATTTGGTGGTCCCACCGGGGTTCGAACCCGAGTTTCCGGCGTGAGAGGCCAGCGTCCTAACCACTAGACGATGGGACCGTGATCTGCAGCCCTAATCAGCTTCCGCGAAGGGCGATATGTAGTCAATCGCCCCGCAAATGTCAAGATGAATATCCTCTCAAATCAGGCGGCTGCCGTATCGATCGCCCTTCGAATCCGGCGCAATGTGCGCTCCTTGCCCAGCGTGATCATGACGTCGTCGAGGCCGGGGCTGACGGTCCTTCCCGTGAGGGCGACGCGGATCGGCTGGGCGATCGCCTTGAACTTCTTCCCCTGCTTTTCGGCGACTCCGCGCAGGGCGGCCTCCAGTGTCTCCTTCGTGAAGGCGTCGAGTCCGGCGAGTCGAGACAGGACGGCCTTCAGGTCCTCCGCCGATTCCTTCGTCAGGTACTGGCTTGCGCAGGCGGGATCGTACTTCACGTCGTCCGTGAAATAGAAGGCGCCCGCTTCGGCCATCTCGACCAGGGTCTTCGACCGCCCCTGGAAATCCCGCACGACGTCTTCGGCAAGGGCGCGGTCCGAGGCGTCGATACCCATCTTCTCCCAGAAGGGCCTCACCTCGTCGGCGAGGCGGGAGGGCGACGCATCCTTTATATAATGCTGGTTCAACCAGAGCAGCTTTTCGGTGTTGAAGACGGCCGCCGACTTCCCGACAGCGCCCAGCGAGAAGTGCTCGATCATCTCCTGAAGCGAGAAGATCTCCTGGTCGCCGTGCGCCCAGCCGAGGCGGACGAGATAATTGACGAGCGCCTCGGGCAGGTAGCCCATGTCCCTATAGGCCATGACGGACGTGGCGCCGTGCCGCTTGCTGAGCCGGGTCTTGTCGACTCCCAGGATCATCGGCACGTGGCCGAACTCGGGAACCGCGAATCCCAGCGCCTCGTAGAGCAGGATCTGGCGGGGGGTGTTGTTCACGTGATCGTCGCCGCGGATGACATGGCTGATCCTCATGTCCGCGTCGTCGACGACGACGGCGAAATTGTAGGTGGGGTACCCGTCGGCCCGCTCGATGATGAGGTCGTCCAGCTCCTCGTTCTGGAAGGAGATCCGCCCCTTGACGAGATCGTTCCAGGCCGACGTTCCCGTCCGGGGGCAGCGGAAGCGGACGACGGAATTCGGCGTGCGGGCCAGGCCCTTGTCGCGGCAGGTTCCGTCATACTTCGGCTTCCCGCCGGTCGCCATGGCGTGCTTGCGCTTCGCCTCGATCTCTTCGGCGGAGCAGGTGCAGACGTAGGCCTTGCCCTCCTCAACCAGCCTGCGGACGGCCGCCCTGTGGATCTCGACCCGTTCGGCCTGGAAGAAGGGGCCCTCGTCCCAGGTGAGGCCGAGCCACTGCATGGCGTCGAGGATTGCCTTCGTCGCGGCCTCCGTCGAGCGCTCCTGGTCCGTATCCTCGATCCGGAGGATGAACTTGCCCCCGGCGTGCCGTGTGAAGAGCCAGTTGAAAAGGGCCGTTCGCGCCCCCCCGATGTGCAGGAATCCCGTCGGAGAGGGGGCGAAACGCGTGCGGATCTTGTCGTTTGCGGTCATCGTGTCCTGTCTTTCCTTTTTTCGTGCAATTTGCGAACCTTATAGAAGCCTTCTCACTTTTGTCAAGCCGCATCTTGCCGTCGAAAATGTCCTTGACAACCTTGGTGTTTTATAATTTACTTTCGCCCTTTATTACGATGCGGTCCCTTGATGGAGGGAAGTCCGGCGGGCCGCGGGGAGACGGTTTTTGAAGATCCAGTTGATTCACATCCCCGAAGAGGGGAAACAGGTCGAAATCACGAAGGACAACGCATGGTTCCAGGAGAACCTTCCGGAAGCCGACCGGGGTTCGATGGAGCTGGCGTCCTTCTCGGCGACCTGCCGCCTGACCAAGGTCGGCGAGGCGGTTTATCTCGAAGGGACCATGAGCGCGACGCTCATCATGGACTGCTGCCGCTGCCTCGAGCCGGCGCGCGCAACGCTGCAGAACGACTTCCGATATACCTTCGTTCCTGCGACGACGCGGGCCGACGACGAGGAGGAGGATGTCGAGCTGGACGAGCTGGACGCCGAACTCAGCTTTTACCGCGAAGAGGTGATCGACCTCGATCCCGTCTTCTTCGAGCAGATCATCCTGCAGATTCCGATCAAGGTCCTGTGCGACGAGGCCTGCCAGGGCCTTTGCCCGCGCTGCGGAACCAATCTCAACATAGCGGCCTGTTCATGCGATGCGTCCGCCCCGGTGGATGAGCGCATGGCGATATTGAAAACTCTCAAGCTTTAACGCTCCCGAAAGAGGGATTTTTTATGCCAAACCCAGTAAAGAGACACTCCAAGACGAGACGGAACAAGAGACGCTCCCACGATTTTCTGCAGGCAGCCAACCTGTCCACCTGCCCCCAGTGCAACGAACCGAAGCTGCCCCATCGGGCATGCCCGCACTGCGGAGTTTACAAAGGCCGCGAAGTGGTGTCCGTCGAAAAGACCTCCTGAAGCATCAATAAAGCGTAGGGCTCTCAGGGCACGGCCATGGCCAAAATGGGGCTTGTCTTTCCCGGGCAGGGCGTCCAGTCCGTTGGGATGGGCGGCGATCTGTACGAATCTTCGGACGTGGTCCGCACGCTGTTCGCCGAGGCGGGGGACGTCCTGGAGACGGACATCGCCGGCCTCTGTCTGCGCGGCCCGCAGGCGGTTCTCGATGAGACCCTCCACACCCAGCTTGCCGTACTGACGGTGGACATCGCCGTTTACAGCCTGTTCCGGGAAGAGAGCGGGGCCGATGCGGTCGTCATGGCCGGGCACAGCCTCGGGGAATACGCCGCCCTGTATGCGGCGGGCGCCATCGGATTCGCGGATGTCCTGCGGCTCGTGAAGAAAAGGGCGGTCTACCACCGCGACGCCGTCCCGCAGGGGGTCGGCGCCATGGCCGCGGTCCTCGGGCCGCCGTCAACGGAGGTGGAGGAAATGTGCCGGACGGTCCGTCGCGGGGAAGAGGTTCTCTCCCCAGCGATCTTCAACGGGCCGGGGCAGACCGTGGTGGCGGGGCATGCCGCCGCCGTCGAGCGGCTCATGGAAGAGGCCAGGCGGTCGGGACGGGCCAAGACGGTCCGGCTGCCGATCTCGGTACCCTGCCACACCAGCCTTCTGCAGAATGCGGCCGAAAGGCTGCGGGAAGACATGCGGCATGTCTCCTTCCGGGACTGCCGGGCACCCGTGATTCCGAACTGCGACCCTTCCGCGAGGCATTCCCGGGCTGCGACGCCCGACCTCCTGGCGCGGCAGATCACCTCTCCGGTCCGATGGGAGGAAACCGTTGCGCATATGGCAGGGGCCGGCGTCGATACGATCATCGAACTGGGCCCGAAGAAGACCCTGTGCGGGCTGATCAAGCGGATCGACCCGCGGTTCCGGCTTCTGAACGTCGAAGATTCTCAGAGCCTGTGCAGGTGCCTGCAGGCGCTGGGGACAAACCCCGGAGCGTAGGCCGGCCATGAACCTCGAAGGAAAAGTCGCGCTGGTTACGGGAGGAGGAAGGGGCATCGGCAGCGCGGTCTGCCGGAAGCTGGCGGAACAGGGCGCCTTCGTGCACATCAACTATCTCCGCAACGAGGCGGCCGCCGCGGAAACCCTGGAGGCGGTCCTCGCCGCCGGAGGGCGGGCCAGCTGCTGCCGTTTCGACGTCGCCGATGCGATTGCCGTGGCGGATGCCGTCGCCGGACTCGCGGCAACGGAGGGCGAGATCGACATCCTCGTGAACAATGCGGGCCTCTCGGTGGACGGCCTCGCCGTCCGCCAGAAGGAGGGGGAATGGCGCCGGGTGATCGACGTGAACCTCGCCGGCGTCTTCCACTGCTGCCAGGCCGTGATCCGGCCGATGATGAAGAAACGCTGGGGACGGATCGTCAACCTCACGTCGGTCGTCGCGGAGACGGGGAACGCCGGGCAGACGGCCTACGCCGCCTCGAAAGCCGGCGTGATCGGATACACGAAATCCCTGGCAAGGGAACTGGGAAGCCGGAACATCTGCATCAACGCAGTTTCTCCGGGATTCGTCGAAACGGAGATGACGGCATCGGTGTCCGCCGAGGCGCGCCAGGGCCTGCTGGCATCGATTCCGCTCGCCCGCTTCGGAACCCCGGCAGATGTCGCCGGTGTCGTGGCATTCTTAGCCTCGGAAGAGGCAGGCTATATCACAGGACAGATCCTGCGCGTGAACGGCGGTCTTTACATCTAGGCCGGCGGGCCGTCGGCGCTGGCGGCCCGCGACAGAATCGACATTCATCGAGGAGGACAACCTTATGACCCTGGAAGAAAAAGTCATATCGATCATCATGGAGCAGTTGGAAGTCACGAAGGAAGAATGCAGACCGGAGGCGGCGTTTATCGAGGACCTCGGCGCAGACTCCCTGGACCTCGTCGAACTCATCATGGAGATGGAGGAGAACTTCGGCCTGCAGATCTCCGATGAAGAGCTGGGAAAGATCCGCACCATCGGCGACGTCATCGCCTTCCTGAAAAGCAAAGGGGTCTCCTGAGTCTTGGAGGATCTTTTCTTGAACAGAAGAGTGGTCGTGACGGGAATGGGCGCGGTGACGCCGGTCGGCAACTCCGTCGGGGAGAGCTGGGCGGCGCTGTGCAGCGGGCAATCCGGCATCGGGCCCATCACGAAATTCGATGCGGCCGCTTTTGACACGCGGATCGCCGGAGAGCTCAAGGACTTCGACCCCCTCCGCTACGTGACGAAGAGGGAGCGGCGCCGATACGACGATTTCATCATCTTTGCGCTGGCCGCCGCGGAGATGGCCGTCGCGGACGCGGCGCTTCCGGTCAACGGGCCGGAGGCCGATCGGACCGGCGTCATCATCGCTTCCGCCATCGGCGGCCTGGAAACGATCGACAAGGAGAAGGAGGCCCTCCTGGCGGGAGGGCCGAAGAAGATGTCCGTCTTCGCCATCCCGGCCGTGCTGGCCAACCTCGCCGCCGGGCATGTATCCATCCGCTTCGGGGCGAAGGGTCCCATCAGCTGTCCCGTCACCGCCTGCGCCGCCGGCACCTGCGCCATCGGCGACGCCTTCTATCTCATCCGCTACGGCCACGCCGACGTCATGTTCGCCGGCGGCACCGATGCCGCCGTCACGGCGCTGGCCGTCGGCGGCTTCAACCAGATGCGCGCCCTGTCCGTCCGCAACGGGGATCCCGAAAGGGCCAGCCGCCCCTTCGACCGGGACCGCGACGGTTTCGTCCTCAGCGAGGGGGCAGGCGTCGTGATCCTGGAAGAGCTGCGGCATGCCCTGGACCGGGGGGCGCGGATCCATGCCGAGGTGGCGGGCTACGGGAGCACCGCCGATGCTTTCCATATGGCGGCCCCGCCTCCGGGACACGAGGGCGCCGCCCGCTGCATGAAGGCGGCCCTCGCGGACGCCGGCATGCGGCCGGAAGACATCGACTGCATCAACGCCCACGGCACGTCGACGCCTCTCAACGACCTCTACGAAACCCAGGCGATCAAGACCGTGTTCGGAAGCCACAGCCGTTCCCTCGCCGTTCCTTCCACCAAGTCGATGACGGGACATCTCCTGGGCGCGACCGGCGCGGTGGAGGCGATCTTCGCCGCCAAATCGATCGAGGACGGCATCATCCCCCCGACCATCAACCTCGACCATCCCGACCCGGAATGCGATCTGGACTACGTCCCGAATACGGCCCGGAAGCGCGCGGTCAGCACCGTCATGTCCAATACGTTCGGCTTCGGCGGCGTCAACGCGGTCCTGATCCTGAAAAAATACGGAGGTTGAAACCATGCCGGAAGACAAGCGTCTGGTGATCGGCGCCGACCACGCGGGCTTCGAGCTGAAGGAGGCGCTGAAGCCGGTGCTCGCCCGCCTGGGATATTCCGTCGATGACGTCGGTGCCTTCAGCTGCGATGCCGTCGATTATCCGGATATCGCGGCCGAGGTTGCGCGGCGCGTCTCCACGGGCGCTTTTGCCCGGGGCATCCTGGTCTGCGGCTCGGGAATCGGCATGAGCATCGCCGCGAACCGATTCCCCGGCGTGCGCGCCGCCCTGTGCATGGACGTGGAAACCGCCCGGCTGAGCCGGCAGCACAACAACGCCAACATCCTGGTTCTCGCCGGCCGTCGCACCGGCCCGGACACGGCCGCCGCCGTAATGGAGACCTGGCTGCAGACCCCCTTCGAGGGGGGCCGCCATCAGCGGCGCCTGGAGAAGATCGCGGCGATCGAGAACTCGCTGAAGCCCGTTTGAAGCGGGCCGGCACGGGAAAAAGCGCCGTGCGAAGACTTTCTTTTCGTGATATGCATCTCGCGGACATCACTCCGCGGGAGAAGGAGGATTCATCATGTCGATCTTGGAGCAGACGGATCGGGAGCTGTACGATGCGATTCAAAAGGAAACCGCCCGGCAGGCCGGCGGGCTGGAGCTCATCGCCTCGGAGAACTTCGTGAGCGAGGCCGTCCTGGAGGCCCAGGGCTGCATCATGACCAACAAGTACGCGGAGGGATATCCGGGCAAGCGCTACTACGGCGGCTGCGAGTTCGTCGATATCGCCGAGACCCTGGCCATCGAGCGCTGCAAGAAACTCTTCGGGTGCGACCACGTCAACGTCCAGCCCCATTCGGGGACGCAGGCGAACATGGCCGTCTATTTCGCGGCGGTTCAGCCTGGGGATATCGTCCTCGGCATGAACCTCGCCCACGGCGGCCACCTCTCCCACGGCAGCCCGGCCAATTTCTCGGGCAAGCTCTATCAGATCGTTCCCTACGGCGTGGACCGGAAGACGGAGACGATCGACTTCAATGAAGTCGAAGACCTGGTGAAGAAGCACAAGCCCAAGATGATCGTCGTCGGGGCGAGCGCCTATCCGCGGACGCTCGATTTCAACGCATTCCGCCGGATCGCCGACATCTGCGGCGCCGTCATCATGGCCGACATCGCGCACATCGCCGGCCTCGTGGCGACGGGCCTCCACCCCTCCCCGATCCCCCTGTGCGAATACGTGACCAGCACCACCCACAAGACGCTGCGCGGCCCCCGCGGCGGGCTCATCATGTGCAAGGGGCCTTACGCGAAGACCCTCAACAGCCGCGTCTTCCCGGGCAGCCAGGGTGGACCGCTCATGCACATCATCGCCGCCAAGGCCGCGGCCTTCAAGGAAGCCCTAACCGAGGAATTCCGCGCCTATCAGAAGCAGATCGTCCTGAACGCCAAGGCCATGGCCGACGCCATGGTCTCCTATGGATTCCGGCTCGTGTCCGGCGGCACCGACAACCACCTCATGCTCGTCGACCTGTCCGTGAAGGGCGTGACGGGCGTCGACGCCCAGAACGCGCTCGACCGCGCGGGCATCACCGTCAACAAGAACGGCATCCCCTTCGATACGAAGGGCCCGCAGGTCACAAGCGGCATCCGCATCGGCACGCCGGCGGTGACGACCCGGGGAATGAAGGAACCCCAGATGAAGGAGATCGCAGGCCTGATCGCGGAGACCCTCGCCTCCATGAACGACGAGGCGAAGATCAAGGACGTCCGGGCGCAGGTGGGCAGGCTCTGCGAGCAGTTCCCGCTCTACCGCGAGAGGCTGAACCGTGAAAAATAAATCCGTCGCCTCGAAAGCCGGCCCGGAATCCGCTGCGGCCGGCGGGAAGAAGGTACCGGAAGCACCCACCCGCAGGCCGGGGTGGGACGAGTATTTCATGGACATCGTGTCGCTCGTGGCCAAACGATCGACGTGCCTGAGGCGAAGCGTCGGCGCCGTCCTGGTCCGGGACCGCCGCGTGCTGGCCACGGGCTACAACGGCGCCCCCTCCGGCATCCGCCACTGCCTCGACGTGGGGTGCCTGCGGGAGCAGATGCAGGTCCCGTCCGGCGAGCGGCACGAACTCTGCCGCGGGCTGCACGCGGAGCAGAACGCCATCATCCAGGCGGCGTTGCACGGCGTCAGCATCAAGGGCGCCACGCTGTACAGCACGAATCACCCTTGCGTCATCTGCGCCAAGATGATCATCAACTCCGGCATCCGGAAGGTCCTCTACCGGCAGGGCTACGCCGATGAACTGGCGCGGGAGATGCTCAAGGAATCGGGAATCGAAGTGTCTCCGCTATGAAATGCCCCTTCTGCGCCAACGGCGAGAACCGCGTGATCGACTCGCGCATCAGCAAGGACGGCAGCGCCATCCGCCGACGCCGCGAGTGCATTGCCTGTTCGAAGCGCTTCACCACCTACGAATTCGTGGAAGAAGTCCTGCCCATGGTGGTGAAGAAGGACGGGCGCCGCGAGTCCTTCGACCGTTCCAAGATCCGCACCGGGATCCTGAAGGCCTGCGAGAAGAGGCCAATCAGCGTCGAGCGCATCGAGGCGGTCGTCGAAAACGTCGAGAGGGCCTGTCAGGACCTGCAGGGGAAGGAAATCTCCACAACCGTCATCGGCGAGAAGATCATGGAGGAGTTGCACGGACTCGATGCGGTCGCCTACGTCCGCTTCGCCTCGGTCTACCGGGAGTTCCGCGATGTCGGCGACTTCATGGAAGAGCTCAAGGACCTGATGAACGGAAAGGGCCAACCCCCGAAGCCGTCCCGGGCCGCCGCGAAGGAAGGGCGCGGGGACGACGAAGGATAACGCGATGTTCACAGGCATTGTCCAGGGTACGGGTACCGTCAGCCGCCTCTCCAGAAAGGGCGACGACGCCGTTCTCGAAATCGATACCGCCCTTGACCTGACGGACGTGAAGACCGGAGACAGCATCGCCGTCAGCGGCGCATGCCTCACCGTGACGGCCCTCCGCGGTTCCACCTTCGCGGCCGATGTTTCGGCGGAGACGCTCAGCCGGACCACGCTCGGCAAGGCCTCGGCCGGAACCGCCGTGAACCTGGAAAAATCGCTGCGCCTGTCCGATCTCCTCGGCGGGCACCTCGTTCTCGGGCACGTGGACACCATGGGAACGCTCGTCGATCAGCAGCGCAGGTCCGCCTCGACGGTCCTCGGGATCTCCGTCGCCCCTGAATGGATGCGCTACGTCGCCGAAAAGGGGTCCGTCGCCGTCGACGGCATCAGCCTTACCGTGAACCGATGTGAAAAAGACCGTTTTTATGTTACGATCATTCCGCAAACAGCCGGAGCGACGACCCTTCGATTTCGCAAGCCGGCCGATGCGCTGAACGTCGAGACGGATATCCTCGCCAAGTACGTGGAAAAGCTTCTCGCCGCGCCGGTAACTCCCGACGGTGCCGGGCCCCGGAAGGATCTGGATATTGATTTTCTGGCGAAGCACGGATTCCTGCGGTAACCCGCGGGATTCCGTCATTGCCTCTGCAAAGGACGAAGAATTATGGCAGTCAGTACGATCAAAGAGGCCCTCGAGGACATCAAGAAGGGCAAGATGATCATCCTCGTGGACGACGAAGACCGCGAAAACGAGGGCGACCTGTGCATGGCCGCACAGTACGTGACGGCGGAATCCATCAATTTCATGGCCCGGTACGGGCGGGGGCTGATCTGCCTGACGCTGACGGAAGAGCATGCCGACCGGCTGCGCCTGATGCCGATGGTGAGGGACAACAAGTCCCGCTTCGGCACGGCCTTCACCGTCTCCATCGAGGCCAAGTGCGGCGTGACGACGGGCATCTCGGCGGCGGACCGGGCGACGACGGTTCTCACGGCCGTCGCCGATTCCACGAAGCCGGAAGACATCGTCAGCCCCGGGCACATCTTCCCGATCCGGGCGCGCAAGGGCGGCGTTCTTGTCCGGACCGGGCAGACCGAGGGTTCCGTCGACCTCGCGCGGATCGCCGGGCTGAAGCCCGCGGGGGTCATCTGCGAGATCATGAAGGACGACGGCACCATGGCGCGGATGCCGGACCTCGAGATCTTCGCTAAGGAGCACGGGCTCAAGATCGTGACGATCGCGGATCTCATCGATTACCGGATGCAGCACGAGTCGATGATCCGCCGCGCCGCGTCCGCCACCATCCCCACCCGCTACGGCGGCGAATTCAAGCTCGTCGTCTACGAGAACGACGTGGACGACATGAAGCACCTGGCCCTGACCAAGGGGGAAATCGGACCGGAGGACGAGGTCCTGGTGCGGGTCCATTCGGAATGCCTGACGGGCGACGTCTTCGGCTCGGAGCGCTGCGACTGCGGCGACCAGCTCCACCAGGCCATGAAGATGGTCGACGAATGCGGCAAGGGCGTCATCGTGTACATGCACCAGGAGGGGCGGGGGATCGGCATCGTCAACAAGATCAAGGCCTACGAACTGCAGGAGCAGGGCATGGACACGGTCGAGGCCAACATCGCGCTCGGCTTCAAGGAAGACCTCCGCGACTACGGCATCGGCGCCCAGATCCTTGTCGATCTCGGCGTGAAGAAGATGCGGCTCATGACGAACAATCCCCGCAAGATCATCGGCCTTCAGGGATACGGGATCACCATCACCGAACGGGTCCCCATCGAGTTGAAGCCCACCGACAACAACATCCGGTACCTGAAGACCAAGAAGAAGAAGATGGGGCACATGCTGAAGATGTCGTAACGGGGGGGGCGTGAAGTTTTCTCAGGCTGTCGCTTGCACACCTTGCACTGCATCTGATATGGAGGATGCCGCGGCGGGAGAAACCGGTACCGGGAAAAACCACCATGAGGAGAGCCGTCATGACGAAAATCGTCGAGGGAAAGATCGTCGCCAAGGGAATGAAGTTCGCCATCGTGGCGAGTCGTTTCAACGACTTCATCAGCTCGCGGCTCATCGACGGGGCGGTGGACGCCCTGACCCGCGCCGGGGCCGACGAGAAGGATATTTCCATCGTCAAGGTCCCCGGGGCCTTCGAACTGCCGCTCGTCGCGAAAAAGATCGCGAAGACCAGGACATGTGATGCCGTGATCTGCCTGGGCGCCGTCATCCGCGGCGCGACGCCGCATTTCGAGTACATCAGCGCCGAAGTCTCCAAAGGAATCGCAGCCGTCGGGCTGGAGACGGAGATCCCCGTCGCCTTCGGCGTCCTGACGACGGACACGATCGAGCAGGCGATCGAGCGGGCCGGTACGAAATCCGGGAACAAGGGATGGGATGCGGCCATGACGGCGATCGAGATGGTCGACCTGTTCAAGAAACTATAGGACTGCGCGCAAGGAATACGGCCCTCTGCGGTCAGCAGCAGGGCCGTATCTGCATTTGAGGATTGGATGCATCACCGAAGAAAAGCCAGGGAAATCGCCTTGCAGGTCCTTTACCAACTGGATGTGTCAGGAACGGGCCCCCAGGAGGCGGTCGATCTGTATTGGAAGAATTTCGATTCCCCCGACGAGACGAAGCAATTTGCCGCCCATCTCGTCGAAGGCACCTGGGACCATCGCCAGGAGATCGATCGGCTGATCGGCGAATTTTCCGAAAACTGGACCATTTCCCGGATGTCCCGGGTCGACAGGAGCATCCTGCGGATGGCCGTGTTCGAGCTTCTGCACTGCCCGGATATCCCGCCCAAGGTGACGCTCAATGAGGCGATCGATCTGGGCAAGGATTACGGATCGGAAAATTCCGGAGCTTTCATCAACGGCATCCTGGATGCCCTGTATATGAAGCTGTACGGGAAAAATGGATCTGACAATCGTCAAGACGCCCCCTGAAAGCCTTTACGAAGAGAACCTCGTGCTGGCGGTCTATGCCGACGAGAGGCCTCCGAAGGGATACTCGGGCCTGGTGGACTGGAGGCTGAACGGCCTTCTCTCCACGGAGATCGCCCGCGGGAGGATTTCGGCCGTCTTCGGTGAAAAAGTCATCCTTCCCCACCCGGAACGCATCGCCGTGAAAAGGTTGATCCTGTTCGGGCTGGGTCCGATTTCCGAAGCGACGCAGGGGCGGTTGTACGAGGCGGGGTGCCGGATCGTGGAGACGATGAGCGATCTGCTCTCCAGGAGCTTCGCCGTGAACATCCCCACGGCGGCCAAGCCGCGGCTGAGCGTCCAGGAAGCCGCGGAAGCCATGCTTTGGGGATACTTGGAAACGGGATCCGCCGACGGCAAGGCTTTTGAGGGGCTGCGGATCTGCGTCCAGGACAATCACGAAGGGGAAACGGCCGCGGCCTTCGAACGCATGAAGACCCTCAGGGAGAAGCTCCTGACCGCCCCGTCCGCCGCTCCCGGCGGTCCGGCCGAGGCGGTCACTTGAGGGGTTCTGGGCGAGATCACTTGCAGGCGTCTTTCAGCAGCCTGTCCGAAATTGAGACGAGGAGAGTCTGGACAATGGGCGACGGCAAATACCATCCGCAGGAAATCGAAGAGAAGTGGCAGGCTCATTGGGAAAAGCAGGGCATCTTCAAGGTCGGTGAGGACCCTGCAAAAAAGAAATATTACCTTCTCGAGATGTTCCCCTACCCCTCGGGAAAGATCCACATGGGACACGTCCGGAATTACACCATCGGGGACGTCGTCGCCCGTTACAAGCGCATGCAGGGGTTCAACGTTCTTCATCCGATGGGATGGGATGCCTTCGGCATGCCCGCCGAGAACGCGGCGATCGAGCACGGCATCCATCCCGCCCGCTGGACAAACGACAACATCGCCTTCATGAAGAAGCAGCTCAAGCGGATGGGCTTCAGCTACGACTGGGACCGCGAGGTCTCGACCTGCGAGCCGAAGTACTACCGGTGGGAACAGCTGTTCTTCCTCTGGATGCTGGAGAAGGGGTTGGCCTACAAGAAGGCCTCCGCCGTCAACTGGTGCCCCCACTGCAAGACCGTGCTGGCCAATGAGCAGGTCGAAAGCGGGCTCTGCTGGCGCTGTTCGACGGAAGTGGTCGAAAAATACCTCGAGCAGTGGTTCTTCCGCATCACGGCCTACATCGACGAGCTTCTCGAGTACTGCGACAAGCTTCCTGGCTGGCCGGAACGGGTCCTCATCATGCAGCGCAACTGGATCGGCAAGAGCCACGGCTGCGAAATATCCTTTCCCATGGCGGACGGGTCCGACAAGGCGATTCAGGTCTTCACGACGCGGCAGGACACGATCTTCGGGGCCACCTTCATGCTGGTCGCCGCCGAACACCCCCTCGTCATGGAACTCGTCAAGGGGAAGCCCTGCGAGGCGGAGGTCAAGCAGTTCGCCGACCGGATCAAGAGACAGGACAAGGAGCTCCGCACGTCCGAGTACTACGAAAAAGAGGGCATGTTCCTCGATTCCTACTGCCTCAATCCCGTGACGGGGAAGAAGATGCCCATCTTCGCCGCGAACTTCGTCCTGGCCGACTACGGGACGGGATGCGTCATGGCCGTCCCCACGCACGACCAGCGCGACTTCGAGTTCGCCAAGAAATACAACCTCCCGCTGATCGTCGTCATCCAGCCCCCGGACCGGACGCTCAACACCGCCACGATGAAGGAGGCCTATGTCGAGGACGGCATCCTGGTCAATTCCGGCCGCTTCGACGGCATGGAAAACACGAAGGCGATGGAGGCGATCGCCGACTACATCGAGTCCATCGGCCGGGGGAAGCGCACGATCCAGTACCGCCTGCGCGACTGGGGAATCTCCCGGCAGCGCTACTGGGGCGCCCCGATCCCCGTGGTGAACTGCGCGCAATGCGGGACCGTGCCGGTTCCGGAATCCGAGCTGCCCGTCATCCTCCCCACGGACGTGGAGTTCACGGGTGAAGGCGGTTCGCCGCTGGCCAAGCTGAAGTCCTTCGTCGAGACGAAATGCCCGCGTTGCGGAGGGCCCGCGGCCCGCGAGACCGACACCATGGACACCTTCGTGGAGTCGTCCTGGTACTTCGACCGGTTCTGCTGCCCCGACATGGACGCAGCGCCCGGCCTCGACAAGAAGCGGGTCGCCTACTGGATGCCCGTCGACCAGTACATCGGCGGCATCGAGCATGCGATCCTCCACCTGCTCTACGCGCGATTCTACACGAAGGTGCTCCGCGACCTCGGCGTCATCGACGTCGACGAGCCCTTCACGAACCTCCTGACGCAGGGGATGGTCTGCAAGGAATCGACCCGCTGCCCCGAACACGGCTACCTGTTCCCTGCCGAAGTGCAGGAGGGCAAATGCGTCCACTGCGGGCAGGCGGTCGTCGTCGGCAAGACGGAGAAGATGTCCAAGTCCCTCAAGAACGTGGTCGATCCCGACTACCTGATCCGCGAATACGGCGCGGACACGGTCCGGATCTTCTGCCTCTTCGCGGCGCCGCCGGAGAAGGATCTCGAATGGAGCGATCAGGGCGTGGACGGGTCGTTCCGCTTCATCAGCCGGATCTGGCGGATCGTGAGCGATTACAGCGACGATATCCGCAACATCGCGCCCTTCGACGAGAAGACGGAGCTGGGCGAGGCGCTGAAAGGACTGCGGCGAAAGACCCACCAGACGATCAAGAAGGTCACCCGGGACATCGAGGACCGCTTCCATTTCAACACGGCGATCAGCGCCGTCATGGAGCTCGTGAACGCCCTCTACGCGCTGGAGCGTCCCGCCCGGGACGACGCCAGGGCGCTGGGCGTCGTGCGGGAGGCGGTCGAGACGATCCTCCTCCTCATGGCACCGCTCATCCCCCATGCGGCCGAGGAGATGTGGTCGCTCCTGGGGCGCAGGGAAAACCTCGCCGACATGCCCTGGCCGAAGTTCGATCCGTCGGCGGCCTCGGAGGAGGAGATCACGATCGTGATCCAGGTCAACGGCAAGGTCCGCGGCCGGATCAGCGTGCCGGCCGACGAGGACGAGGAGCAGATCAAGGCGATGGCCCTGGCGGACGAGAAGACGGCGAAGTTCATCGCCGGCAGGAAGGTCCTCAAGCAGTTCTACGTCCCCAAGCGGCTTGTGAACATCGTGATTGCCGGTTGAGGGGGGAGGGGGTCATGGACGGGAAGCGGAGTCGGCTGCGGTTCACCGGAAAAAAGGCCGGCGTCTGGCTGGCGGTTCTTCTGCTCCTGAACTGCGCGGGCTGCGGTTACCGCTTCTCGCCGGGCGGGGAGAATCTCCCGCCCGAGATCCGCACCGTTTTCGTGGACATCTTCGACAACAAGACGAGCGAAGCCAACTTCGAAAACCAGGTCCGTTCCGCCTTCATCGACCAGATCATCCGGGGAACGCGTTTCAAGCTGGCGGACTCGAAGGAAGCGGCCGATGCGGTCTTGCGGGGCAGCATCGAAGGACTCTCCAGCTCTCCGCTTTCCTACCGCGCGACGAACCTCGCCGCGGAGGAACGGCTGACGGCCGTGCTGAATATCACCCTGGAGGATCGGAACACGGGAAAGGCGGTCTGGACCGGAAGCGGCCTTTCGGGCACCGCGGACTACATGGTCGACGCGGCAAACCCGACCGTCACGCAGACCAACCGGAGGAACAACCTCAGCAAGCTGGCCAACGACACGGCCGAGAAGGCCTATCGATTGATGATGTCCGGGTTCTGAAGCGCAGGGCGAGGAGACTACTTTTTCGCGAGCGCGTTCACGGCCTTGGTCAGGCGGGAAATCTTCCGGGAAGCGTTCCGCTTGTGGATCGTGCCTTTGGCGGCGGATCTCGCAAGGGCCGGGACGGCAACGCCCAGGGCCTTCTTGGCGGCCTCGACATCCTTGGCTTCCGCCGCGGCCACCACCGCCTTCACCTTCGTCTTCACCGCCGATTTGGCCGACGCATTCCGCTGGGTGATTTTCACGCTCTGCCGGGCTCTCTTTTGCGCTGAACGATGTTTAAGCAAAAATGCCTCCTTGCTGAATGTTCTCGGGATATTGGAGTCGGATTTACTATCCGAATTCGCCACGGCTGTCAAGCCCAAAGTGGGATGACGAAACGAAGCACGGCGATTGTTGAAAACGCGGATCGCTTGTGCTAAGCGCAACGGAACTGCGCTCGAAATCTATCTCCGGGGAGGGACCATGAAAAAGGCGGACGCTCTGCTGCAGAAGGCGAAAAAACAGGGGAGGACCCTGCTGACCTTTGCGGAATGCACCGAACTCCTGAAGATGTACCGCATCCCTTTCTGCAGGGGAACGGTGGCCGCCGATGCCAGGTCCGCCGTCGCCGCGGCAAGGGACCTCGGCTATCCCGTGGCCATGAAGATCGCGTCGCCCGACATCGTCCACAAGTCGGAGGCGGACGGCGTCCGCCTGGGCATCGGAAAGGACGGTGAAGTCCGGAAGGCCTTCGGGGCCATCGTCGAAGCGGCCGGGAAATACAAATCCGGCGCCGCCGTCGAGGGCGTCCTCGTCCAATCGATGGCGCCCCAGGGCGTGGAGCTGGTGGCGGGGGCCAAGTTCAGCCGCCAGTTCGGCCCGGCCGTCATGTTCGGGATGGGCGGTATCTCCGTGGAGGTCATGAAGGACATCGTGTTCCGTCTCGCCCCGGTGACGCGGGACGAGGCCCTGGCCATGATGAAGGAGATCCAGGCGGCCCCGCTTCTGGAGGCTTTCCGCGGCAGGCCGGCGGTGCACAAGGCCGCCGTGGCCGATATCCTGGAGAAGCTGTCCCGCCTCGTTGCGGACCACCCGGAGATCGTCGAGGCGGACCTGAATCCCATCATCGCCTCCGGTCGTGGCGCCGTCGTGGCCGACGTCCGGATGATGCTGGGCGAGCCGAAACGCGTCGCCAGAACGGCCTATACGACCGAGCAGATCCTCGCGGCGACCAGGCGCATCTTCGCGCCCCGGGGGATCGCCGTCATCGGCGCCTCCAATGACCCGGCCAAGCTGGGCTGCTCGACGATGAAGAACATCCTCGGCGGGGGCTACCGCGGCAAGGTCTATCCGATCAACCCCAAGGGCGAGGAGATCATGGGACTTCAGAGCTACCGGGACATCCTGGAGGTCCCCGACCCCGTCGACGTGGCGATTGTCGTCATTCCCGCGAAATTCATCCCCGACGAGGTGACGAAGATCGGCAAGCGCGGCATCGCCGGCGCCGTCGTCCTCGCCTCTGGCTTTGCCGAGACGGGCAACGTCCAGCTCCAGGAGGAGCTCCTGGCGCGCGCCCGCGAATACGGCGTCCGCATCCTGGGGCCGAACATCTTCGGCATCTACTATACCCCGGAGAACCTCTGCGCCACCTTCTGCATCCCCTACACGGAGCGAGGCGCGGCCGCCTTCACGGCCCAGAGCGGCGGGGTGGGCATGGCGATCATCGGCTACACGCGCAAGCACAAGATGGGGATCTCCGCCATCGTCGGCGTGGGCAACAAGAGCGACGTCGACGAGGACGATCTGATCGAATACTTCGGCCAGGATCCCAGCACGCGCGTCATCGTGATGCACGCCGAGGACATCAAGGACGGCGACGCCTTCATCCGGGCGGCGCAGAAGGTCGGGAAAACCAAGCCCATCGTCATCCTCAAGAGCGGCGCCACGCAGCTGGGCGAGCGGGCCACGTCGTTCCACACCGGGGCGCTCGCCGGAGACGACCGCATCTACAACGCCGCCTTCGCCAAAGCCGGAGTGGTCCGCGCCCCGAACCTCGAAGGCATGCTCGACTATGCGCGGATCTTCCAGATGCTGCCGGTCCCCAAGGGCGACAACATCCTGGTCATCACGGGCGCGGGCGGCCTGGGCGCCCTCATCGCCGACGGACTGAGCCGGCACGGCCTCTCCCTGATGAAGATGGCCCCCGATCTCGACGCCGCCTTCCGGAAATACATCCCGCCCTTCGGGGCGACGGGAAACCCCGTCGACATCACCGGCGGCGAACCGCCCTCGACCTATGAGGCGACGATCCGGCTGGCCCTGGAGGATGATCGGGTGGATGCCCTCGTCATGGGATACTGGCACACCCTCATCACGCCGCCGATGACCTTCGCCAAGGTGCTGGTCAAGGTGAAACAGGAAGTGGAGAAGACGAAGCAGCCCAAGCCCGTCGTCGCCGCCCTCTCGGGCGACATCGAGGCGGAGGCCGCCGCGGCCTATCTGGAGGAGAACGGCATCCCCGCCTTCCCCTACACGTCCGAGCGCCCGGTGGCCGCCCTCGCCGCCCTCTTCCGCTGGGCGCGGATGCGGCGGGGATAAGACGGAGCGGCGGGAACGGGGCATCAAACTCATCAAACTGAGGAAGCTGCCGCAGGATCTCGGCTGAAGACCCTGCCCCCTTTCCACGACGAGAAAGGAAACCCTATGGACGACATCGCAAGAGCGCTGGCGGGCGGGAAGGACGCCCTGAACGAGTACGAATCGAAACGTCTGCTCGCGGCGGCCGGAATCCCCGTCTGCCGGGAGGCCCTGGCGGAGGATGCGGAAGAAGCGGCGAAGATCGCGGCCGGATTCGGCTATCCGGTCGTGCTGAAAGCGGCGGGCAGTTCCCTCTATCACAAAACGGAGGTCGGGGGCATCGCGCTCAACCTCAAGGGCGGGGCGGAGATCCGCGAAGAGGGCAAGCGGCTGTTGGCCATCCCCGGGTGCGAGGCGATTCTCGTGCAGGAGATGGTTCCCGGCAACCGCGAGATCGTCTGCGGCCTTCTCCGGGATGTCCAGTTCGGCCCCTGCGTCATGTTCGGCCTGGGGGGCATCTTCACCGAACTCCTGCAGGACGTCGTTTTCCGCGTCGCCCCGCTGGCGGAATACGACGCGATGCAGATGATGGCGGACATCAGGACCGCCAAGGTGCTCGACCCGTTCCGCGGCGAGGCCGCCGTGGACCGCAAGGCCCTTGCGCAGGCCCTCGTCTCCCTCGGTCAAATCGGACTTTCGCGGCCCGAGGTCGAGGCGATCGATATCAATCCCTTGAAGATCCGCAAGGATGGATCGCCCGTGGCCGTGGACGCACTCGTGAAGATCCGCAAGGCAACGTGACGACTGTTGAAGCGGCCGTTCAGGAACGGCCGGATGCAGGGCACCCGAAGTCCCGAGACGTGAGGCGTACCGGGTTGTACGCAGCGACGGTGGAGGACGAGGACGCGGAAACGCGGCAGACGGGCGTTTGTTGGCGGCCGGCAGAGGAGATGTTCCCATGAGCCATTCATTGACCCCCTTCTTCGAACCGCGGCAGGTTGCCGTTATCGGCGCATCGGCCGCGGAAGGCAAATCCGGCTACGTGGTTGTAGCCAACATGCTGGCCAACGGTTACGAGGGAAAGATCTATCCCGTCAATCCGCGCGGCGGCCGGATCCTGGGGCTTCCCGTGACGCGGTCCGTGGCCGAGCTTCCCGAAGGGATCGATGTCGCCGTGATCATCCTTCCCGCCGAACAGACCGTCCAGGCGCTGCGGGAATGCGCGGCCCGGGGGATCCGCCACGCCGTGCTTCTGGCGGGCGGATTCGCCGAAGTGGACGAAGGGCGCGCCAGGCTCCAGGAAGAGCTGGTCGACGCCCTCAGGGAGACGGGCATCCGCACCCTTGGGCCCAACACCTCGGGGCACACCTCCACGCCCTTCAAATTCACGTCGTCCCTTTTCCCGCTGGGGAAGATCCGGCCGGGCAAGGTGTCTTTCATCGCCCAGACGGGAAACTTCGGGACGCACACGATGAAGTACATCCTCACGGGAGAACATTTCGGTCCCGCCCGCGTGATCGGGCTGGGCAACAAGATCGACGTGGAAGAGAGCGAGGCGCTGGAATATCTCGGGCAGGACCCCGAGACTTCGGCCATCATCATCTACGTCGAGAGCCTCAAGAAACCGCGCCGTTTTCTGGAGGTCGCCCGCGAGGTGACGCGGAGAAAACCCGTCGTCATGCTCAAGGGAGGGGCCACGGAGGCGGGGCGCAAGGCGGCCGACGCCCACACCGCCGCCATGGGATCGGAGGACCGCATCGTCGACGGGATGCTCCGCCAGGCCGGCGTCGTTCGCATCCACGAATACACGCACCTCGTGCTGGCGGCCAAGGCCTTTTCCATGCTTCCGCCGCTTCAGGGAAACCGCGTCAGCTTCCTGGCCCCCTCGGGCGCCATGCTCACGGTCCTTTCGGATTACTGCACAGGTCACGGCTTGACAATCCCCGACCTGCAGCCGGAGACGGTCCGGCGCCTGCAGGAAATCAGCCCGGCCCTGATCCGCATGCGCAATCCCGTGGACATCTGGCCGTCCTGCGGCGTTCACGGCGTGGAATTCGGCTACCGGGAAGGCATGGAGGCCGTGCTCCGGGATCCCAACATCGACGCCGTCGTACCGATCATCATGCTGACGCGGGACATCGGCGTGCCGTCGCCGGATTTCATCTACGATCTGGCCCGGAAGTATCCGGAAAAACCCGTCCTCGTCGCCTTCAGCGCCGCCAAGGAATGCATGGACCTCTACAAGGACTCGCTGGAACCGCGGGGCGTGCCGACCTATCCGGACATCGAGCAGCCCTTCGAAACGCTCTCCATCCTCGCGCGCTGCCGGGCGGCGCTGAATCGGCCGTAATCGGCGGGCGGAGGATCCTCTTCTCCACCCGCCTCCATGAAGACTGAGGACTCCGCGCAGCGGCGAGGCCTTTTTTCGCCTTGCCCGATCGGATCGGATCGATATAATCTTTGTCCTGGATCCGGAAAGGCGTTCCGGGACGTTCCGCGCCAGGCGTTTCGTCTCCGAGGACCGGTTCAACCAGCGGGGAATCTCATGAGAAGGAAAATGGCGCTGACCGCTCTGGCGATTCTTCTTGTCCTGCTCGTCTATATCCTCTATGAGCTGGCCAGGGTCCGGTGGTTCCTGCAGCCGCCCTCTCCCGCCGGACCGGCGGAGACCACCTCCCTGCACGCACGGAACCTGCGCGGCCACGTCGAGCGGCTGAGCGCCGGAATCGGTTCGCGCAGCGTCCTCGAATACGAAAAGATCGAGGAGGCCAAGCGCTACATCCTGGGCGTACTGGCGGGATACGGCTACAGCCCCGAGATCCAGGGCTTCCCCTACGAGGGGAGGATGTACGGGAACGTCATCGCGACGATCGCGGGAAAGGAAAAGCCGGCCGAAACGGTGGTCGTGGGCGCCCACTACGACACGGTGACCGGCACCCCGGGCGCCGACGACAACGCGAGCGGCGTCGCGGTCCTGCTGGAACTGAGCCGTCTCCTGCGCGACAGCCGCCCGGACCGGACGATCAGGCTCGCGTTCTTCTGCCTGGAGGAGCCGCCCGTCTTCCGGACGCCGTCGATGGGAAGCTTCGTCTATGCCGAGCGGGCGAAGGCGGCCGGAGAACAGGTCACCGCCATGATCTCGCTGGAGATGCTGGGGTACTATGGAACGGCCAAAGGCGGCCAGGCGTTCCCCCTGCCGTTCATGAGCCTCTTCTTCTCGACGACGCCCGATTTCATCGCCGTCGTGGGGAACCTCTCCTCCCGACGCCTCGTGGCGGACATCGCGGCTCCGCTCCGGGCGGCCGGCATGGCCGTCGAGACGCTGAGCACGGTCAGCCTCGTTCCCGGCGTGGACTTCTCCGACCACCGTTCCTTCTGGAAGATGGGCTACCCGGCCGCCATGCTGACCGACACGGCCTTCTACCGGAATCCCCACTACCACGCGTCCTCGGATACGGTCGATACGCTCGATTTTGGAAGGATGGGGGTCCTGCTGGACGGCCTGGAGAAGGCAGTCCGGGATCTCGCCGGTCCGGCGTAAAGAAGCCCCCCTTGTCCTCAGCCCCGCTTCTCGAGGAGCTCCTGCAGCTCACGAGGAAGGACGCTCCTCAGCCTTCCCGTCATCGCCTCTTCGTGGCGCTGCCAGAGGATTCCGCAGTAGATGATCCCGAAGCCGATGAGCGTCAGGGCGAAGGGGAAGATCAGGCTGTCCTTGAACACATCATGGGCCAGATGCCCGAGGTACCCGGCGGCGCCGAGCCCGCCGAACACCGCAAACACGCGGCGTGAAAGGACGGCGCCGACGCCGATCATCACGAGGTTGATGCACAGATAGAGGAACCTGTTCCATTCGCTTTCCGAACGCATCATGGACAGCCCGCCCCAGAACGCCAGCACCCCGAACAGATACAGCCAGAAGGCAAAGTCCTTCCGGCTCTTCCGGGCGCGCACGTCCACCCAGAAGGCCAGGAGGACGATAAGCAGCCCGAACCACAATGAAACGAGCCTGCGCAGTTCCCATGCGGCGTCCTCCAGGCCGGACAGGAAGGGCGTCACATCCATGGTCATGTACCAGAGCGTAACGGCGACCGGCATGACCAGAAACGGAAGGCGGTAGCGCCACAGCATCGCCGCGCCGACCACCAGCGTGACCAGTTCCATGATCATCCAGCGCCAGTCGATGTGGGTATGGTAGACCCGGTAGGGACGTCCGCCGATGTCCGCCCACAAACCAAAAGCGGCCTGCAGGCCGTAGACGGCGAGGGGCGCCAGGGCGACGACGAAGGTCGCCGTGATGCCGGCCGGAATCCCCAGGTTCCGACGTTCCAGGAAGTACTCGGTCAGCCACAATCCGGCGACGGCGTAGGCAAGGACGATGAAGAAGAGCCCCCAGCCGCCGAACCGCTCCCAGCCGAGAGTCATGAAAAGCGTCATGGCGCCGATGGCGACCAGGCCGCCGAGGTAATAGAGGATGTGCGTGAAGCGGAAGGCCGGCACATTCTGACTGTGCTCGGACAGGAATCGCCAGAGCGCTTCCGCCTGCTCTTCCGTGAGCAGACCTTTCGCCGCCGCGTCGCGCAGGAGATTGCGATTCAGTTCCATGTCGTTTGCCGTCCCCCTTTCTTTCATGCGTCGGCCTTTGCCGATGGATCATGCCTCGTACCGCCTTTGATATTTTTCGTACTGGCGCTGCAGCAGGTCCCGGCCGATTTGCCGTCCGTGGCCGGGAAGAAAGACCCTGCACCCGGTGTCGAGAAGCCGCCGCCAGCTTCGCACCAGAAGCGCCGGATCGTCGGCGAAGGGAGGCCGGACCGAGCCCCGGATCACCCCGAACAGCGTGTCGCCGACCAGGGCGATTTCGTCTTCGACGATCAGGCTCAGGGAACCGGACGAATGGCCGGGCAGGTGAAGAACGGTCGCGGAAAAGCCGAAATCGAGCAGATCCAGCCTTTCGTCGACCAGGATGTCTCCCGCCACCGGCCGATACAGGAATAGCCTTTGCAGCGAAGCCCCGAACAGCCGGATCAGCCATCGCGTGGGGAATAGAGTCCCCTGCGGCAGGGGACTGTCACCGCAGTTCAGGAAATCCGCTTCGCTCCGGTGGACGAGGATCTTCGCTCCGAAGATCGTCTTGACGGCCGCGGCGTTCTCGGCATGATCGAAATGGGTGTGCGTCAGCACCAGCGCGGAGAGGTTTCGTCCGTCGACGCCGGACTCGACGAGCCTGTCCACGAGCTTCTTCTCGGAACGCATCCGGCCGGTATCGACGAGAATATGCCTGCCCCCCTTCGAAAGCAGGAAGGCGTTGCATCGGCCGGACAGGACCTGAGCGATCGTGCAGCCGCTTGCCAGCCGAAATGCCGGAGCGCCCATGTTCTCCGTCACCTCCCTTTCGATCCCGGAGGAGAAAGTCCACCAAACGAACCCTGTGCCGACCGGAGGCCGGCTACCGCGGAACCGCGCCGCACCGCGCCGGCGGCGCCTCGCGCTTTTCGGCGTAGAAGACACCCACGTACCAGTTCTTGTAGACGCAATCGGCGTTCCGGAACCCCGCCTCCTCCAGCCATGCAAGTTGATCGGTCAGGAGGGCCTCCCGGTCGTACGTCCGCCGCCGGTCCACGCTGGCCCGGATCTCTTCCTCCGTCCCGCCCCTTTTCCGCACCATCTTCAGCCAGGTTGTCCAGTACAGCTCCTGCATCTCCGGCGTCGGCCCCCTGACCTGGTCGATGTTGATGAAGACGCCCGGTGAACGCAGCGCCCGGTAGATCCGTGGAAACAGCAGCCGCTTGTCCTCGTCGGAAAGGTGATGAATCGAAAGGCTCGAGAGAACGACATCGAATGTCCCCGCGTAATCGATCCGGCGATAATCATCCAGAAGGTAACGAAACCGCCCGCCGTCGGAAGGCCCGAATCGTTTCCTGGCGACGTCGAGCATCTTGGCCGCGATATCCCAAAGGACGAAAGACCCCTGGGGATACTTGTCCAGCACATGGCGCGAGAAAAGTCCCGTCCCCGCACCCAGATCCAGGACATCGATGAGGGCATTCGCAGGGAAGGGGATCAGATCCCGGGCGACGGCGAAGAGGTCTTCGTAGCCCGGCAGGGCTTTTTTCATCCAGCTGTCGTAGTAATTCACGGATTCGTTGAAGGCTTGATCGATCGTCATGGCGTTCCGCCCTTGAGGGCCGGCGGTTCGAGCGGCGGAAGATTCGGGAGCGGCGCTCGACGCTGCCGCGCAATCTTGTTTCGGCATCATAGCACAAAATGAACGGGCCCGGAGGCCCGGTTTCTGTTGACAGACTGAGGACGCCTCCGCTAGAAGTTGTTTCCGGTTGGAGTCGCCCGTTACCGGCGGAGGCGGCGGAAAGGGCCGTCCTGTCCACAATAAAGGGGTGCCATGATGCACATTACAGACATCTCGGGATGCGTTTCCCTGCACAACCGCGTCCGAATGCCCTATCTGGGAGTCGGGACGTACAAAGTCCCCGATGGGGAGGAGGTGGTCCGCACCGTTTCCTGCGCACTGCAGGCGGGCTACCGGCATATCGACACGGCTGCTTTTTACGCAAATGAAAAAGGGGTCGGAGCGGCCTTGCGGCAAAGCGGGTTGAAGCGGGAAGAGGTCTTCGTCACGACCAAGATCTGGAATCCCGATCAGGGGTACGACACCACGCTCGCCGCATTCGGCAGAAGCCTCGACGAACTCGGCTTCGATTATCTCGACCTGTACCTGGTGCACTGGCCGGTAAAAGGAAAATTTCAAGACACCTGGCGCGCGCTGGAGTCCTTGTACCGGCGGGGCCTGGTGCGCGCGATCGGGATCAGCAACTTCCTGAAGCATCATGTGCTCGATCTGCTGCAGACCGCCGAGATCGTTCCCATGGTCAACCAGATGGAATTTCATCCTTATCTCGTCCAGCAGGACCTGATCGATTTCTGCACCGGACTCGGCATTCAGTACCAGGCATGGAGCCCCCTGATGCAAGGACGGATCAGCGAAGTCGAATTGCTGTCACAACTGGCGAGAAAATACGGAAAAGACCCCGCCCAGATCGTGCTCCGATGGAGCCTCCAAAAAGGAGTGGCGACGGTCCCGAAGTCCGTGACGCCGGCAAGGATTCTATCCAATGTCCGGCTCTTCGATTTTGAGCTGTCGACGGAAGACGTGAAGCGGATCGACGGCCTCGACAGGGGGAAGCGGTTCGGATCGGATCCGGATCATTTCGATTTCTGAGACGCATCCTCTGCAGCGCGGCGGTGGAATCCTCCCGGATCCCGTCATCCTCCGCGCTGCGGCGGATCATGGCGCGACCCTTTCCGTCGGGACGTTCCTTGCGGGGACGGGCAAAAGGCGGAGGGAACACCAAAAGGAAGGGGGGCATCGAGCCCCCCCTTTTTGTCTGACGCTTGTCCGGGTCGCCTGCTCAGCAGTGTCCGCCCGGCCCCTTCTCCTCTCCCGCTACGACGAGCTTCCCTTCGTGCTCCATCTCCTTGAGCCACTTCGGGTGCTGCTTCATCAGCCACGCCCGCG
>DAOSIS010000016.1:55438-86187 GCA_035366835.1 Syntrophales bacterium | reverse complement strand
CGCTGAAGTTCGCCCAGACCCTCGACGGGAGGATCGCCACGGCGGCGGGGGATGCGCGCTGGATCAGCGGCCCCGAGTCGCTGCGCTTCGCCCATCATCTTCGGGCGGTCCACGACGCCGTCCTTGTCGGCGCCGGCACCGTCGAGGCCGACGATCCGGAATTGACCGTACGGTCCGTCAGGGGGCGCAACCCCCTGCGGGTCGTCGTGGACTCGCTTCTCCGCCTGCCGTCGCAGGCAAGGGTCTTTCAGGACCAGCACCGTGCGAAGACGCTCGTCGCCGCGACCTGTGCGCGGGAACCGGCGGGAGAAGCGCAGCTTGCGAAGATGGGCGTGGAAGTGCTTTCCGTCGCAGGGGACGGGCGGGGCGGCGCCGATCTGCAGGACCTCTTCCGACGGCTGGGATCGCGCGGCGTCTCCTCGGTGCTCGTCGAAGGGGGAAGCGGCGTCATCACGTCGGTCCTGCGGGAGCGCCTCGCCGACCGCATCGTGATCATCTTGGCCCCGAAGATCCTGGGAAAAGGGACCGCATCCGTCGGAGACCTCGACATCCGCCGGATGGAGAACGCGCTTCCGCTGCGTTTCGACAGCCTGCGGAAGCGGGGCGACGACCTCGTCATCGAGGCGCGCTTCGCCTGACGCTGCATTTCAGCAAGTCCCGATTGCCACAATATCATCGTCTCTTAGGCTTGGGCACGTCTTTCACAAACGCCATAATGAGATTATCCATAATCTTTGGAGCGGATGTATTGAAGGATTTCTTTTCAATGCTGAAGAGTGGGCAGTTGCAACGATCAAATAGCGCCTTCATGCGGCAAACATATTTCTTGAAATCGGCAAACTGCGCTTCGATACCTTTGGGTAAGCTAATCGGCCTGTACTTACCGGCCTCTGTAAAGAAGTCTTTCTCGTCCTGTGTAAAGAACCGTATCGTATACTGACGGTCAATCGGCGGTATCAGATTCGGAATAATGTGAGCAAGTGTTTTTGAGTGAGCAACAATCGTAGCCTCAGAAATCGATACTCTTAGATCATAGTAGATTTCCTTCAATTCCTCGATATAATTATTGTATTCTTCCATCGTGCAAGAATCCATTCTCAGGAACACATAACGCCCCAGTTCATCCCGATGACTCAAAATCGCTTGTTTGAAATCGGAGAATTCCACCATTTTGGCTTTTGTTTCTTCAGGATCACCCATTCGATGCATGCCCCATGAGGCAAGTGTTGCGTATATCATTTCGATGTGTCTGTCAGATAAGAAATTCGACGCCTGCTCCGTAATCGCTTGGATGTGAAAGTACACCGACGGCCCCCCAAATTCTCTCAACACATCGAGGGAGCGCTCATAGTAGTATGGTAAGTGGGCTATAAGTTCATCTTCATTCATTTCTTGAGCTCTATCAGGAGTCCAACAGCGATCTTGCGCGTCTCACAGACAAGACAGATGGCGAACGGCCCCTCAATCGGACTGCTCTCACACGCCGACGTCGGCATACATGATGTCAGAATAATGCCGTCTGATATTCGTGGGGTATGGGAAAGACGCCGACGATAACCCACGGATTGGCTGCCCAACCATGAAACTGCTGGGTCGTACCGAGAAAAAAATGCAGGTCCTTCGTCATAAACTCGTCATGATGTTTCGTCCTTACCTTTGATAGTGCTTCAGCTTCATTCCTTCCAGACTGCCTCAAACAATTCCAATAAAGTTGTCCAATTTCCCAGTCCAGAATCTGCAACTCGCTCACTCTTCCATCAACATCCTCAAATCGATAAGAAAAGCTGTAGGGCAGCTTCGCAATCAGTCTGAATGCCTGCCGCCAAGCGTCTTCTTCAAACAGCACACCTTGCAGGGATTTGTTACGCAGAATCTCGACTCTTGCCGGGTCCCATTCGCGGTCCTCTTCTTCCCAGACAAAGTCGATGATTCGCGACGGCTTGAAGACGGCAAGCGACAAGGCATTCGCCTTGGCCGCGTCGATCAGCGTCTGAAGGCGTGTATAGACCACTGCTGTTTTCAGCAGCAACCGTCGCCTCTCCCGCCAATTATCCGTCGTATCCAGATGATCGACCGCGGACAGCTGTTTCACATCTGCAGGTCGAAAAGACTCTGGGCGCGGATCGCCAGAGTTCTTGATTAAATCGCATTCCAGCCAATCGAACTTTCGATATTGCTCTGCTTCGTCCAGACGCCGAAATGGTACAGGGTAAAGTCGCACCCATGAGCCGTCCTCGCGTACGCCGGCTGTACATACAGTCTCACCATATTTCCGCGACAGCGTCGGATACGTCTTGACTGTGACAAGAATACGTTCCTTGGCCATGTCCGCTCACAGGCACTTGGGTGCACAGATTTTTCCGAATCTTCGCTCCAACTCCTTCGCCACGTAGGTTCTGTGGCATTGTCCGGGCAAAAGCTCATAACAGGTCAGTACCACCCGCTCGCCCTCTTTGATCCAATTGACAATTTTTCTCAACGCGCTTGCTTGCTTCGGAAGGCTTTCATGCGTATAGGAATCAAACAAAACGTCGTAGTCGGCTTGGGTCTTTAGCTCCCGCCGGTTTTCGGACGCTATACCTAATTCCGGTAGGTGCTCGTATCGGATTCCTAAGCCCTCACAACTTCTCGACAGCGTTCCTTTCGAAAACCCGTATTTCCGGCTCAGTGGATTTCGCCGCACATCGCACAGAATTGTGACTCCGTCCCGAATCAACAGGTTCAGGAACCCTTCCAGCGTACGCCCCTCGTAGCCGATCGTGCAAAGTCCAGGGTGGCTCTTCGGGGGACGGGCCGCCGTAACCGCCTTCAGGGCTTCCTTATCGCCGGAAAGCAGCTTTCCTGCGATCTCACTGCGAATGGCATAGTACGGATGCCTCCGATAGACCTCGGCCACGAGCGCGTCCCCTCGCAGACTCGCGTATCGCTTCGCAAAGCGATGCGCCAAGATTCGCGTGGAACTTTTGACGTCTACGGTTCTTCCGGCCGGGGTCAATTTCCAGATCCGTGCTTCGTCAACGAGCATCCCTTTTTCCGTCAATCGCTGTTTGTCTATATCAGATGTGAAAGAAAAGCAGCCATACTTGTACGGAACAAACTCATAGGTAGGCGTCTTCTCCACTTCGAGGCAATACAGGAATAGCAGCTTCTGAAAATCTATACTGCCCACCGCACCTCCGAGGGCATTCACCAATGCTAGAATCAGCTTTTGACGTTCGAATAGCATACGTTAAGATACTCTATTATCGCTTATAGGGCAACCTCACGAATTGTCTCAATCACTTGTTTGCGGAATCGCGCCACCGAAGCATCATTTTGAGAGACTATGGACACCACAGCTTTAGCGCAGCAGGCCGAGGGCCTCCCGGATGCGCTCGAAGGCCTTCTCGATTTCCGGCCTCGCCGTCGCGAAGGACACGCGGATGTAGGGCGCCATCCCGAAGGGCGTCCCCGGCACCATGGCGACTCCGGCCGCAGTCAGAAGATAGCCGACCAGGTCTTCGTCCGAAGAGATCACGGCCCCCCCGGGCGCCTTCCTGCCCACGTAATCCCCGCACCCGATGAAGCAGTAGAATGCGCCCTGAGGCGGACGGCAGTTCAGCCCGGGAATCCGGTTGGCCATGGCGACCACGAGGTCCCGCCGCTGCGCGTACTCCGCGTTGTGCGAGGCGATGAAGGAATGGTCTCCCGTCAGGGCGGTCACCGCGGCCCACTGGCAGAAATGGGTGGCGCCGCTCGTGGACTGGGACTGGACCTTGAACATGGCCTTGATCAGCTCCGCCGGGCCGACCCCGTAGCCGAGGCGCCAGCCGGGCATGCAATAGGCCTTCGAGAGGCCGTTGACCACGAGGAAGCGGTCCTTCAGATCCGGAGCGACGTTCAGCAGGCTCACGAACCTGATCCCGTCGTAGACGAGAAACTCGTAGATGTCGTCGCTCAGGATCCAGACCTGCGGGTGGCGCCGCAGGACGCCGGCGAAAGCTTCGAGCTCGCCGGCGCTGAATACGGCCCCCGAAGGATTTCCGGGGCTGTTCAGGAACAGCCATTTCGTCCTGGGGGTGATCGCCTTCTCCAAGGCCTCCGCGGACGGCTTGAACCCGTCTTGGAGGCGCGTGGGAAGAAACACGGGCACAGCCCGGCTGAGCTCCACGATGCCCGCATAGGTCATCCAGTAGGGCGCCGTCAGGATCACTTCGTCGCCGGGATTCAGTGTGGCCGTCATGGCATTGAAGAGCACCTGCTTGCAGCCGGTGCAGACGATGACCTGCTCGGGGGAATAGTCCAGCGCGTTGTCCCGCTTGAGCTTCAGGCAGACGGCCTCGCGCAGCTCCGGCAGGCCGATGACCGGCGGATACTTCGTCTTGTTGTCGCACAGCGCCTTGATGCACGCGATCTTGATGTGGTCCGGGGTCGGGAAGTCCGGCTCGCCGGCCGACAGGCGGACGATGTCCCTCCCCTGGCGCTCCAGCTCCAGGGCCCTGGCCGAAACCAGCGATACCTCGGACGCCTTTACCTTCGTGATGTGGTCGGCAAGAATCGACATGGCTGTTCTCCTAATGGGAAAATAGATACTCTTTGTAGGCATGAAGGGCCGGCGAACCGCCCGTGTGGACGAAGAGGAGGTTGGCGTCCCGTTCGAAACGGCCTTTCCTCACGAGGTCCATGAGACCGGCCATGGCCTTCCCGGTATAGACGGGATCGAGCAGGATGCCCTCCGTCCTCGCCAACAGCTTCACGGCTTCCGCCATGCCCGGCGTGGGCAGGGAATATCCCGGCCCGACATAATCGCCGAAGCAGACGACGCTCTCCCGGGGAATGCCGGCGCTGAGGCCTGCGAACTCCGCCGTTTCCCGGGCCAGGCTGTAAACCTGCGCCTCCTGGTCTTCCCCGGTGCGCCTGACGCTGATCCCGACGACGGGCACGTCGGCGCCGCATCCCCGGAAACCGGCGATGAGACCGGCCTGGGTCCCGGCGCTGCCGCTGGCGCAGAAGACCGCGTCGAGGTCCAGCCCCATGTCGAACATCTGTGCGAGGATCTCCCGAGCGCAGGCCACGTAACCCAGCGCCCCGAGGGGGGTCGACCCGCCCCCGGGGATCACGTAGCCTTTCCGGCCCGCAGCGGCCAGTTCTCCCTCCACGGCCGCCATTTCCGCCGGCATGGAGGCGTCGGCCGGCACGATCCTGAGCTGCTCCGCGCCCAGGAGGCTGTAGAGGAGATTGTTGCCGCCGGCCCGGGGATCGTAGCTTCCCGGAATCCGCTCCTCCAGGACCAGCCGGCATTTCAGTCCTTCCCTCACCGCCGCCGCCAGGGTCAGCCGGCAGTGGTTCGATTGGATGGCCCCGCAGGTGATCAGCGTGTCCGCTCCGCGGGCCAGGGCATCGGCCACCAGGAATTCCAGCTTCCTGGTCTTGTTTCCTCCGGCGGTCAGCCCCAGGAGATCGTCCCGCTTGATCCAGACGTTCGGACCGCCCAGGGCTGCGGAGAAGCGGGGAAGCCTCTCGAGAGGCGTCGGCCCGGCCGTGTACCTTCTGCGGGGGAATCTGGCGAGATTCATGGGGGGTTCCTTCCTCTGTCTGCGTTTACGGACGCTGCCGGATGCAAGTGCTGCTCGGACCGTCATCCCTTCCTCTTGCGCAGCAGAACCGGAAGCAGGAGAGACGCGCAGGTGATGGCGAGAAACGCGGCCGAGATGGGATGCGCCAGGAAGACCAGGGGGTTGCCGTCCGACAGCACGAGCGCCTGCCGGAGGCTGTTTTCCGCAGGCCCGCCGAGCAGAAGCCCCAGGATGACCGGCGCCAGGGGAATGGCGACCTTGGTCATGCCGTAGCCAACGAGGGCAAAGGCCATCATGATCCCGATGTCGAATACGGAACTTCGGTAGCTGTACACACCGAACGCCGAAAGGAGAAGGATGATGATCGGCAGGTAGCCGCGGACCTTGTCCATGAAATAGACGATCAGCGGGATGCAGGCGAGGTTGATGACGACCAGCATCACGTTGCCTACGTAGAGGCTGCCGATCAGACCCCACACGACGTCGGGTGCGTCGTTGAACAGCGTCGGGCCCGGTTTGAGGCCGAACATGATGAGCGCGGCGAGCATGAGCGCCGTGGAGGGGGAGCTGGGAAGGCCCAGGCTCAGCATGGGGACCATGGCGCCGCCCGTCGCCGCGTTGTTCGCCGTCTCCGGCCCGGCGACGCCGGCTATGGCGCCCTTCCCGAACTGTTCGGGGTTCTTGGAGATGCGCTGTTCGAGGCCGTAGGAGAGGAACGACGAGATCGTGGGCCCCGCTCCGGGAAAGATCCCCACGAAGAACCCGATGGCGGTCCCCCGGACCATGGGAAAGAACGATTCCCTCAGGTCCCGCAGCGACGGGAGCACCTTCAGGAAACCGAGCTCCGCCTTGACGATCTCCAGGGGATTGCGCTTTTCGAAGAACGCGATCATCTCGCTCAGGCCGAACATCCCCACGGCCACGGGGAGGAAGTCGATGCCGTCGAGAAGCTGCTGGAGGCCGAAGGTGAGCCGCGGCTGGCCGGTCATGAGATCCTGCCCCACCATGGCCAGCATCAGCCCCAGGCAGGTGGCGATCAGGCCGCGGACGATCGATTCGCCGGCGAAGGCGACGACCAGGCTCAGGGCCATGATCATGAGGGAAAAGTATTCGGCGGGCCCGAGCTTCAGCGCCATGTCGGCGAGCAGCGGCCCGAACACCATGAGGCCGATGACGCTCACCGTTCCGCCGACGAAGGAGCCGACGGCCGCGAGCCCCAGGGCGACGCCCGCCTTGCCCTGCCTGGCGAGAGGGTTGCCGTCGAACATCGTCACCACCGATGCGGACTCGCCAGGCACGCGCATCAGGACCGAGGTGATCGTCCCCCCGTACTGGGTCCCGTAAAAGATGCCGGCGAGCATGATCAGCGCCGTCACGGGGCCCATCTTGAAGGTTGCCGGCAGGAGGATGGCGCAGGCGCCCGCCGAGCCGATGCCCGGGAGCGCGCCCACCGTCGTCCCGATGACGACGCCGATGGCGCAGAAGATCAGGTTGACGGGCGTCAGCGCGACGGCCAGACCGTTGAACATCAGCAGGATCGTATCCACTGGATTCCCTCTCCGGCCGGTTTCATCGGACCAGCAGCCAGGAAAAAATTCCCGCCGGAAGCGGCACCCCTAGGACAAACTGGAAGAGCACCCAAGTCGTGAGACTGATCAGCACCCCGACAAGGACGGACCTGCCCCAGGAGTAGCGTTCCAGGAATCTCAGCTCGCCGACGGAGGCGACGAGGACGGTGGCGACAACCCCCAGGCGCTCCCAGAAGAAGATCATGAACAGGCCCACCAGAACATACGACGCGGGACCCGCCAACTCGGAAAGGCGGGGCATGACCAGAGATCCTCCGCCCTTCGAGAGGAAGATGTCCGCAAAGTACAGGACGTTCAGGATCCCCAGGCACAGGGCAAGCAGAACGGGCATGAACCGCGGACCGGGAGCTCCCTCCTGGATCAGGGGAAGACCCCGCGTGAATCCGATGAGCCCCGCCACCACGATCCAGATCAGAAGACCGGTGACGACCTGCGGGGTCCTTCCCTGGGCGCTTTTTTCTCGAGACATGGCACGGTCCTCCCGGCAGGGAGCCCTGCATCCCGCGCAGCGCTATTTCAGCTGGGACAGGATCTGTTTGTTGCTCTCGAAATCCGCCTTCAGATAGGCCGCGAACTCCTTCGGCCCCTTGTACATGATGGGGTAGTCGGCCTTGGCGAATTTTTCCTTCACCTCTTTCTTGTCAAGGGCGGCCTTGAACGCCTTGGTCAGCCTGTCCAGGATTTCCGGGGAGAGTCCCTTCGGGCCCGAGATGCCGCGCCAGGCGCCGTACAGCATCGGGTAGCCCTTCTCCTTGAAGGTCGGCACGTTGGGAATGCGGGGGTCCCTCTCCTCGGACATGACGCCGAGCAGACGGAGCTTGCCCTGGTCCACCATGCTCCTGGCTTCTCCGTAAGCGCCGAGTCCGCTCTGCACGTGTCCGCCGGCGATCATGGGAACCTGTTCCGTCGCCCCCTTGGTGTGCACGTACTTGAACTTGATGCCGGCCTTTTCTTCCATGAGCATCGACGCGATGTGGTGAGACGTCGAATGACCGTGCGTCGCGTTCGTGACGACGCCCTTCTTGCCCGCCGCGATCAGGTCCTCAAGGGATTTGAAGGGCGTCGACGCGTTGACGTACAGCACCTCGGGATCGAAGCAGTACAACGTGATGGGCGCAAAGGAATCGATGGTGAAATCCACTTTTTTCGTCAGGGTGTTCGTCACGACCGACGACGTCATGGCCAGCAGCGTGTATCCGTCCGGATTGGCGCGGGCCACGAACCCCTGCCCCTCGGCGGCGCCGGCCCCCGGCTTGTTGACGACAAGGATCTTCTGCCCGAGATCCTTCTCCGCCTCTTCGGCGATGATCCGGATCGTGACATCGACCGCCCCGCCCGCGGCGAAAGGAACGACGATGGTGACGGGTTTCGCCGGATAGGTCTCGGCGGCCGTCGCAGCCGATCCCCACAGGCCGATCAGAAGAAGCGACAACAGGACGGTGAATATTCTCTTCCCTTTCATTTTCCTACCTCCTTTTGATGCTGTGTTCTCCGCGAATGCTCCATTCCCTGCAGCACCCGGCCGCCCTCCGGCGGCGGGATATCTGTCCTTCAACTCCCCCGATGCCCCGGCGGCCGGTGCCGGCCGGATGCGCCGATCCCGTCGAGCGCGTCAGAAAGGAAAGGCGACCCCGTGCCTTTTCCCGATCTGCCGGGCTTCCTCGATCAGCGCGTCGGCCAGCGGTATCCCCTGCCCGCGCCGCGAGATCTCCGTGAAATGCTCCTTGTATCCGGGATAGATGACTTCCTTGACTCCCTTGGCGGGCCGCAGGCCGCGCAGGCGCGTCAGCTCATCGTCCATCCGCGCCCTGAACTCCCCGGCCGGAAGAAATGCGCCGGCCTTCAGGATGAGCATGAAGTTGCCGTTGCCGGACTCCCGCTCCTGATTCGTCAGGACGCTCAGCACCCGGCCGCCGAATTCCGCCCCGGAGAGCACCCCGGAAAGGATGTCCAGCAGCAGCGTGATGGCCGATCCCTTCATGCCTCCGAAGGGCAGCATCACGCCTTCCAGCGCCGCCTTCGGGTCCGTCGTGGGGTTGCCCTCCCTGTCCAGCGCCCAGCCTACGGGAAGGGGCACGCCCTGCGACAGCGCCTGGCGCACCTTCTTGCGGGCGCCTTCGCTCGTGGCCATGTCGATGACAAAAGGGGGGAGTTCCAGCGTCGGCACGGCGACGGAAAGGGGATTGGTTCCCAGGAAGGGCTCCAGGGCCCCGAACGGCGCGGCCGCGGCACCGCCGTTGGATGTCACCAGCCCGATGCAGTCTCTGGGCAGGGCCAGCATGGAATAGCAGCAGGCCGCCCCGAAATGGTTGCTGCGCCGCACCGCCGCCGCCCCGACTCCGAACTGTTCGGCGGCCTCGAGGGCGAGCGTCATGGCCCGGTGAGCCGCCACGTGTCCGAGGCCGTTGTCCGCATCGAGACGGACCGTCCAGGGCATGGGCCTCTCGACGGCGATGCAGGGCCGGGATTTGATCCGCCCCTGCTCCAGGCATTCCACGTATCCGGCAAGACAGGGAAGTCCGTGCGTGTCGAAGCCGCGTAGGTGGGCGAAGACGAGGCAATCGGACACGGTTTTCGCATCGGGAGGCGGCACATCCAGCCGTTCGAGTACGGCGGCAACGAATCCGGCAAGGTCCTGGGGTCTGATGAGGGTCGTCTCGGCCATGGCGGACATCCTCTGTTGATCCGTTTGTCGATCCTGACAAAAAACGGATTAATTTAAACACCCCTCTTCGTCAAAAGCAAATCGAATATTTTGATTGAAATTATAAGATTTCCTTATAATATGACCGCCGCTCCATCTCGATGGCCGAACCCCGGCTTTCGCCGGGCGGATGAGGTGTCTCCATGAACATGGACAAGGTCAAGTCCCTGATCTACGTGGCGGAACTCGGCAGCCTGACCGCCGCAGCGACCGCGGTCCACCTTTCGCAGGCAGCCGTAAGCCAGCACCTGAAGGACCTGGAAGAAGAGTTCGGGACGCCCCTGGTCGACCGGTCGCGACGGCCCGTCACGCTGACCGAAGAGGGCGAAAAGCTTGTCGCGGTGACGCGGCAGATCCTGCAGCAATGGAACGAATACAAGGGACGGAACCAGAAAACGAAACTCGGAGGCAAGCTGGTCCTGGGCCATGTGCGCAGTGCCGTCACCGGCGACGTGGCCAATGCCCTCATCGTTCTCAGGGCCAAGCACCCCAAGTTGACCATCGGTCTCGTCATCGCCAGCGGCGTGACAAGACACCTGGCCCAGGAGGTGGTCAGCCGGAAGCTCGACGCGAGCTTCGGCGTCGGACCGGTTCAGCTTCCCGAGGAGCTCCTGTGGCGACCGTACAAACTGGAGCGGTTCTACGTGGTTGCGCCGGACCGGTACAGGGGGAAAACGGATGAAGAGCTGCTGAGCAGGGGCCCCTACCTGCGGCACAAGCCGCAGCTTCTCGAAGAGACCATGATCGACCGTGAGATGAAGCGCCGCGGCATCAAGGCGGAACCCGTGATGGAATTCGACTCCTACGAAAACATCCTGCTCATGGTCGAACACAACGTCGGCATCGGGATCGTGCCCGATCTCTACCTGTCCGAGCGGCGGTTCGCGAAGCTTCATTGCGTGACCTTCGGGACCCCTCCGCTCACCAGAGAAATGGGGCTCATGGTCCGGAGGGACAGCCCGAACCTCCACGTGGTCGACCTGCTGTGGGAGGCGATCAAGGAATGCGCGCAGCGGCCGGGCAGCCATCGGCAGTGAACCCCGTGTCTCGTCCCCGCCCTGCCGCACTTCAAGCGCGGGAGAAGTCCGGCGTCACGGTCCGCTCTGCCGCCGCCAGGATGCTTTCCGCCACCCGGATCCCGTCCACGGCGGAGCTGATGATCCCGCCCGCGTACCCCGATCCCTCACCGCAGGGGTAGAACCCCGCGACCCCCACGGCGGTCCCGTCGGGCCCCCGCAGAATCCGCACGGGCGACGACGTGCGCGTCTCCACGCCGATCAGGAGCGCTTCCTCGGAGAGGAACCCCGGCATCTTCCGGCCGAAGACCTTCAGGCCCTCCCGGATCGCTTCCGCCGCGAAGGGCGGCAACGCGTCGTCGAGCCGCGCGGCACGGACGCGGGGGAGGAAGCTGTGGCGCCCGATCGAAGGCGACGCCTCGCCCCGCAGGAAATCGACGAGGCGCTGCGCCGGCGCGGCATAGTCCCCTCCGCCGACGGCAAAGGCCTTTTCCTCCCAGCGCCGTCGGAAGGCCAGGCCGTCCAGCGGACTCCCCCGGTCGAAATCCTCCGTCCGGACGTTGACCACGACGGCGGCGTTGGCGAAAGGCCCGTTCCGTCGCGAATTGCTCATCCCGTTCGTGACGATCCTGCCGGCCTCGGAGCTGGAGCCGATGACCTGGCCGCCGGGGCACATGCAGAAGGTGTAGACGGAGCGGCCCAGCGAGTCGAGCCTGGCCGTGAGGAAATATTCCGCGGGCGGCAGCTGCGGGTCCTCCCGCCAGCGGCCGTACTGAATCCGATCGACGAGATCCTGGGGATGCTCGACGCGCAGGCCGATCGCGAAGGGTTTCGCCGACAGGGACAGGCCGCTGCGCTCCAGCATCCCATAGGTGTCCTCGGCGCTCTGGCCTGCGGCGAAGACAATGCTCTCCGCCGCGATTTCTTCGCCGCCGCCGACGACCACGCCCGCCGCAGCGCCGTTCCGTACGATGAGGCCCGTCACGGCTGCGCCGAAGCGGATCTCCACCCCGGCCTCGACGAGCCGCTTCCGCAGGGACGCGACGACGGCGCGAAGCCTGTCCGTTCCCACGTGCGGCTTGGCGTCGGTCAGGATCGACGCGGGGGCGCCGCTTTCCACGAAGATCTTCTTCACCCAGTCGCCGCGCGGGTCGCGGAGGCGGCTCGTCAGCTTGCCGTCGGAGAAGGCGCCCGCCCCTCCCTCGCCGAACTGGACGTTGCTCTCGGGGTTCAGGCGGCCGCGCTCCCAGAATTCGCGGACGTCGGCCGCGCGCTCCGCGAGGGGACGCCCGCGCTCCAGGAGCACCGGCGGACAGCCGCCCATGGCCAAGGCCAGCGCCGCAAAAAGCCCGGCCGGTCCGCAGCCAACGACGACGGGACGTTTGTTTCCCGGCGGCCTTCCGCGGGATGCAGGCGGATGCCACGGGGCATCGGCGCTGCGGATGGAGACACCCGCTTCCTTTCGCGGGCCCCCGTGCGCACCGTCCGGAACGGTCACCTCCAATCCGAGGACGATTCTGGGCTCGCGGCGGCGGCGGGCGTCGACCGAGCGGCGTACGACGCGGAGCGAGGAAATCTCCTCCGGCCTCACGCCGAGCACGGATGCGACTCTCTCCGCGAGAGTCTTGCCGTCCGGCTCCGCCCGAAGCGCGAAGCGGAGGCCGTCGATCAGAAGCCTCATATGGACTCCCCATTGAAAAAATTGCGGTGCTGCGGTAGCTTGGCACCAAACGAAGGGGAAATCAACCGTATGTCCTGGTACGCCGTTCACACGCGCAGCCGCCATGAGGAGAAGGTCTACGAGGGGCTCATCCGCAAGTCGCTCCACGCCTTCCTGCCGAAGGTCGAGACATGGAGCAGGCGGAAGGATCGGAGAAAGAGGATCCTCCTCCCCATGTTTTCGGGATATCTCTTCGTCGATGTCGCCGCGCTGGACAACCAGACAAAACTGGACATCCTGAAGACGCCGGGCGCGGTGCGGATTCTCGGCAGGCCGAGCAGCGCCGAGGCGATCCCCGTTCCCGACGAGAAGATCGAGGCCATACGGCGTATCGTCGAATCGCGGGTCGAGACGTTCCAGCTGCAGTACCCGCACGTCGGGGAACCGGCGCGCATCGTCGACGGGCCCTTCCGTGGCGTCGAGGGGATCGTGGTCAGCACCGATCCGGAGAAGGAACTCTTCGTCGTGTCGATCGATCTCCTGCAGCGCTCGGTGGCCATTCGCCTGCAGGGGTTTCAAGTCGCCAAGTTGTAAGGGGCGTTTCAGACGAGCCCGCCCGCGGCGTCGTTCAGTTCCCCCAGCAGCCGCTCCTCGTCGCCTTCGTACTTCGGAGAGAAATGAAACGGAACGACGCGGCGCGCCCCCGCGGCGGCCGCGATCGAACCCGCCTGGCGCGCGGTCAGGTGGAATTTCTCCGCGGCCCTTTCGGCGTCCTCGTCGGCGAAGGCCGCTTCGATGAAGAGCAGGTCCGCATCCCTGGCGATCTCGACCATGCGGCGCCTGTTCGCTTCGCTGTCGACGGCGTCGGTGATGTAGGCCACGACCCTGCCGGGCGTGATCTTCAGGATCCTTTCCCTCAGGTCGCCCAGCCTCATGGAACGCTCCTCCAGAATCCGGCTCCTCTCTTTCCGGATCACGGGCACGGGCGCGTCGTCCGGCGCGCCGGCCGTCACCGCCTCCTTGAAATCCGTCAGCCAGGCGCCCACGGGAAGCCCCATGTCCAGCAGCCGGTTCTTCATGATGTTGATGCGGCTCTTTTCCTCGAAACGGAACGCCAGCGACGGGATCCGGTGATCGAGCTGCACGGCCTTCACGCGGAACGACCGCTCATCCAAGAGCACGCCGTTGAAGTCCGCCTCCGCGACCTGCTCCGGCCGGAAGGCGTTGCGGCAGCGGAAACCCGTCGTCCGTCTGCGGTCCGCGTCGACTTCGGTCGCGAAAATCGTAAAGTCGTTGGCGGTATTTTCGACGAGGTTCCAGGTGTAGGATGCGATCCGGCTTTCGACGTTCCGCCGAAAGCCGGCGGGGCCGTAGAGATGGACATGGCGGTCGCGGCCCAGGCAGAGCCGCAGCAGATGGTCGAAACCGACGAAATGGTCCATGTGCGTATGGGACACGAAGATGTGGCCGACTTTCAGGAGCTTCCGCGCCGGCAGGGAATGGAGATCCCCCAGGTCGAAGAGGAGTGCGCTTCTCCGGTATTGAAATTCGAGATAGACCCCCGGATCGCTGAACGGATCGTTGATCAGGTGTGCGCTGAACACGTGCCCTCCCTCCGCCTTCCCCCCGAGAAGATCTGCCTTCGACAGTACAACAGGCGGCTCCACGCTTTCAAGGCCCCTCGCCCATGAAAAACTTTAAAAACACAACCGAGACCCTTCCTCTTAAATCTGACACAAAACTCTTGACATGACTCTCGACGGGGCAATTCCCGCTTGACTTTCAGGGCGATCTGCGCCAAGAACTTCGCGTCCGTTGTGATCGAGACGAAGGAGTCGCTGTGAAGGGCCGCATCGAGATCAACCGGGAACGCTGCAAGGAATGCCACCTGTGCATCGCCGCCTGCAAACAGCGCTGCATCACCCCCTCCCCGGAGTACAATACCATGGGATACCGCCCCGTCTCCCCCGGCGACAGCAGGGACTGCACCGGCTGTACGCTCTGCGCCGTCGTCTGCCCGGAGGTCGCCATCGAGGTATACCGTGAAGAATAAGGTCCTCCTGCAGGGCAACAAGGTGATCGGGGAGGCGGCGGTTCTCGCCGGCTGCCGGTTCTATGCAGGCTACCCCATCACGCCGCAGAACGAGCTCCCCGAGTACATGGCAGAGCGGCTGCGCGGGGTCGAGGGCGGCGTCTTCATCCAGTCCGAGAGCGAAATCGCCGCGATCAACATGGTCGCAGGCGCCAGCGCCGCCGGCGCCCGGGCGATGACGTCTTCCTCGGGTCCGGGGATCGATCTCAAGCAGGAAGGGATCTCGTCGATGGCCGCCTGCGAGCTCCCCGGCGTCATCGTCAACATGATGCGCGGCGGACCGGGACTGGGCAACATCCGCCCCTCCCAAGGGGACTACTTCCAGGCTACGCGCGGCGGCGGTCACGGGGACTACCGCACGCCCGTACTCGCACCTGCGACCTGCCAGGAGATGGCCGATCTGACCGTGGACGCCTTCGACCTGGCGGACCGCTACCGGACGCCGGTGATGATCCTGGCGGACGGCATGATGGGCCAGATGATGGAGCCGGTCGTCTTCAGGGAACCAGCGCCGCGGGACTACAGCGACGACTTCAAGATGACGGGCGCGGGCAGCGGCAGGAGCAAGATCATCCGCGGCCTGATCCTCGACGCCCTGGCCATGGAGGAGCACAACTGGAAGCTGGTGCGGAAATACCAGGCCATCGCCGACAGGGAAGTCCGCTACGAGGCCTACCGGGTCGACGGTGCGGAACTGATCCTTGTCGCCTACGGCACGGCGGCGCGGATCGCCAAGGGGGCCATTCATCGCCTGGATTCGCTGGGCATCCGGGTGGGCCTGTTCCGTCCGATTTCGCTCTGGCCGTTCCCCATGGCGGAACTCCGACGGCTCTCGGAGAGCGTCAGGGAATTCTTCGTCTTCGAGATGAGCGCGGGACAGATGGTGGAGGACGTGCGTCTCGCCCTGCAGGGCTTTGCGCGCATCGGGTTCCACGGCCGTCCGGGCGGCGTCGTGCCCACACCGGCGGAACTGGCCAACGTGATCTACCGGTATTGCCGGGACCGCGAGGCGTCGATCGGGAAGTCTTGAAGGGCTTCCCGGGACGGTTCGGCGTCCGGGAACGGCCAGGTTTTGGGGACCGCAGAATGAAGAAAGTCTTTGGAAGGCCTCAATCCCTCAAGGACAGCACCTTTCACTACTGCCCGGGCTGCGGCCACAGCATCACGCACCGGCTCATCGCCGAGGTCATTGACGAGCTCGGCGCCCGGGGCACGTCCATCGGCGTCCCGCCGGCCGGCTGCGCCGTGCTGGCCTACAACTATTTCGACATCGACATGATCGAGGCGCCGCACGGCCGGGGCCCGGCGCTCGCCACCGGCCTCAAGCGCATGCTGCCGGACCGCCTGGTCTTCTCCTACCAGGGCGACGGCGACCTCGCCGCCATCGGCACATCGGAGAGCTTCCATGCCGCGAACCGCGGCGAAAACATCACGATCATCTTCATCAACAACGCCGTGTACGGGATGACGGGCGGGCAGATGGCCCCGACGTCGATCCTCGGACAGAAGACGACCACGTCGCCCTCGGGGCGCAATACGCGGCTCGACGGCAGCCCCATCCGCATCAGCGAGATCCTGGGCATGCTGGACGGAGCCGTCTATGTCGAACGCTGCACCGTGAACTCGCCGGCGAACATCCTCAAGACCAAGCGATGCATCCGGAAGGCCTTCGACTATCAGCTCGCGGGGGCGGGATTCACCATGGTCGAGGTCCTCTCGCCCTGCCCGACGAACTGGAAGATGACGCCCGTCGAGGCCTGCCGCTGGATCGACGAGGTCATGAGCAGGACGTTCCCGCCGGGACTCATCAAGGACTCGGGGAGCCCGAAGGGGAGGGGCGAGGCATGATGGTCAAGACCGTCTTCTCCGGCTTCGGCGGCCAGGGCGTGCTCGTGATGGGCTATGTCTTCGCGCACGGGGCCATGAACGAGGGATGCCACGTCACCTATCTGCCGGCTTACGGGGCGGAGGTCCGCGGCGGGACGGCCAACTGCACGGTCGCCGTCTCCGATGAGGAAATCGCATCACCCATCGCGTCCGAGCCGGATTTCGTCGTCGCCATGAACACGCCTTCCCTGTACAGCTTCCAGAACAAGATCGCCGCGGGCGGCGGACTCTTCCTGAACTCGTCGATCGTCCAGGCCCGGCCGAGCCGGAAGGATCTCGTCGTCTACGAGATCCCCTCCTCGGAAATCGCCGAAAAACTCGGCAACCCCAGGACGGCCAACACGGTCATCATGGGCGCCTTCCTGAAGCAGACGGCGCTGGTGAAGCCCGAGGTGTATCTCAAGAGCCTGGAGACGATCATGGGCGGCAAGAAGAAGTCCGTCCTCGAGGCCAACCGCAGGGCATTCTATGCGGGATACGAATTTCTCGAACGCAAGGGAGCCTGAGATCCATGGCCGTCATGCAGATATCCGTGTCGCTGCACAATGTGCCGGGCTCGTTTCTGAAGCTCTCCGGCATCCTGGACAACGAGGGCATCGCGGCCAAGGCGATCCTTGCCGCAAGCGCTGCGGAGCAGAGCGTGGTGCGCCTCGTCGTCAACGACCCTCGGAGGGCGGCGACCGTCCTGGAAAGCTTTCAGTTCACCTATGAGATCTCTCCCGTTCTGGCCGCGGAGGTACCCCTTCATCCGGGCGGGATGAGCGCTATCCTGAAACCGCTGGCGGAAAACGACATCAACGTCCACTACCTCTACACCACGATCAACCGGTTCGGCAGGGAAACGATCGTGATACTCGGCGTCGACCGGTACGAAGAGGGAAAGAAGGTCCTGGAAAGGAACTGGATCCGTCTCGTGGGAGAGGAAATCTACACCCTCTGAAACCCGTCCGGTCTTCCGCCCCGCGATCGTCCCGCGTTTCCGCGGGCCGTACCCCGCAAACGAGGGTCTTCCGGCAATGAGCATTTCTGTGGAAAAAGAAAAGGCCATCCGGGAACGGATGGCGCGGCTCGGCGTCTCCGAGACCGAGTTCCGCGAGACCTTCGTGCGGTCTGCCGGTCCGGGCGGACAGAACGTAAACAAGACCTCGACCTGCGTCCAGCTCGTCCACGTGCCGACCGGACTCTCCGTCAAGTGCAGCAGGGAGCGGTCCCAACTCCTGAACCGGTACCTCGCCCGGAAGATCCTCCTCGATCGGATCGAAGCGCTGCAGACCGGGGCCGTCGCGGAAGAAAAGCAGCTTGCCGAGAAGATCCGCCGCCAGAAGCGCCGGCGGTCCCGCCGCGCCCGGGAAAAGATGCTGCAGGCAAAACGCGCACGGTCGGAGAAGAAGACCCTCCGCGCGAAAATCTCCCCCTCCTCCGAATCGTCATGAAAAAAGGGAGTGAAAGTCGTGGTAGCGCTTCCCCTCCCTTTTGTGTTCCATGAAACCGAAATTCGTTACGCGAGAAACTTCATCAGCGGATTGGCATAGAGGATCACCAACGCGATGACGAGGGCATAGATGGCCAGTGATTCGATCATCGCCAGACCCACCATCATGGTCAGGAGGATCTTCCCCTGCGCCTCGGGATTCCGCCCCACGGCATTCGTGGCGCCGCTCAAGCCGTGCCCCATGCCTACGCCGGTTCCGATGGTGCCGAAGCCCATTGCCAGCCCGACCGCAATCAGGCTGCACCCGATGACGATCGCCTTGGTATAGTCGACCGCACCTGCGGGAGCCGCCTCGGCGGCAGCGGCCGCCGTTGCCGACAGCAGCACCATCCCCACCGCCCACCAACAAAAGCGCATTGTCTTGTCCATTTACCGGTCTCCTTTTTGTATGGGATTTTGCCTGAAAAGAACTCCTCTTCACCTCCTTCCTCTTTTCGGATTCCTGTCCGCTGCAGGGGTTCCTTTCCCGCATGCGGATCATCTCCCCCCTATTTAGCTTGTATTGTTATTAGGCGCAAGCTGTGCCTCTTGTCAAGGGCGGAACGCCGGAAATCGCCGCCGGCGATGGCGGCGAGCTTGATTTTGCAGGGCCTTTCGTACTATGAAAATCTTGTAGGTTCGGACGGCGGCAAGGAGAGCCATGACGCTCAGCGGTGAAGAGATTCGTATTGCACGGGAAATCCAGAAGGACCTGCCGCTTTCCCGGCGTCCCTTTGCGGAGATCGCCGCACGAATCGGCCTGACCGAGGCGGCGGTGATCGGCGGATGCCGGAGGCTCCTAGAGGTCGGAGCCGTGCGGAAATTCGCGGCGATCGTCCGCCACGGACGGGCGGGATACGTCCGCAACGCCCTCGTCGTCTGGGCCGTCCCTCCGCTCCGGATCGAAGAAGCGGGGAACGCCCTCGCCCGCGTCCCGGCGGTCTCGCACTGTTACGAGCGCAAACCGCCGCTGGCGGGACGGTACAATCTCTTCAGCATGATGCATTTCAGGGACCCGTCTGTCGAACCGGCGATCCGGAAACTGGCCGCCGAAATCGGCGTCGCCGACTACAGGATCTTCGACAGTCTGGAGGAACTGAAAAAAACGAGCATGGAGTATTTCGCATGAACGACAGCTCGGCACAACTGTACGAAAAGGCCAAGCGGATCATCCCCGGAGGGGTCAACAGCCCCGTCCGCGCCTTCCGTTCCGTCGGAGCGGCGCCGCTCTTCATCCGCGAAGGGCGCGGCGCCAGGATCGTCGACGTCGAGGGGCGCAGCTACATCGACTACGTGATGTCCTGGGGCCCCCTCATCCTGGGGCATGCCCATCCCACCGTCGTCGAGGCCGTGGTCTCCGCCGTCGAACGGGGAACGAGCTACGGGGCGCCGACGGAAAGCGAAATCGAGATGGCGGCCATGATCACGGAGGCCATCCCCTCCATGGAAATGGTGCGGATGGTCAGTTCCGGCACGGAAGCGACGATGAGCGCGATCCGGCTGGCGCGCGCCTTCACGCGGCGCGACAAGATCCTCAAGTTCGAGGGCTGCTACCACGGCCATGCCGATTCCCTGCTCGTCAAGGCGGGCTCGGGACTGGCGACGCTCGGGATTCCGGGCAGCCCGGGCGTTCCTCCGCGGCTGGCGGAACTGACGATCACGGTCCCGTTCAACGACCTGCCGGCCCTGAAAGCCGCATTCGCGTCCCACGGCGATGAACTCGCCTGCGTCATCGTCGAGGCCGTTCCCGCAAACATGGGCGTCGTCCCTCCCGAGCCGGGTTTTCTCCAGCACATCCGCCGCCTGACGTCGGAGCGGGGGGCGCTGCTTCTGATCGATGAAGTGATCACCGGTTTCCGGCTGACCTACGGCGGTTATCAGGACGTGCTCGGCGTCCGTCCCGACCTCACCTGCCTCGGGAAGATCATCGGCGGCGGCCTGCCGGTGGGGGCGTTCGGCGGAAGAAAGGACATCATGGGAATGCTGGCGCCGCAGGGTTCCGTCTACCAGGCGGGGACCCTGTCGGGAAATCCCGTGGCCATAGCGGCAGGTCTCGCGACCCTCAGGATCCTCAAGGCCTCGGCCTCGGGTTACCGGGACCTGGATCGGAAGACGGCAAACCTGTGCGAAGAACTGGAGGGGCAGTGCAGGCATTTCGGGATTCCCGTCTGCGTGTCCCGCGTCGGCTCGATGTTCACGGCCTTTTTTACGGGCGGAAAGGTCAGGGACTTCGCTTCCGCCCTCGACAGCGACACGGAGCGGTTCGCGCGATTCTTCCGCAGGATGCTTCAGGAGGGCGTCTACCTGGCGCCGTCGCAGTTCGAAGCGGCCTTCGTATCGCTGGTCCACTCGGATGAGGAGCTGGCGAGAACGGCCGAGGCCTGCAGGACTTCCCTGGCGCACCTTGCCGGCAGGTCCGCCGGCTGACAAAGACGCCCGTTCCTCCCCGTTCGCACCGGAAAACGGCGCGGCGCACAAAAAGGAGAAGCGCATGAAAAAAGCCTTCATCACGGGAATCACCGGCCAGGACGGTTCCTATCTCGCCGAGCTCCTGCTGGGCAAGGGGTATGAGGTGCACGGACTCATCCGCCGCGCCTCCACGTTCAATACGGAGCGGATCGATCATCTCTACCGGGATTTTCACGATCCCGACGCGCGTGTGTATCTCCATTACGGCGATCTCAGCGTGTCCGGCCACCTGACCGAGCTCCTGTACGACGTCAAGCCCGATGAGATCTATCATCTGGGGGCCCAAAGCCACGTGCGCGTGAGCTTTGACATGCCGGAGTACACCGGCGACGTCACGGGGCTGGGAACCCTGCGGCTTCTCGAGGCCGTCCGCAAGACCAAGATCCAGACCAAATTCTACCAGGCCTCTTCCAGCGAGATGTTCGGGGCCGCCCCGCCTCCCCAGAGCGAGACCACGCCCTTTCAGCCGCAGAGCCCCTACGCGGCGGCCAAGGTCTACGCCTACTACCTCGTCCGCAACTACCGCGACGCCTACAAGCTCTTCGCCTGCAACGGCATCCTGTTCAACCACGAGTCCCCCCGCCGCGGCGAGACCTTCGTGACGCGCAAGGTGACCCGGGCGGCAACCCGGATCAAGATGGGACTCGCGGACCGCCTTTTCCTGGGCAATCTCGACGCCAGGCGCGACTGGGGATTCGCCGGGGACTACGTCGAGGCGATGTGGCGCATGCTGCAGCAGGACCGGCCGGACGATTACGTGGTTGCGACGGGCGAGACCCATTCCGTCCGGGAGTTCGTCGAGAAGGTCTTCCGGAGGCTCGACCTCGACTACAAGGACTTCGTCCGGATCGATCCCCGCTATTTCCGGCCCACGGAAGTGGACGTGCTCCTGGGGAATGCCGCCAAAGCGAAGGAACGTCTCGGCTGGAAGCCCACCGTGAGCTTTGACGGGCTGGTCGACATGATGGTGGCGGCGGATCTGGAACTGGCCAGGAAGGAAAAGACGCTCCTCGAGGCGGGATACGGCGCCTCCGGAAACCGGCGCGTCCTGTAGACCTCCGGCGGTTCGCCGCGGGGGTTCGGGACTCGTCCGCCACCGAAGACAAGGGAAGGGGGCATCCTCCATGAGGGAAAAACGCATCACCGTGACCGGGGGCAAGGGGTTCCTCGGCACGCACCTTCTGAAGAAACTGCGCGACCGCGGATGCAATCGCCTCGCCGTCGCGGACCTGCCGGAGTTCAATCTCACGCGGATCGAGGACATCCGGCGGCTCTATGATGAGCAGGAGCCCGACATCGTCATCCACCTGGCGGCAAAGGTGGGCGGCATCGGATACAACCGCGAAAACCCGGCGACGCTGTTCTACGACAACCTGATCATGGGCGCCCAATTGATGCACGAGGCGTGGCAGCACCGGATCGGCAAGTTCGTCGCGATCGGCACGATCTGCGCGTACCCGAAGTTCACTCCGGTCCCCTTCCGCGAGGAGGACCTCTGGAACGGCTATCCCGAGGAAACGAACGCACCCTACGGGCTGGCGAAAAAGATGATGCTGGTCCAGGCCCAGGCGTACCGGCAGCAGTACGGATTTCACGCCATTTTCCTTCTGCCCGTGAATCTGTACGGGCCGGGCGACAACTTCGACCCCCGTTCGTCCCACGTGATCCCCGCGCTGATCAAGAAATGCGCCGATGCCGTCGAGCGGAAGGAAGACCGCGTCGTCGTCTGGGGAACGGGAAACGCGACGCGGGAGTTCTTCTACGTCGAGGATGCCGCCGAAGCGATCGTGCTGGCGACGGAGCGGTACGACAAGAGCGATCCCGTCAACATCGGTCCGGGGTTCGAAATTTCGATCCGGGACCTCGTGACCCTGATCGCGGAACTGACCGGTTTCCGGGGCGAGATCGTATGGGATGCGGCGCAGCCCGACGGGCAGCCGCGTCGCATGCTGGACACCGGGCGGGCCTTCCGGGAGTTCGGCTTCAAGGCGGACACCGATTTTCGCGAGGGGCTGAAGAAGACCATCGAATGGTATCGGAACCGGCGGGCCTGACCTCCGGTCACCCTTGATGGACATCGTTTTTCATTGACTTTCGGCACCGCGCATGATACAGGGGCGCCCATCCGATGGATAAGGACGCGAAGAAGTCTTTCGTCCAGCTGGCCTATGCAAGCAGCGTGGGCATCGCCATGGTCCTGATGGTCTTCGGGGGGCTGTACCTCGGCGCCTATCTGGACCGAAGGTTCGGCACGGGTCCGTACCTGACCCTGATCTTCCTGATCCTTGGAATCGTTGCCGGGTTCCGGAACGTCTACGTCCTGATCAAGAGGTACTTTGCGGACGATCAGCCTGTCATCACGGGCTTACGAAATGAACCGCATCCCAAAAGACCCGCTCCAAAAAAGGCTTGAATGGACCAACTGGCTCGTCCTGGGCTTGTGTTTCCTTGCCGGCCTGACCCTGGTTTCGGAGAAGTTCGCCTTCGGCGTACTCCTGGGCGGCCTCGTCAGCATCGTCAATTTCCACTGGCTTCACCGCGACCTGAAGAAGGTGTTCCTGAGCCGCTCCGGCGCTGCCTCTCGCGCGTCCGTCATGTGGAGATACTATCTCCGCTTCGCCGTGACGGGGGTGGTCCTCTACCTCATCATCACCGGCGATCTCGTCAACGTGATCGGTCTTCTGATCGGTCTTTCGGTCGTCATCATGAACATCGCCCTGACCGTCGTTTTGATGCTCCTGTCCAAAAAAAACCAGATTGAGGAGGTCCCGACAGACTGATGCATCCCGTATTGTTTCTCGAAAATCATTATGTCCCGGCCCAGGTCATGTACGCCTGGTGCGTCATGGCCATTCTGGCGCTGTGCTCCTACCTGGCCACCCGCCGCCTGAACCTCTACCCCGGACGGCTGCAGAACGTGATGGAGGTGATCGTGAGCGGGTTCGACGGGCTGCTTACGGAGACCATGGGACCTCACGGACGCAAGTTCTTCCCGCTGATCGCGACGCTGGGGCTCTACATCCTGACGTCGAACCTCATCGGGCTCATCCCGGGATTCGAATCTCCGACGGCCAACCTCAACACCACGGTTTCGATGGCCATCGTCGTCTTCGTCATGACGCACATCGTCGGCGTCCGCGTCCACGGCATGAAATACGTGAAGCAGTTCATGGGACCCGTCTGGTGGCTCACGCCGCTCATGATGCCGATCGAAATCATCAGCCATCTTTCCCGTCCCCTTTCCCTGTCCGTGCGGCTCTTCGGGAACATCATGGGTGAGGACATCGTGCTGGCCGTCGTCCTCCTTCTTGTGCCGCTCCTGGTGCCCCTGCCGGTCTTCGCGCTGATGATCTTCACGTCGGTCATCCAGACGCTCGTCTTCATGCTGCTGGCCATGATGTACATCGCCGGCGCCATGGAAGAACATCACTGAGAACGGCGGCCGGAAACGGGCGGCCGATGCAAAAAGAAAAAAGGGGCGGAAGAAGATTCTTCCGCCCCTCTCTTTTTCCCGATCCATCCTACTTTTTCTTCTTCCCGCACAGGTACTCGTGGATGGCCTTGGCGGCCTTCCGCCCCGCGCCCATGGCCAGGATGACCGTCGCGGCGCCGGTCACGATGTCTCCGCCGGCGTAGACGCCGCAACGGCTCGTCTCGCCGCTTTCACCCTTGGTGACGATGTATCCCCACTTGTTGACTTCCAGGCCCGGCGTCGTGGCGGGGACAATGGGATTGGCATTCGTGCCGACCGCGACGACGACCGTGTCCACGTCGATGAGGAATTCCGATCCCTTGACCGGAATGGGCCTTCGACGCCCGGATGAATCCGGTTCGCCGAGCTCCATCCTCTGGCATTTGATCGCCTTCACCCAGCCCTGCTCGTTGCCGATGTATTCCACAGGGTTGGTCAGGAGCTTGAACTGCACGCCCTCTTCCTTGGCGTGATGGACTTCTTCGATCCTGGCCGGCATCTCGACTTCCGTGCGCCGGTAGATGATATAGGCATTTTCCGCGCCCAGCCGGAGCGCCGTGCGGACAGAGTCCATGGCGACGTTGCCGCCGCCGATGACGGCCACATTCCTGCCGCGCACGATCGGCGTGGCGTACTCCGGGAAGCGGTAGGCCTTCATCAGATTGGAGCGGGTAAGATACTCGTTGGCCGAATAGATGCCGCTCAGATTCTCGCCGGGAACGTTCATGAAGACCGGCGCCCCGGCGCCGACTGCCAGGTAGATCGCTTCGTACCCTTCCGCGAACAACTCATCCACGGTCTTGTAGCGGCCGATGAGGGCGTTGACCACGATCTTCACGCCGAGCTTCTTCAGGTAATCGACTTCCGCCTGCACGATGGCCTTGGGAAGCCGGAATTCGGGAATTCCGTAGACGAGCACGCCGCCCGCCTTGTGCAGGGCCTCGAAGATCGTCACCTCGTATCCCAGCTTGACGAGATCGCTCGCAATCGTGAGTCCCGAGGGGCCGGCGCCGACGATGGCGACCTTCTGGCCTCTGGGCGGCGCCGGTTCGGGAATGCTGACCTTGCCGGCGTTCCGTTCGTAGTCCGCGGCGAAGCGCTCCAGCCTTCCGATCGCCACGGCCTCACCCTTCTTGCCGAGGATGCAGACCTTTTCGCACTGGTCCTCCTGAGGGCAGACGCGGCCGCAGACGGCCGGCAGGCTGTTGGTCTCCTTCAGCACGCGCGCGGCGCCCAAGAAATCCCCCTCCGCGATCTTCTTGATGAATCCCGGGATGTTGACGTCCACCGGACATCCCGCCACGCAACCCGGCTTCTTGCACTGGATGCAGCGCTTGGCTTCGGTGATCGCCAATTCCTCCGTATAACCGAAGGGCACTTCATCGAAATTCCGGACCCGATCCTTCGGGGCCTGCTCAGGCATTTTCTGGCGGGGTACCTTCACTTTTTTTTCCTTATTTTCCATGGCATTCACACCTGTATGCGTCATAGCATTGTTTTTCCTGCTCGCAGTACATCCGCAGGCGCTTGGTCAGCAGATCGAAATCGACTTCATGGCCGTCGAATTCCGGCCCGTCGACGCAGGTAAATTTCGTTTTTCCGGCCACCGCCACACGGCATGCGCCGCACATCCCCGTGGCATCGACCATGATGGCATTCAGACTGACAATCGTTTTGATGCCGTAGGGTTTCGTCTGGTTGCTCAGCACCCGCATCATGGGAACGGGACCGATCGCGTAGACCCGGTCGATCTTGACCCCCTTGTCGATGAGGTTCTGCAGAACGGTGCTGACGAACCCGTGGAACCCGTAGCTGCCGTCGTCGGTTGCCACATGAAGCTCATCGCTGACTTCCTTCATCTCCTTCTCCAGGATCAGCAGGTCCTTGGTCCTGGCACCGATGATGGAAATGACGCGGTTCCCCGCCTTCTTCAGTGCGACCGCCAGAGGGTAGACGACACCGACGCCGACGCCGCCGCCGATGCAGACGACCTGGCCGAAATTCTCGATTTCCGTGGGGTTGCCGAGGGGTCCCTGGACATCCATGATCTCGTCGCCCGCCTTCATCCCGGCCATGATCGCGGTCGTCTTGCCGACCACCTGATAGATGATCGTGATGGTCCCCTTCCCGGCATCGGAATCGACGATGGTGAGCGGAATCCGCTCGCCCTTTTCGTCGACCTTCAAGATGATGAACTGGCCCGCCCTGCGCTTTCCGGCGATTTCGGGCGCTTCGATCACCATCTTGACCACGCTGTCCGAAAGATCCGTTTTCTCAAGAATCTTATTCAATGTTCGCGTCTCCTGTTCAGATTTGAGGTCCCGTTCTTCTACCCGAAACCGGACCTCTGTGCCAACACTTTTTTTACTCCACGACGAATGCCGCAAATCCCTCCGATGCATGAATGCGGCCGGCTGCATCCACCACCATGGCGTGCACGCCCGGCATTTCCCGCACGAAGCGCATCGTCTCCTCGGGTCCCAGCACGAAGAAGCCTGTCGACAGGGCATCCGCCGCGGCATCGTCGGCGGCAAGGACCGTTACGCTCTGGCAGCCCGTCGCCGGGAACCCCGTCCGGGGATCGAGGATGTGGTGATATCTTCGGCCGTCCTTTTCGAAGTACTGCTCGTAATCGCCGGACGTGGCAACCGCCAGCCCGCGGAGTTTCAACCGGCGGACCATCTCTCCCTTTGTCCGCGGGTGCTGAATGCCGATGATCCACTCCCCGCCCGTCGAGCCGATCTCGCCTCCTCCATCGACCAGTGCTTCGGCCATGCCTTCCCGCTTCAATACCGCGAGGGCGCGGTCAACGGCATAACCCGGGACCATCGCCCCGAGATCGAACTGCACGGGCGCCGTTCTGCGAAGCCGGTTCCCCTCTTCCAGACGGACGTGACGCCATCCCGATTTCTTCAGGGCCTCCCGAAGCTTCTCCGCCGGGGGGACAGCCGGCTGCCCCCGGCGGAATCCCCAGACTTCGCTCACGGCGCCCAGACCGGCATCGAACGCCCCGGACGTGCTTCTCCAGAAAGCGTCACATTGCCGCATCAGGCCGTAGACTTCCGGTGAAACCGAAAACGATGTTGCTGCTGACGAATTGATAGTCCCGATCGGGCTCTTGGGGTCGCAAGCGGTGAAAAGGGCCTCCACGCGCCGAATTTCGGCAATCGCCTTGGCCATGGCCGCTTCGGCGATCCCCCTCTCCCCATGCCGCACCTGGATCTGGACGACGGTCCCCAGCGCGAGGTAGGACTGCTTCCACACCGCGGTCCGGGAGGTCTCCTTCCGGGAAAGGGAAAATCCAACGGCGAAAAGAACGGCAAAAATCGTAATGCCGATGAAGAACTTCTTCATGGACGGCTCGAACTTTGGCAGCGAACAGCCTCAGGCCGCCTCAATCCGGATCATGACCCTGTTCGGGGCGCAGGCAATCAGTTGGCCGTCCTGCGAAATGGGGCCCAGATGCCGGCAGAGCTGGTTCCGGCAGCTTGCGGAGTGGACGGAGACCATGCCATCGGCGATCTCGATGCCGGTTTTTCCCTGCGCGCCGTCGACCGATATGCTGCGGTACGACGCCGCAAGGGGGATCCGATCGACGATCCCTTTTTCACTCTCGATCACGGCATAGCGTTCGCTGCCCGCAAAAAGGTGCATCGATCCGCCGACGCGGCCTTCCGCCGAGAAGAAGTGCGTCGCCGTTTTCCCCTGAAGCCCGCGGCGAAACTCCGCCATGGCCACCGTGAAGTCGGCGTCCGGACGATAGACGCCGGTGTGGGCGTCGGCGACAAGAATATCGGCCGGCATTCCCTGGGGCAGGGGGGCCATCCGGAAGAGGACGGGCTCCGCGAGGCGCTTCGCCGGACGTTCGCCGGCGGCCGCCCGGCTGCCCGCCAGGATGCATTCCTTCCACGGCGATGCCGCCAAGATGACCGGCTGGCCGGAAGCTCCGGCTCTCCTGGAAAAAATCGTTGCAAGGCCGGTGACCGTCTCCCGGTCCGCCGGCAGAAATCCTGAAATGGAGAAACGATCCCCCTCTGCCGGGGCGATCCATTTGCCTGCGGTATATCCCGTACCCAAAGCGGCTGCGGCAAGTCCCGTCAATCTGAAGAAGTCGCGGCGCGTTATCATGAGCTTCGATCCTCCTTATGCCATCCGCCCGTCGAGCCAGCCTTTTTCCTGGTCATCGGGGCGGTCTTCCCTACAGGTCTCTTTTCTCCCATCGAGTCTGCCTCTCAGAGAGTCTCGGTCTGTCCTTTTCTAGTCGCTCGTCACGATGCACTTGGTCGGGCACTTCTCCACGGCAGGGCCGCAGGCTATGCCAGTCTTCGCGTAGTCGATGGAGGCGAGATTGTCCGTCACCTTGAAGACATCCGCGACCTGCTTCACGCAGAGCTTGCAGCCGATGCATCCCACGGGACAGATCTTCCGCACAACGGCCCCCGAATCGCGCGATGAACAGGCGATGGCGACCTTGAAGTCATAGGGTCGGAGCGAGATGATCTTGCGCGGACAGGCGGAAACGCACTTCCCGCAGCCCGTGCATTTCTCTGGATCAATAAAAGCCAGGCCTTCCCTCATCTCGATCGCCCCGAAAGGACAGATCGCCAGGCAATCGCCGTAGCCGAGGCACCCGTAAGTGCAGGCCAACCCGCCGCCGTCCACGAGCGTCACCGCCATGCAGGTCTTCACGCCCGAGTAGTTTCCCTTCTTCTTTCGCTGCTCCCCCTTGGCGCCGCAGTGGACGACCGCCACCTTCCTTTCCACCTCTCCGCAACCGACGCCCATGACCTCGGAGATCTTCGCCGCGGTTCCGGATCCGCCGGCGACGCAGGCCGTCACGGCAGCCTGTCCCAGCACGACCTTCTCGGCATAGTCGCGGCAGCCCGCCATGCCGCAGGCCCCGCAATTTCCGCCTGGAAGCGCGGCGAGAACCGTGGCGATCCGCGGATCTTCCTCGACGCGGAAATAGTCTGCGGCGAACCCCAGCGCCCCGGCGAAAATGAAACCGATGATTCCCAATACAACGATAGATGCAAGTATCAGCATAGATTCATCCCAATTGCCGCACCCGCGGCGGCAGAATATCTTTTCCCCTTACAGCCCGAACATCCCGGAGAAACCGAGGAATGCCAATGACATCAGAGCCGCCGTAATAAAGGCGATCGGATAGCCCTGGAACCACTTTGGGATCGGGGCAATCGCCATCCTCTCACGCACGTAGGCAAAAAGAACCATGGCCAGGGCGTATCCGGCTGAAACCCCCAGCGAATAGACCATCGACTGGAGGAAGTTGTACTTGTAATCGATGGCGAGAAAAGCGACCGCCAGGATCGCACAGTTGGTCGTGATGAGCGGCAGATAGATCCCCATGGACCGATACAGGGCGGGGATCATCTTCTTGAGGTACAGTTCTTCCAACTGGACCAAGGACGCAATCGTGATGATGAATACGGCCGTGCGGAGGAACTCCAGATGAAACGGAGCCAGGATGAAATAATAAACCGCCCAGGACACCGCAGAGGAAATCGTCATGACGAAAATGACGGCGAAGCTCATGCCGACCGACGTGCCGATGTTCGTGGAGACTCCGAAAAACGAGCACAGCGCGATGAAACGGATCAGCAGGATATTGTTGATAAGAAATGCTGCGAAGAAAATGCCGAAGAGTTCCATAGGCCCCCTACATCACCTTGTTTTCCATCTTGTTGAGGAATGCCATGATGCAGCCGATCGTGATGAAGGCGCCGGGCGGCAGAATCATGATGGTCGCCGCGATTGCGGGGTCGTAAAGCTGAATGCCCAGAACGGCGCCCGCGCCCAGAATCTCCCGGATCACGGCGATGCTGCCGAGCGCCAGCGTAAAACCGATGCTCATTCCGACGCCGTCCAGGACCGAATTGAAGATGGGGTTCTTGTAGGCAAAAGCTTCCGCACGGCCGAGGATGATGCAGTTCACGACGATCAGGGGAACGAAAACACCCAGCGCCTGGTAAAGAACGGGCGCATAGGCCTGCATCACATAATCAATGATGGTCACGAAGGTCGAGATGATGATGATGAAGATCGGGATGCGAATTTCGTCCGGCGTGACCTTCCGGATCAGTGCCACGACCAGATTGGAGCCGATCAGCACAAAGGCCACCGCCGCGCTCATCCCCAGGGCGTTCATCGTCGTATTCGATACGGCCAGAACGGGGCACAACCCGATCATCAGACGCAGGACCGGATTCTCCTTCACGATCCCCTGATTGAAATCCTTCCAGAGACTCATTTTGCACCTTTCGCGAATTCGGACGCTCCCGTCAGCGCCGCACGGACGCCCTCACAGACGCCGCGGGTCGAGATGGTCGCTCCCGTGATGGCTTCCACGTCCTTCTTCGGTTCCAGCTTGTCGGCGGAACTCTTCCCGATGAACTGCCCCAGGAACTTGGGTTTGAGGATATTCGTCCCCAGACCCGGCGTCTCCCGCTGATCGAGAACCTTGATTCCCTTGACCTTCAGGTCTCCGTCCACGCCCACCAGCATCCGGATGCTGCCACTGTATCCGCGCGGCGCAACGAGAACCGCCGTGCCCACCGGCTTGCCGGCGGCGACGCCTTCGAAGATCCTGCCTTCCTTTCCCACCGGGTTGAAGGTCTCGGCACCCGGAAGGACTTCCTTCAGGGAACGCTCGAAGGCAAGCTTGGCATTGGACTCGATCTTCGGTCCCGTGAACATGAAGACATACGCCAGTGCGCCTGCGGAGACAACGCAGAAAACCGTCAACGTGAACGCCAATTTCAGAATTTTAAGCATGTTTCCTGATCTCACCGAATATCCGTGGTCTTGCATACG
>DAOSIS010000016.1:0-55338 GCA_035366835.1 Syntrophales bacterium | reverse complement strand
GGGGATCCTGGCCCAACACGAAGCTCAACCCGTAAACTATCCCGATGTACGAGACTCAGAATTTTAAGCATGTTTCCTGATCTCACCGAATATCCGTGGTCTTGCATACGTGTCAATAAGCGGCGTGAGGATGTTCATAAGCAGGATCGAATAGTTCACGCCTTCCGGGAAACCGCCGTACAGACGGATCAGCACCGTCATGATTCCACAACCCACTCCGAAAATCAGCCGCCCGGGCGTCGTGACCGGCGCCGTCACGTAGTCCGTCGCCATGAAGAAGGCGCCCAGCAGGAGACCGCCGCTGACAACGTGGAAAAGGGGATCCTGGCCCAACACGAAGCTCAACCCGTAAACTATCCCGATGTACGAGACAGGGATTGGCCAGTCGATGATCTTCCTCCAGAAGAGGATCGCCGCCCCGATCAGGATCATCAGAGCCGATGTCTCGCCGAGCGAGCCGGCCCGGTTGCCCAGAAACAGGGTCAGGTAATCCGGGACGGGTTGGCCCATTTTCATCAGAAAAAGAGGGGTCGCCGCCGTCACGGCATCCAGCGGCTGCGTCCAGGTCGTCATCGCCACGGGCCAGGAGGCCAGGAGCACGGCGCGCGCCGCGAGCGCCGGATTGAAGATGTTGTACCCGAGCCCGCCGAAGAGGTGCTTGACAAGGGCGATTGCGACGATCGCGCCGACCGCCGCCATCCACAGGGGAAGCGTCGGCGGCAGGACAAGCGCCAGCAACACCCCGGTCACGGCGGCGCTGCCGTCCTTGATGGTGACCGGTTTCCCGAGGATCCACTGGAACGCCGCTTCCGTCCCCATGGCGACGGCCGTCGTGAAGACGATCAGCACGATCGCCTTCACTCCGAAGAAGTACACGGCGGAGGCGCAGGGGAACAGCAGTGCGATGACCACCCACCACATGATGCTCTTGGCATCGTCGCGGGCGCGGATATGAGGCGAAGAAGAGGTGTCGAAGGATGCGGTCATACGGTCTTCCTGAGTTGTAATTCTTTCTTGGCCACTTTGACGTAATGAACAAGGTAGATGCGGCTGGGACAGACATAGGTGCAGCAACCGCACTCGAAGCAATCGGTCACGTTGTATTCCTTGACCTTATCCCAATTCTTCCGCTTGGTATACACGCCAAGATAGTTCGGCATCAACCCCATGGGACAGGCGCGGATACAGCGGCCGCAACGGATACAATCCCCTTCCTCGAACGACTGGGCGTCTTTGCGGTTCAAAGCCAGGATGCACGAGGTCCCCTTGACAACCGGCACATCCAGAGACGACACGGCGAAACCCGTCATCGGCCCCCCCATGACGACTTTCGCCACATCGTCGGTCAATCCGCCGCAGAATTGGAGGATATCCTCGAACAGCGTCCCGATGCGCACGATGAGATTCTTCGGTTCGCGTACGGCGCTCCCCGTCACCGTGACGGCGCGACGGATGAGCGGAGTGCCGAAACGGACCGCATCGGCGATGGCGATGGTGGTCCCCACGTTGTGAACGACGACGCCGACGTCCATCGGCAACCCGCCCTTGGGAGGGACCTCGCGATTGAGGATGGACTTGATCAGCATCTTCTCCCCGCCCTGCGGGTACTTGGCCTTCAGCGGGACGACTTCCGTCCGCAGACCGAGCTGCAGGCTGCCCAGCTCGGCCCGGATTTTCTCGATGGCGTTGGGTTTGTTTTCCTCGATCCCGAAGATGAGCCTGCCGGCTCCGACGGCCCTTGCAACCAGACGCGCGCCGAAAATGAGGTCCGCGGTCCTTTCCAGCATCAGTCGATGATCGATCGTGATGTACGGCTCGCATTCGCAGCCGTTGATGATCACCGTATCGATCTTCTTTTCCTTCGGCGGGTTCAGCTTCACGTGGGCGGGGAAGGCAGCGCCCCCCAGACCGACGATGCCGGCTTCGCGTATGGCCTTGCGGATGTCGTCGGGAGCAGCCGACTCGGGCGAAAGGGGCAGTTCGCACCGCATCGTCACCGGCGCTTCGCCGCCTGCCTCGATCACGATCGACAGGGACTGAACCCCGGTCGGATGCGTGAGCTTCTCGATCTTTGTGACCTTGCCCGCGATCGATGCGTGAATGGGGGCGGACACGAACTTGGACGAGTCGGCGACCTTCTGGCCTTCCACGACTTCGTCCCCTACCTTTACGATCGGCTCCGCCGGCACGCCCAAGTTCTGCATCATCGGCAGGACGATGCGCTTCGGCGCCGGCATCTCGACAAGGGGCGACGCCTCCGTCGCCCCTTTGCGGTGTTTCAAATTCCCGATGCCACGTGCGAATGTTTTCATATTCCTCAATGATCCACGATTCTCAGACGTCAAACGCCTTCCGGCCCGATCAATATGCGAAGAACCTGCGCGCGAAGACTGCCTCTTCTCCGGACCCTGCGGTCGTAATGCCGGACCGCCACGAAGCTCGCCGCCAGAAACGCCAGGGCGCAGAGGACGCCCAAGCCTTCGGAATCGCTGTCATAAAAAAAGCGGCTCCAGAGAGATCCGCACAGATACCCTGCAAGAAGGAAGGCGATCGGCAGAAGGTACACGATGGAACTGGCCGCCACCACGCCGCCGGTGGGGATCTCGATTTCTACGCAATCTCCCACCTTCGCTCCCGCGGCGTTGCCGGCTTCGATGGAAACAGCTCCTGCGCCATCGTCATTGCAGGCCCTGCATTTGTGGCAGGATTCCGTTTTTTTCAAAGAAACTTCAACTGTGTCTGGGGAGATAATTTTTCTGACCACTCCCTGTTCGAGCATGCGATGGACACCTCCGGCAGAGACATCCCGGGAAAAGACTTCCTTTCCTGTCTTCCCTGCCGATCCCCCCGAACCCGGATACAGCGTCAGCAACGAATGAGCATGAACTTGTCAATGGTAAGGATAACTTACCATTCGACGCGGGCGTACTAATACCACATTTTTTTTCGATGTCAAGAATAAAAAAAATTCACGACCTCATAGAAAAAATCTATTTGGACGATGGAAAGTGATCGCACGCTTTCAGTCATTCCGGTTTCGCTACCATCCCGACTTGTTTATTTTTTTCCAGAGAGCGTCCCTGCCCTCTCCGGTCTTGGCGGAGAAAAGGACGACGCCGGCGACACCGAAGGGCTCCAGATCCAGCAGGATCTTTGCGGAGCGCTCTTTTTGCTCCGATCGGGACAGCTTGTCGATCTTGGTGAGGACGACGAGCGTTTCCCGCTGCCCGCGGCGCAGCCAGGCCAGCAGGTCGAGATCCCCGTCCGCAGGGTCGCGCCGGATGTCCATGACGAAGATCACCAGGCGCAGGGAGGATCGCTGCTGCAGGTACGTCTCGACGACGTCTTTCCACTGCGCCCTGACGGAGTGGGAAACACGCGCATATCCGTATCCCGGGAGATCGGCGATGGACAGGCGACCTTCGAAGAGGAAGAAGTTCAGGGTCTGGGTGCAACCGGGCGTGGAGCCCGTTCTCGCCAGATTCTTCCGACCCAGCAGGACGTTGATGAGAGAAGACTTGCCGACGTTCGAGCGGCCCGCGAAGGCCACTTCCGGCAGGTTGTCCGGCGGATAATGCGCGGGTGCCGTGGCACTCTTGACGAAGGTTGACCTCTCTGTACTCATCCACTTCTCCCGTCAGTCGCGCTCGAACGCAATGCCGTATTTCTCCAGTTTTCTTTCCAGCGTCGGCCGGGATATCCCGAGGAGCTCGCAGATCTCGCCCTTGTTCTTCGTCGTTTCTTTCAGAACCTTACGGATATACCGCTCTTCCAGCTCGTCGAGGGTCAGGAAGCGGCCGTCCTTCCTGAACTCAGCTTCCGGTCCCTGGCATGCGGCCGGCTCCACCGCTTTTCGCTCCTGCAGTTCCGGAAAGTCCTCCGACTGCAGGAGCTGCCCCTTTGCAACCACGCAGGCCCGGATGAGGAGATTCTCCAATTCACGGATATTCCCCGGCCAGCTGTAACGACGAAACATCTCCATCACGTCGTCCGAGACGCCGAGCATCCGCTTGTGAAGATCCACATTGATCTTGGAGAGAAGGTACTCCACCAGCTGCGGAATGTCTTCCCTGCGCTCCCGGAGAGGCGGAATGGTGATGGCCACGATGTTCAGCCGGTAATAGAGATCTTCACGGAACTTTCCCTCCTCCACCAGCGTCTTGAGGTCCTTGTTGGTGGCCGCAACGATCCGGGCATGCACCTGGACCCGATCCTTTCCGCCGACCCTTTCGAACTCCATCTCCTGGAGAACTCTCAGGAGCTTGGACTGGAGGTTCAGCGACATTTCGCTGATCTCGTCAAGAAAGACCGTGCCGTAGCGGGCGAGCTCGAATTTGCCGAGTTTTCTTCCCACCGCCCCCGTGAAGGATCCCTTTTCGTGCCCGAACAGCTCCGATTCCAGGAGCGTGTCCACGATGGCGGAGCAGTTCACCCCGATATAGGGTTCATCGGCGGCCGTGTTGTTGTGGATCACTTTCGCGATGAGTTCCTTGCCGGTGCCGCTCTCACCCTGGATCAGAACCGTCGCCCGGTTCTGGGAAACGACACCGATGATCTTGAAGATCTCCCGCATCTGGCGGTTCGAGCCGACGATGTCCCCGACCTTGAAAACGCGCGAGGGCTCCATCAGGAGGCCGTGAATCTTCTTCTCCAGCTCCGTCGTGCGGATCGCCTTCTTGATCGCGATGTCGAGCTCGTCGACGTTGATCGGCTTGTGGATATAGTCGAAAGCCCCCATCTTCATGGCCCGGATCGTGGAGTCCATGTCGTGATAGGCGGTGATCATGATGACCTTCACGTCTTCGTTCTCTTCGCGAAGGTCCTCGAGAATCGTGAAACCATTCACATCGGGCAGACGGATGTCGAGAATCACCACATCCGGCGACGTCTCCACGAAACGGTTGAGGCCTTCCGTGCCGGTCAGCGCCGACTGAACTTCGTATCCTTCCTCGGTCAGATACATTTCCAGCGTTTCACAAATCGAACTGTCGTCATCGATGATCAGAATCTTGGCCATGTTCGATTCCTTCCGCCCCTGCGGATTTCCGGCTCCCTGCAACCGCAACGCCCTTTACGCCGTCGCGCTCTCCCGGACGGTCCGCAACCGGCAGGTCGACGATCACCCGGCATCCCCTGCCCGCGCCGCTGACAATCCCCACGCGGCCTCCATGCATCTCCACAATCTTCTTGACCTGGGTCAGGCCCAAACCCGTCCCGTACTGCTTCTTCGTGAAGAATGGATCGAAGACCCGGTGCAGATCCTCCTCGGCGATTCCACACCCGTTGTCCTCGAATGCGAACGTAACGAAACGGTCGTCCGTCCCGCGGACGACCGAGATCTTCAGGAGGCCGTCCGGCACCATCGCGTCGATGGCATTGAGAACGAGGTTCAGGAAGGCCTGCTTCATCATTTCCGCGTCGACTTCGACCCGGGGGAGCCCTTCGGCATAATCCGTCTCCATGCGCACCGGGTGTTCCGAAAGTGTCTTCTCCGCCATGGCGAACGCACCTTCGACGATCTTCCGCGCATCGACCGGCATCTTGCGCGGTGCAGAGGGCTTTGCGTAGATCAGGACATCCTTGACGAGCTGCTCCAGATGTTCCACTTCCTTCCGGGCGATCCTGAACCGTTTGAGGTCGTTTCCCTGCGGCTGCATCCTCTTTTCCAGAATCTGCAGGCTCATCTTGATGGAGGACAGCGGGTTCCGGACTTCATGGGCGATTCCCGCCGACAGCTGTCCCACCGCGGCGAGCTTCTGGCTTTCATAATACATCTTTTCAAGGTTCTTCAACTCCGTGACGTCCCGGACGACGAGCAGGTGAGAAGCGGAGCCCCTGATCGGCGTCGTCGTAATCAGCAGGTGCCGCTTTGCCTCGCCGCCGATCCTTTCCTCGATCTCATAGGGAGACGCCAGCCCCTTCCGGGCCTCCTCCCACTTCAGCAGCACGAGATCCCGATGCTCGGGCGGAAACAACGTCGCCAGCGGCACCCCCTGGCCGGTTCCGCAGGGCCCGTGCCCGGACGGCCTCTCCTCGCCGACGCAACGCGCCGTTCCGTCCTCGCCGACTTCGTAGAGGTCATCCGGAAGGCTCTTCACGATGGATGAAAGGTAATTGTACAGAGAGCCGATCTCCTTCCGGAGACGGATGTTCTCCAGCAACTCCTCGTGGAGGGTCTTGGCGTATTCCTGGAGATTCTTCGCCATCGCCTCTTCCCGCGAAACGTCCTGCAGCGTTTCGATGGCCGCAATGATGCTTCCCTTCTCGTCGCAGATGGGAGCGGCCAGAAAATACAGATGGCGCCTTCGCCCGCCGAGGTTTTCGTAGTAGTCCCTCGCCTCGTAGGCGCCACGGATCGTCTGGGATGCCCGGATCATCTTCGTGCCGTAATACCGGTCCAGTCCCTCGAAATCCTGGTCCAGGATCAGATCGGCAATGACCGGCCGTTCCTGGGCATAGAAAGGAACGTACTGGCGGCTCGTTCCGATCATCTCTTTGGCCTCGTACCCGGTGAGCTCTGCGCAGGCGCGGTTCCAGAGGATCACCTTGTGGGCCTTGTCAACGACAAAGGTGGGTATCGGCGATCCCTCGACGACCCCCTCCATGGTCTTCTTCTCGCGGAGAAGCATTTCCAGCCATTGATCCCGTTCCCGCAGCCGCTTGAGCTCCTCCCGGAAACGCATCCCCCGGATGCTCCGGCGGACGATGACGGCACTGGCGATGATCACGACGGCGATCAGGGCCAGGGAGCCGAACAGGAAATTGACGAAGGTAACGCGCAGGAGCGCGATCACGTTCTCCCGCGGCGTGACGAAGGCGACGGTCCAGTGTTCGCCGCCCAGCGATATCGGAGCATAGGAAATGATGGTTCGCTGAGGGCTGCCCTGCGCGTCCGGAACAAGGAAATCACCGGTTCCCGCTTCCCTTCTGCCGAGAACCGTCAGAAAGGTCTCCGCTTTTTCGTCCCCCGTCGGATAGGACGTGAAATCGGCGATCGTGCCGATCCGTCTTCCGTCGGGGTGCAGAAAGAACCGTCCCTTCCCGTCCATGAGCCAGAATTCGTGCGTCATGACCTCCCGGCTGGCGCGGTTGCAGAGATCGGAGATGACCGAAAGCGGCATGCCTGCGACGATGACGCCCGAAAAGGCGTTCGCCGCATTGAATTTCGGCACGCCGATCATCACGACGATCTTTTCTTCCTGGTCGGCCGCGCCGATCGGATGGCCGCTGCCGATATAAGGTCGCCGTTCCTTCTCGACGGCACGGAAGAATTCCTCTTCGGAAAAAGACTCCCCGAGCACGCCTGCCGCGGAGGACGCGGGATAACCGGAGAGGACCACCCCTTTTTCATCCAGCCGCGCGATCCACCGGACCTTGCCGGCGAGGCTGTCGTGGATGACCTTCATGTTTTCAACCGTTTCGAGGGGCTTTGCCTTCTTCGTACCCGGCAGTTTCGACAGGACCAGAAGGCTTTTCTGGACATTCGACAGCAGATCCTCAACGGAAACCGCAGCCGCCTTCGCGATCACGGTCTGCTGCTGGCCGTGCTGATCGATCATGTCCTGTTCGCGGGCGTGGCGGAGGGTGGAGCTGAACAGCAGGATGAGGATGATCACCAGCGTGGAGGCGAACCATGTCGATGCCTGGATCCGCATCTTGCGGGAGGTATCGGTATTCTCGACGCCGGTCGTCTCCATCTCTGCCTTTCCCTGACTTCAACAGGATCGCGGACTCTGGCCTGCAGATCCGCCGGGCCTGTCATTCCTTTTTTTCACGACGGCCCCGCACGGCAATCCAGACATAGATGAAGACCGCCGCGCCGAGGGAGAGAATCAACTTGGTCAACCCGCTCTCAATCCCGATCACCCACTCACAGATCAGCCACGCTACGAGATAGGTGACGGCCGTCAACAATTCCTGCATGGTGATTTCCCGAAAGCATGAGGAGATTCGGGCCACGCCGCGGCGAGAGACCCTGCCTCTGTCTGTTGCAATCGATCCGACTCGAAGTGGTGCAATGGATAGGCATAGTACCGACAGATACGGGCTTTTTCAATAAGAATCTGGAAGTTCGCCCATGCAGCCGCATCGACAGTTGCGCGCCAGAGCCGCTCCTCCGGAAATCGGCGATGCCGAGGGGAAACAGGTTCGACTATTTGTTCAATGCGGGGCACGCTTTGAATGAAACGTTCAAGAAGTCCTCGCACGGCGCCGCCCGTCTCCAGGGCGTGCACTGGCGATTCCGCAGTCCTGACGATGGATTGACCGCACCCTCTTCAGCGTTGTCGCACTGGCACATGCATTGCAGAAGGATCGCCGGTTGCACCCTTCTTTCTCGAAAAAGGAAACCATGTTATAAGCAAAACGAAAGAAGGAAAAATTCTCTTGCGAAGGGGGAGACAAAGATGTTCAGCACACTGGGAAAAAGAATGGCGACTTTGACGGCAACGATTGCAGCAGTACTGGTTTCTTCACCTCTGCTCGCAGCTGAGGCCATTCCGGCCGGCGGCGAATCCTACACCAAAGTTCTCTTTGCGGTCGGCGCCATGATTGCCGCGGGTTTCGCGATCGGCGTGGGAGCCGTGGGAGCGGGGCTCGGAATCGGGACGGCCGCCAGCGGCGCCTGCTCTGCCGTCGGCAGAAATCCCGGCGTTCAGGGAAAGATCATGATGACGATGCTCGTCGGCATGGCCATGGCGGAATCCATCGCCATTTATGCACTGGTCGTATCGCTTGTTCTCCTGTATGCGAACCCCTACATGAAGTATTTTCTCGTTGGCTGAGAACCAATCGAACCGAAATAACGACCGTTAGGGGGGAAAAATGACCAAACCGACGAAAGATAGGCAGTTGTTCACGGTTGCAAGAGTCTTCTTCCTGCTTATCGTGATCCCCTTATCGTTGATGGCCCTGCTGATCGCCAACGGTATTTTCAAGTTAGGGGTTACCATCAAGGAAAAAGCCGTAACCGTCCTCGATCAGAAGGCGCAGGAAGAGATCAAGATCCGCGCCGTGAATGTGGCGGACGAAGTCGCCAATTTCCTGCGCGAAAGGGAAAAGGATGTCCTGGTTGCAACGATCCTCCCCGCAACGGAGACGGCTTACAGGCAGTTTGTCCAGGATAACCGCAAACCGATCTGGGTCAAAGAGGACGGGAAGATTCGTCAGGTCTCGTCGATGATGTACATGGAGATGGCCCTGATCGACAGGTCGGGCAGGGAACTTCTCAAGATCGTCAACGGAGACGTTGTACCCAAATCGCAGCTGGTCAATGTCAGCATCCCGGCCAATACGACGTACAAGACCGAAGAGTATTTCGCCGCAGCGAAGGGCATGGCCAAGGGCGAAGTCTATATTTCCCCCTTGACGGGCTGGTACGTCAGTCGGATGGAATTCGAAAAGGGAAAACGCTTCGCGGGAGTGATCCGCCTCGCTGCCCCCGTTTTCGACAAGCAGGGTTTTGCGGGCGTCGTGGCGCTGGCCTTGGATTACAGGCAGCTGGCGGGCTTTACGGACCACATCATTCCCACACAGTCGGGATACGTTTTTGAAGCCGACGCCAACACCGGCAATTATGCCTATATGGTCGATTCCCGCGGTTTCGTCATTTCCCATCCCAACGACTACCACATCGCCGGTCTCTACCCGGACGGCACACCGGTCCCCGCGCTGAGCGACAAGAACGCTCAGGAGATGACCAAGAAGGGCGAGATGGTGCTCAATCTCCGGCAGCTGGCCTTCATGGATCCGCAGTTGCCGGCGATCGACAAGGACGCGGCCACCGGGAAATCGGGGATCAAGATGTATCGGTTCGGCGGTCACACGAAGTTCGTCGCCTATGCGCCGATCCAGCATTATTCCAAGGCGATGCCCGCCCCCGGCGGGTTCGGTTGGATCGGGATGGGCCTGGATGTCGACAAGTACAACGAGGCGGCCATCGCGACCTCCCGCAACATCGAGAAGGAGGCCAAGGCATGGTCCGCAACGATCATCGTCATTCTTGTCGTCTCCGTCGTGATTCTTTTCCTGATCCTCCTTCTGCTTGCACGAGGCATTACGCGCTCGCTGGAAGCCGAAGTGCCGGAGGGGTCGGAGGAAGTGAAATTCGACGAAGAGGAGGATGAGGACGACAAATAGCCGTCTCCCCTCCCCCGCCGCCGCTGTCACAAAGGCCGGAGACAAGAGCTCCGGCCTTTTTTTGACTTGCGGCGCGAAGGAGGACGGCGCGCCGGGCCTCGATGCAAACGAGCCCATTGTCACGGGCGTCATTTGGTGGTAACAAACGTCCCGTTGATTTTTCTTCCGCGGACACCGGTCTCCCCGAATCTCCGACCGGTATTTCAAACGGATTGGTCGGGACTCGCCCTTGGCGGCATCGGCGTTCATTTCTTGCAGGATCGGTCCTTTGCAGTGCACTGGTTGAAATGTCAGGCGTGAGGAGGATTTCGTCATGAAGAAATATGTGTACCGCTTCGGTGGCGCCGTCGCGGAAGGTGGAGCGGACATGAAGGAACTCCTGGGGGGAAAAGGAGCAAACCTGGCCGAGATGGCGCATCTCGGCCTGCCGGTCCCTCCGGGGTTCACCATCACCACGGAGATCTGCACCTACTATTATGCCCACGGCAAGACCTACCCGCCCGAGCTCCAATCGCAGGTCGAAGGCGCCGTCGATTTCGTCGCATCGATCATGGGCGCGGGTTTCGGCGATCCTGAGAATCCCCTGCTGGTCTCCGTGCGTTCCGGCGCCCGGAGCTCCATGCCCGGCATGATGGAAACCGTCCTCAATGTCGGCCTGACGGGAAAGACCATCCCCGGCCTCATCGCGCGGACGGGGGACGAGCGGTTTGTGTACGACGCCTACCGGCGCCTCATCATGATGTACGCCGACGTCGTCATGGAAAAGGCGGCGGGGATCGAACCCGAAGACGGCAAGGGCATCCGCCTCCAGCTGGAGCATCTGATGGACGAGGCGAAACGGCGCAAGGGCGTGAAACTGGATACGGAGCTGAGCGCTTCCGATCTCAGGAACCTCACCGCCTCCTTCCGGGAGAAGGTCAAGGCGGTGCTCGGCAAACCCTTCCCGGACGATCCCTTCGAACAGCTATGGGGCGGCATCGGAGCCGTTTTCCAGAGCTGGAACGGAAAGCGGGCCGTGCGTTACCGGCGCATCGAAAGGATTCCCGACGAGTGGGGCACGGCGGTGAACGTTCAGGCCATGGTCTTCGGAAACATGGGGGACGAAAGCGCCACCGGTGTCGCCTTCAGCCGGAATCCGGCGACCGGAGAAAACCTGTTCTACGGAGAATGGCTGACCAATGCGCAGGGAGAGGATGTCGTCGCCGGAATCCGGACGCCCAATCCCCTGAACGTCGCGACGAAGAGCGACAACACCCGGCACCTGCAGAGCCTCGAAGAGGCCATGCCCGCCCTTTACCGGGAACTCTGCGCGGCGCGGGAGAAGCTGGAACGCCACTACCGGGACATGCAGGACATCGAGTTTACCATCCAGCAGGGACGCCTCTGGATGCTGCAGACGCGGACCGGAAAGCGAAACGGCCAGGCGGCCATCGCGATCGCGGTCGACATGGTCGAGGAAGGCCTGATCCGCAAAGAGGAGGCCGTCCTGCGCGTGAAACCGAATCAGCTGGATGAACTGCTTCACGACCTGCTCGACCCCCAGCATGAGAAGAACGCCAAGCTGCTTGCCAAGGGTTTGCCGGCGGGTCCGGGCGGCGGCAGCGGCCAGGTGGTCTTCACCGCCGAGGACGCGGCGAAATGGTCGAAGGAGGGGAAGAAGGTCATCCTGGTGCGCAACGAGACGTCGCCGGAAGATGTTCAGGGAATGCATGTCGCCGAGGCGATCCTCACGGCGAAGGGCGGGATGACCAGCCATGCGGCCCTCGTCGCCCGGGGTTGGGGGAAATGCTGCATCGTCGGTTGTGCCGCCCTGGAAATCGACGCCGAAAAGAAACTACTGCAGGTGAACGGAGTCAGGATCGCCGAAGGGGATTGGATCTCGCTCAACGGCACGGCGGGACACGTCTATCTCGGCAGGATCCCTTCCAGCAAGCCGGACCTGGATGCCAACAAGGCCTATCAGCTCCTGATGAAATGGGCCGATTCCTTCCGCAGGCTGAAGATCCGCACCAACGCGGATCGGCCGCAGGACGCGGCTCAGGCGCGGGCCTTCGGCGCAGAGGGAATCGGCCTCACGCGGACGGAGCACATGTTCTTCGGGCCGGAGCGCATTCGGGCGATGCGCGAGATGATCCTCGCCGAGACCCCCGAAGAACGCCGCCGCGCGGTCATGAAGCTGCTGCCCTTTCAGAAGCAGGATTTCGTCGGACTCTTCAAGGCCATGCAGGGTCTGCCGGTCACCATCCGCCTGCTCGATCCGCCGCTGCACGAATTCATCAATCTGGACTCGGAGCAGTTGCAGGACCTGGCGGCCGAGATGGGAGTCCCGCTGGAAAAAATCCGGGCGCGCGCCGAATCGCTGCATGAACTCAACCCCATGCTCGGACACCGGGGCTGCCGTCTGGGGATCGCCTATCCCGAGATTACGGAGATGCAGGCCCGGGCGGTTTTTGAAGCGGCCTCCGAACTCGCCGCGGACGGCGTCGAGGTCCACCCGGAAATCATGGTCCCCCTGATCGGATCCGCCACCGAATTCCGGCATCAGGAAGCCATCATTCGCCGGGTCGCCGACGAGGTGATGAAGGGGACGGGCATCCGCCTGACGTATCAGGTCGGGACCATGATCGAGATTCCCCGCGCCGCCCTGACGGCCGACGCGATCGCCCAGCAGGCACAGTTCTTTTCCTTCGGCACCAACGACCTGACGCAGACCACCTTCGGATTTTCCCGGGACGACGTCGGCGGATTCCTGCCCTACTACCTGGAACACAAGATCCTGCCCGAGGATCCTTTCCAGAGCCTGGACCAGGAAGGCGTCGGGCAACTCATCGAAATTGCGATCCGCAAGGGCAGAGGGTCGCGGCCGGACCTGAAAGTGGGCATCTGCGGGGAACACGGCGGCGATCCGAAATCCATCGATTTCTGTCACCGCACAGGCATGAATTACGTGTCCTGCTCTCCGTTCCGCGTTCCGATCGCGCGCCTGGCCGCGGCGCATGCCGCCCTGGCGGAGGCCGAGTGCAAACCGGGAAAGACCGGATGACTCTGCGGCGGCAGACAAAAAGAAGGGTTGATGGCGGTCCATCAACCCTTCGGGAAACGTGGTGCCGGATCGGCCCGTAAGCCGAGTTCTGTACCGCTTTCCGGTCGCCCGAAAAGCGGTGATGATCATTCATCTGGGGCGGCAGTTGCCTGCCGCCTCTAGCGACACAACCCGAGAACTTCGGGCGGGCCACCCTCAAGCGTTCTCCTATTCGGTCTTGCTCCGGATGGGGTTTGCCAAGCTTCCCCGGTCACCCGGGGAACTGGTGAGCTCTTACCTCGCCATTTCACCCTTACCCCGGGATAAACCCGCGGCGGTATGTTTTCTGTTGCACTTTCCTTAGGGTCGCCCCCAGTCGCCGTTAGCGACCATCCTGCCCTGTGGAGCTCGGACTTTCCTCCCGTTCCCTGCGGGACGAGCGATCATCTGTTCCGGTCCGGCACGCGTTTTCCGTCCGCGGAGGAGATCTCCTCCGCCATTCCGTCGATGGCCTCGTTGGCCAGCGCGTCCGCAAGAGCGTTCCCCTCCCTGGCGGTGTGCTGAATGGTATACGTTTCCAATTCCGAAAGCAAGTGCCGCACTCTTTCCATGAGGATCTTCAGGTGGGGATTCTTGACCTTGTATTCGCCGCGGACCTGCTTAACGAGCAGTTCGGAATCCAGGCGGATATGGAGACGCAGGCACCGGCGTTTCAGGGCCTCTTCCAGTCCCAGAATCAGGGCCTCGTATTCGGCGATGTTGTTGGTGCATTGGCCGAGATACTTCTTCCCCATCGCCAGCACCGCGCCGCGGACATCCATCAGCACGGCGCCGGCCCCGCCGCGGCCGGGGTTGCCCCTGCAGGCACCGTCCGCAAAAAGCGTGCAATGAGGTTCCGTCATTTTTCTCCCGGGTCCTGACGATAGAGGAAGCGGCTGCAATTCGGACAATGAACGATCTCCGCATTCTTCGACATGGCGTTGTACAGCTGCGGCGGGATGTTCATGTGGCATCCGTCGCAGACCTCCTTCCAGACGGAAGCCACGGCCACGCCCCGGTGCAGATGTTTGATCATTTCATATTTCTTGAGCATGTCCGGGTGAAGCCTCTTCCTGAGTTCATGGTTTTTCTTCTGGAGATCGGCAAGTTCCGCGTCCAGGGAGACGATTTCCCCTTCGATCTGTTTCTTCTCCTCTTCGAACCGTGCGCCGCGGGCGCGGCAGTCGGCTTCCTTCGCCTGGCATTCGGCCTTGAGGCGATCGATGTCCTCGAGGAGCGCGATGATCTCATCCTCAATCCGGCCGCTCGTCGATTCCATCGTTTCGATCTCCTTCAGCACGGCCTGGTACTCCTTGTTCGTCTTCACTTCGTTCAGGCGATCCTTGGCCTTCCGCAGGGCGTCGTTGTCCTTCTTCAGGTGCCCCTCCTTGTCTGACCGGTTCTTCTGCAGCGCATCCAATTGGCCCTTCGCTTCATCGACAAGGATTTGGACGGCGCGGAATTCTTCGTCGAGCCTGGCAAGTTTTTCGGGCAGTTCTTTCTTCTTCACGTGGATTCTGCTCATGGCGGAATCGCTCTTCTGCAATTCGATCAGGAAAACCAATTCTTCTCTCAAAGCATGACCCCCTGGATGTTTTCAGTACGGTGCAACGAAGAATCTTGCGGACAAAAAAAATGCACCGACTGCGGTGCATTTTGATCGGGAAACCGGCTTCCGTGTGGTCATGCCGGACTTGTGCTGCAGAGTTCTGGACGAGGCGTCCCCCAGAACTCCCGACCACCTGCCTGTCATGAAGCGCTCCGCTTTCCGCATGGAAGGTTCCTCGTGTACCGGGTATTTCAATGGTGGGCCCACCTGGGTTCGAACCAGGGACCGACCGGTTATGAGCCGGTGGCTCTACCAATTGAGCTATGGGCCCCTCTTTCTAAGGAATCACCCCTGGGAATCTGCCCGGGAGCGTCTTCGATTCCAGCAAAAACGGTCCCCGCTCCGTCCCGCTGCCGCCCCGGTCGGGCAGCACCCCGAAAAAAACAGGGTCCTTTGCTATCCCGATTTCGGGACCTTGTCAACATCTTATTTCTCCACGGGCTTCAGAGGCTTGCGCCTTGAGGGATTCCTCAATTTCCGCGGGCCGGGGGCTTCAGGAACCTTCACCGGTTCAAGGTTCATTTCGAGCTGTTCCTTCATCTCGTCGCTGGAATAGTCCATCCGCTCGCTGATTCCGAAGCGCATGCGCAGGACTTTTTCCTCCCTGGGCGTCAGCGTGGACAGGATCTTCCGGGTCTGTTCCGCCAGATCCATGCTGATGGTCGCCTCGGAAGGCGACATGATCTTCTTGTCCTCAATGAAGTCGCCGAGATGACTGTCTTCCTCTTCTCCGATCGGCGTTTCGAGGGAAATGGGCTCCTTGGCGATCTTGAGGACCTTCCGGACCTTCTCGAGGGGATATTCCATCTTCTTGGCGATCTCCTCCGGGGTCGGTTCCCTTCCCAGTTCCTGCACAAGATACCGGGACGTCCGGATCAGCTTGTTGATGGTCTCAATCATGTGGACGGGAATCCGTATGGTCCTCGCCTGATCTGCAATCGCGCGCGTGATCGCCTGCCGGATCCACCACGTCGCATAGGTGGAAAACTTGTACCCGCGTTGATACTCGAATTTGTCGACGGCCTTCATCAGGCCGATATTGCCCTCCTGAATGAGATCCAGGAACTGAAGACCCCGGTTCGTGTACTTCTTGGCAATGCTCACCACCAGCCGCAGGTTCGCCTCCACCAGTTTTCGTTTGGCGGTTTCAGCCTTGGTCTCCCCCTCGTCGATGATCTCAACGGCTTTTCTCAACAGCGTAGGCGGCATGCCCACATCCCGGGAGATCTTCTTCGACTTGCTGTTGAGTTCCCGCATCATCTCCTGGCAGGCCGCGAGTTTCTGCAGGGAGATTCTCCTTCCCGCGGCATTGCGGATTTCCACCTTCGGGTTTTTCCGCATTTTCGCCCAGGCGCGTTCCATTTCCGCCAGGGACAATCCCGACTCCGTCTTGAACTTCTGGATTTCGCGGTCGAGCCTGTCGATCTCCTGGAGATGATGCTTGAGCCTGGAAACCATCTTGTCGATCTGACGTTTGCTGAATCTCACCTTCCTCGAGAGCCGGATAATGCCGCTGAAATTCTTGTCGATCTCGGCTTTCAGGAGATTGCGGTCCTTTTCCCGCAGGCCTTTGGATTTCAGCTTGTTCCGCAGCGCCTCGCTCTTCCGGTCCAGCGCCGTGATCCGCTCGATGAGCTTTACGACGCGATCCCGATGGAGATCCTCCTCGACGAATCCTTCTTCATCTTCCAGGTTGTCGACGACATTCTTGATCCGGATGTCTCCGGTCTTGAGCTTTTTTCCGAGTTCGACCACGTAGTTCACGGACAGCGGCACGCTGAAGACTGCTTCCATGCTGTCCCGCTTCCCTTCCTCGATCTTCTTGGCGATCTCCACTTCCCCTTCCCGGCTCAGCAGGGAAACCAGCCCCATCTCTCGGAGGTACATCTTGACGGGATCTCCGGTCTTCCCGGCCGCGGAAACGAGGCTCAGCAGGTCGTCCCCCTTGACCTCCAGCCTCTCCTCGGCGGCCTTCTTCACCACCAGCTTCTCTCCCTTGTCCGTGTCGATGATATCGATGTTCTTCTCTCCGAAAAGAATGATGATGTCGTCGATCTGCTCCGAGGAAACCACATCGGAAGGCAGGAGGTCATTCACGTCGTCATAAGTCAGGAATCCCTTCTCTTCACCGAGGGAGATCAATTTCTTGAATTCTTCAGATTGCACGTCTTTGGCCATGTCGGTTTCTCCTGTGGAAGAATGTGTTCTGCTGTGCGAGCGGGGTGGAGTCTTTGTCATAGTCCGCCTCTCTAAGCGCGAAGGGATGTCTCTTCGCTGGACAGACGTTGGATTTCCGTCAGCAGGGAATGACAGGTTTCATGATCCCCGGCGCGTTCCGCCTTGCCGAGTCTCATTTTCAATTCCCTGTGCCGATCCCTGTACCATCTCTTTCTGAGCTGCTGGATCGCGTCGGCGAACATTCGGTCGATCACCTGTTCCTCGAGGGGGGGCTCCTTCTCCATGATCCATTGCATCAGCTTCCGGCGGTCGTCCGGCCGGCGGAAACCGTCCACCAGGGAAGCGACATCGAGCTTCCCGGCCGATCGCATCGAATCGAGCACAGCCTTCGCAACGGTTCCCGTATCCTCCTCCCTGAGATACTGCAGGATTTCGGATTCGGCCGTCTCCGGAATCCGGTCCGGGTATTGAAGCATCATGCGAACGATCTTCAATTCGAGGGTGTCGGACGGGGCTCCCTTCTCCGGCGCCGCGGCGGGGCTTTTTCCCGGGGTGTTTCCCTCGAACCGGCCTTTCTGGACCTCTTTCTTCAGGAGGGTCTCCTCGACTCCCAGGCGTTCCGCCACACGCCTGACAAACAGGTCCCGCACGACGGCATCGTCGAACCGGACGATGAAAGCCGCGGCCTCGCGAAAAGCCCTGCGGTCGCCGACGATGGAGCCTTCCGATTTCAACACGGAATCGATATAGTAATCAACCATGCTGTCCGCCCGTGCCAGGATGGACTCGAATCCCTCCTTCCCCCTCTTTCGCACGAAGGCGTCCGGATCCAGTCCGTCGGGGAGAACGACCACTCTCGCTTCCAGGTTGCCTGCAATAAAAAGCTCAAGGCTTCGGGCCAGGGCCTTCCGCCCGGCCTCATCGGGATCGAAGACGGCCGTTATCTGACCCGTGAAGCGCCGTAACAGGTCGACATGCTCCCTGGTCAGCGCCGTACCGAGCGAGGCGACGACGTTGCGAATCCCTGCATTCCAGAGGGACAGGAAATCGAAGTACCCCTCGACGAGGACCGCAAATCCCCTGCCGCGGATTTCATCCCTGGCCTTGCCCAGCCCGTACAGATTCTTCCCCTTGACATATACGGGCGACTCCGGCGAATTCATGTACTTGGGTTCGCCGTCGCCCATCACGCGGCCTCCGAAGGCCACGATATGCCCCTGGACGTCTTCTATCGGAAACATCAGCCGTCCGCGAAACCGATCGTAGTAGGAGGACCCGTCCGATCGAGGCAGGATCAATCCGGCCTGCTCCGCGAGCTTCAGGGGGACACCTTGCTTCGAAAGGTACTCATACAAGGCCTTCCACCCTTCCGGCGCATAGCCCAGTCGGAAGGCCTTTCCGATCTTCGGATCAATCCCGCGGTCCCGGATGTACGTTCGCGCACGTTCACCGCCGGCCGACAGCAGATTCTTTTCATAGAACCCGGCAACGATTTCATTCAGGCGGAAAAGCTGTTCCCGCTGAGAGAATCGCTCCCGATCCTCTTTCGAAAGAGGCTTTTCGGGAATCCGGACCCCCGCCTTCCGCGCCAACTGACGGACCGCCTCCGGAAAGGCCATGGAGTTGATCTTCATCAGAAACGTCAGCGCGTTCCCCCCCTCCCCGCATCCGAAGCAATAGAAGATCTGCTTGTCCTGGTTAACGCTGAAGGAAGGGGTCTTTTCCTTGTGGAAGGGACAGAGTCCGACGTAGTTCCGGCCTGCCTTCCTCAGGGTGACGTACTCCGACACCAGAGACAGGATGTCCGTCCGATTCTTCACCTCTTCGACGATTTCGGGTGGAATGGATCTGTTCACTTCTTATTATCCGTCCCTGCTCGCCCTCAATGAGAGCACCGGGGGAATGCCGCCTTCTTGCGGGACGAGTCACGACGCCGCCGAAAGGCGGGCCTTCACCTTTTCGTTCAGCAGCTTCCCGTCGACCCTGCCCGCGAGCTTCGGCATGAGAACCTTCATGACCTTCCCCATGTCCCTGACGCTCGCGGCACCGGTCTCTGTGACCGCCTGTTCCACTTCACGGACGAGTTCCTCCTCCGTCATCTGGGCGGGCATGAAGGCCTGGATCAACCGCAGTTCGCGAGTTTCCTTTTCGACCAGATCGTTCCGTCCTCCCTTCGCGAATTGCTCGATGGAATCCTTGCGCTGCTTGACAAGACCGGACAGCAGTTGAAGGGCCTCCGCCTCGGTGAGGCCGCGATGGAGATCGATTTCCTTGTTCTTCAGGGCCGCCATCACCATCCTCAGGGCAGAAAGCCTGTCCTTGTCTCTCGTTTTCGCCGCCGTGACCATCTCCTTTTCCAGGGTATCCCTAAAAGAAGCCATCCTCCACCCTCCGTCTTGATGGAACTCGCTATCCCGCCGTTCCCGACCGATGTCCGGACGGGAGCGGGACTCTCCATTCGAACCGTGCCTGCGCATCGGCACCCCGCCGCAACAGGGAAACGGGCCGTACTAAATTAGAGCTTCCTGAAATTTTGTCAACCGGACGCTCCGATCAGGCGAAATTGTCCTTCAGTTTCACCCCGCCGAGGACGTGCATATGCAGGTGGTAGACGATCTGGCCGCCCTCGGGGTTGCAGTTGATGACGGTCCTGAAACCCCGCTGATCGATTCCCCTGCGCTTGGCGATTTCCTGGGCCCCCCGATACAGGGCGGTCATGACCTGGGGCAGGTCGGCTGTGAGATCCATCAGGGTCGCGATGTGGCGCTTGGGAATCACGATGACGTGCACGGGCGCCATGGGATGAATGTCGTCGAACGCCATGACATCCGCGTCCTCGTAAACCTTCGTGCTTGGAATTTCCCCCTTCACAATCCTGCAAAAGATGCAATCTTCCATTCCGGCACCTCCATCCACCAGCGAACCATCCCTTTGAAGCCGAGGGGAAGAGCCATCCGACCATGAAACCGTCGAGCGGTAACGGCCCTCGGATAGGGCTGGGGCGGTTCTTCTTCAGACGCGGCTTCCGTGCCCGCCTGCAACGCCCGGACCCGGCAGCGGCAGGTTTTCCCGACGCAAAATTGAAGCTCCCGGGAGCAAGCTCCGGAGAATCTTCGATCCCCAGGGGAAAGGTCGGCTTTCATTCGCTCACTGCCCCACATCGCAGGGCGCGGCCGCTGTCGGATTCAAGGAAGCGCTTTCCTGGCCCGTGACATCGCCGTTTCCAATGAGAGGGCACCCGTGTACAGAGCCCTGCCCACCACGACGCCGATGACGCCGCTTTCTTCGATTCCGATCAGCGCTTCGATGTCGGCGACGCCGGCCACCCCGCCGGAAGCGATGACGGGGATGTCGACCGCGCGTGCGAAGGCTTCGGTCTGAGCGATGTTGGCGCCGGTTTCCATCCCGTCCCGCCGGATGTCGGTGTAGACGACGGCCGCAAAAGGTATTCCCCGATAGCGCTTCATGAGTTCGACCGCCGACACTTCGGTCTTCTCCGTCCAGCCCTGGACTGCGACCCCGCCGTCCCGGGCGTCTACGGCGAGGATGACCGAATCCGGATGCTCCCGGCAGGCCCCCCGCACCATGGCTTCGTCCCGAAGGGCAGCCGTGCCCAGAATGACCCATCGAACTCCCATGTCCAGATAGCGGTCGATGGTCTTCATGCTGCGGATGCCGCCACCCACCTGAATCGGCACGGACACCGCTTCTGCGATGGCGCGGATGACCTCCTCGTTCCGGGGTTCGCCGGCGACGGAACCGTCGAGATCGACGACGTGGATTCGTTCGGCCCCTTTGGATTCCCAGATCTTGGCCATTTCAACAGGCAGGTTGGAGAAAACGGTCACACGCTGAAAATCGCCCTGCAGCAAGCGAACGCATCGACCCTCTTTGATATCTATGGCAGGAATGATGATCAAGGATCCTCCCCGGATACGGCAGTCCCTCCGTCCTCGGCCGATAGCGGACAGCTCGCCTCGTATCGGCTCTCCGGGCATCTCGGAGGAAAGCGTCGCTTCATTGCGGCGTCGGAAACGACTTCACGATTTCTTCGATTCCCTCTTCCGTCAGCTCCTCCGCGGTGACCCACTGACCGCGCTGCCGATAGAAGGAGACGATCTGAAGAAGGTTTTCCAGCAGCGAACTCTGCGTTCGGTCGTAGCTTCCCTTCCAGATGATCACGGCATCGCTGCTGCGAATCAGGTGGATCTCAAAGGCGACGGAAGCCGGACGCTCCACCGAATAGGCGAATCCTTTCCGCTCGCGGAAACGGAACACATAGCCGGCGATCACGCCGTCTGCGCCAAGGGCATCGCCGATCTCTTTGATGACGGACAATGGCGCCTTCTTTGCAGCGTCCATGTGAACCCGCTGGTAGATCCCGGCGACCTTCTCGCCGGCGAGAAGGTCGATCTTCGTTTTCAGCTCCAGTTTTTTCAGAAAGATCTTCTCGACGATCCTTTCCGGGTGCAGGTCACCGGAAACCGGTTCCGTATGGAAGGCGTTACCGCAAATGGGGCAAGTGATGTTCGCCGGTGCACCCGATTCGGAAGCGAGCGATTGGAATGGAAGAACGGCGATCTTCCGGAGCGCAGTCTCTCCGTCATGGTGGAGCATGACGGAGGCTCCTTCCCGATACGAGCAGGCGGCAAACAGCGAAAGGAGCAACGCGAGTGCAATCAGGCAACCCGAAAGAGCGGAAACCCGCAAGACACCTCTGCTCATGACGGCCACCCCCTCCGGATCCTGAGACGGCAATGGTTATAGAGTTCCCTTTGTAGACAGGATCCCCTGGATACGATTCGATAAGGCCGTCGCTTCATCAAGGGCACGGGCAAAGGCCTTGAAAGCTGCCTCCGCAATGTGGTGGTTATTTTTACCATACGCCAAATTGATGTGCAAGGTGATTCCGCCGTGATCCGCGAAAGCCTTGAAGAATTCCCCCAAGAGGGCCGGATCGAACCGTCCGATCCGCCGTCTGCCGATGTCGACATGGTAGACCAGACAGGGCCGGCCGGAGATGTCGAGCGCGACGCTGCAGAGACTCTCGTCCATTGGAACCGTCGCGTTCCCGTACCGTCCGATGCCCTTCTTGTCACCCAAGGCCTTGCGAACGGCATCACCCAGGCAGATTCCAAGGTCTTCCACCAAGTGATGATCGTCGACGTGCGTATCTCCGCTCGCTTCCACCGTCAGGTCAAACCGGCCGTGATGGGCCAGCAATTCCAGCATGTGATCGAAAAAGGGTATGGTCGTCGCGATTCTTGCCTCCCCTTTTCCATCGAGCTTCAGCAAGACCGATATGTCCGTCTCCCGGGTGACACGATGGATCCTGGCTTGCCTGGCCATGACGCGCATCCTTTCAGATCACCTTGTTCAGGGGATATTCGATGATGCCTTCGGCTCCTTCCGCCCGCAACAGCGGGATCAGGTCCCGGACCTTTCCGGCGCTCACGACGGTCTCCACGGCGTACCAATCATCGGAGAACAAACCCGAGATGGTCGGCGCCTTGAGCGATGGAAGGAGTTTCACGACCTGATCCAGTCCGTTCTTGGGCACATTCATCTTGAGTCCCACTTTTCCCATCGCCTGCAGCGAGCCTTTCAGGAGCATGCTGATCTGTTCGATCTTCCTTCTCTTCCATTCGTCCTTCCATGCAGAAGGATTGGCAATCAATTGCGTGTTGGTCTTCATCAACTCATGGAGGATCTTCAGTTTGTTGGCCCGGATCGTGCTGCCCGTTTCCGTAACCTCGACGATCGCATCCACGAGCCCTTCGACGACCTTGGCCTCCGTCGCGCCCCAGGAGAATTCGACATGGACGTGGATATTCCGCTCCTGGAAGTACCGTTTGGTGAAGTTGACCAATTCCGTCGAAATCTTCTTTCCCCGCATATCTTCAATGGACCGGTAGGGGGAGTCCTCCCTGACGACGAGAACCCACCGCGCCTGCCTGGGGGAAGTCTTGGAGTAGATCAGGTCATCCACGACCACAACCGTGGAATCGTTTTCCATGATCCAGTCCTTCCCGGTCAATCCGAGATCGAGTGTGCCGTCCTCGACATACCGCGACATTTCCTGGGCACGCACCAGCGTGCAGGAGATTTCCTCGTCGTCGACGTCGGGAAAGTAGCTCCGGCTGTCGTAATTGATGTGCCAGCCCGCCTTCTTGAACAGATCCACCGTATAGGCTTCCAGGCTCCCCTTGGGGATGCCGAGTTTCAGAATTCCCATGTCCGCGCTCCTCCGCTAGGGCTTATCGATACACCTGATCCGGATCGAAAACCTTCTCGCCGATCGTGACGACTTTGCCATCCGCAACCTGCCGGTAGAAGCAGGACCGATGTCCGGTGTGACATGCCGCCCCCCCCAGCTGCTGCACTTTCAGGAGAATCGTATCGTTATCGCAGTCAATTCGGATTTCCCGAACCAGCTGGAAATGGCCTGACGACTCGCCCTTGATCCACAGGGCATTCCTGGACCGGCTCCAAAAAGTCGCCTTGCCGGTCTCCTGCGTCCTTTTCCAGGCCTCGGCATTCATGTAGGCCAGCATCAAGACCTCACCGCTGTCCGCTTCCTGAACCACAACGGGAATCAACCCGTTTCCTTTGGCAAAATCCGGTTCCATCATCGACCAAACCTCTCCACGTTTCCTGCAGAGGGCCTGCGCCATCTGCCCCAGTAATTGAAACGGTGAATACTAGTGAAATGCGATGCCTTTATCAAGCATTATTTTTCTTTCCAGCTTTTCCGGCTCTGCCCGTTTTTCTCCTTGACTTCGTTGCGCAATCCCCTTATTTTTCGACGCAGATCAAGAGGATTCTCCGTCGAAAGAGGTGCGAATCCCCGCGCATGGCGATACGATAACGTAAGGAGAGGGTGCACTCATGGCGCTGGTTGTCGGCGGAGGGGTATCGGCCGTACTGGGATTGATCGGCTTCTTCGTATGGTGGTCGGATTTTCTCACGATCATCAAAGGCGGTCTGCCGATCCTCCTGCTCGCAGGCGGCATTCTCGCGATTTACGTCGGCATCGATGAGGCGCAGGACAAATTGCGGGAAGAAAGGCAGCGGCAGGAGGAAAGCCTGCAGAAGGCCCGGGAGGAAATCGAGGCGGCGAGGGCGCAGGCAGAACAGTACAAGGAAGCGCTGGAGAAACTCAAGGTAGAAGGCAGGACGAAATCGACAGCGGAAAAAATGACTTGACAGACGGGACAACTTCCCCTAATTGAACAGTTCGTTGAAACGAAGGGCTTCGCAACCGGCATGAAGCGATTTTTCCTCCAATCTCTGCATGAACCCACACTCCGCGTAGGCATCTACATGTATTGATGCCTGCTGTCCGCGTCTGAAGCGGATAAGCAGGCTTCCCCGAAGTTCCCGATCGTACCACGCAGCAACCCCCTTTTATTTGCCGTCATGTCTTTCTGACGGATCGCCGTTCGAAGGCATATCGACCGGTAAGATGGACCCAACCGGCGGTGCCGGCGAATTTGCATGACATGAACCACAACCTAAGGAGGAACGAAAGATGAAAACCATCCACACCGGCATCAGGCTTCTGATCCTCGTGGGAGCCCTCTTGTTCATCGGGATATCAGCCGACGCACGCGCTGATGTGACGAGCTTGACCTACAGCGTCTTTTTCCCGCCGACGCACGGCCAGGCTGAAGCCGCCGCCGCATGGAGCAAGGAGGTTGAAAAGCGGACCTCCGGCCAGGTCAAGATCAACATCTTCGCAGGTGGGACACTGACGCCTGCCGATCAGTGCTACGACGGGGTGGTCAAGGGAATCTCCGATCTCGGTATGTCCTGTTTCGCCTACACACGGGGCCGTTTTCCGCTCGTAGAGGCCCTGGACCTGCCTCTGGGCTATACGAACGGCAGGATCGCGACGCGGGTCGCCAACGATGTCATCCGCAAATTCAAGCCGAAAGAACTTGCCGACGTGAAAGTCCTGTACGTGCACGCCCACGGCCCGGGGCTCCTTCACACCAAGAAGCCCGTCAACAAACTTGAGGAACTCAGGGGCATGAAGATCCGCTCGACGGGGCTGAGCGCCAAGATCACCGAAAGCCTGGGAGCGGTCCCCGTGGCGATGCCGCAGGGAGCGACCTACGAGGCGCTGCAGAAGGGCGTCGTCGAAGGAACCTTTGCGCCGATGGAAACCATCAAGCAATGGAAGCAGGCGGAAGTCATCAAGTCCACGACGGAGTGCTACGGCGTCGGCTACACCACAGCCATGTTCGTCGTCATGAATCTCAAGAAATGGAACGCACTGCCCAAAGACGTGCAGAAGACGATGGAAGAGATCAGCAATGAATGGATTGACATCCATGGAAAAAACTGGGATACGTCCGACGTCGAAGGGCGGAAGTTCAGTCTGAGCCTCGGCAACAAGATGATCCCCCTGTCGAAGGAAGAAGATGCCCGCTGGAGCAAGGCGGTGCGGCCGATCATCGACGAATTCACCAAGGCGGCCGAAAGCAAGGGATTGCCGGGCAAGGCGGTCGTGAAAGAGATCGAGCAGGGGATCGAGCGCTACCAGAAGATCTATCGATAACGCGCCGTCTTCTTCGGTGCGGCCCCGTCAGCAGCGGGGAGGCGAATGACACGTATGGGACGATGGGATCACGGGTTGGGTTCGGCGGGCCGCGGCCTCAATGTGCTGGCCTGCGCAGCGCTGGCGGCGATGATGCTGCTCACCTTCGCGGACGTCTTGATGCGGCTGTTCTCCCGCCCGATCCCCGGCGTATACGAACTGGTCGGTTTTCTCGGAGCCGTTACCGTATCGTCCTCTCTGGCCTATACATCGGCGGAGCGGGGACACATCGCCGTGGAGCTGCTTGTCGAGAAACTTCCCAAGAAGTGGCAGCTGCTGATCGACGGCCTTGTCGCCGTCGTCGGCAGCTGCCTTTTCGGCCTCGTCACGTGGCAATCCCTCCTGTACGGTCTGGATCTGAAGAAAAGCGGCGAGGTTTCCCTCACGCTGGGCATGCCGCTCTATCCTGTTCTTTACGCCATCTCCGTCGGGTGCGCCCTCCTGTGCATCGTGCTCCTCGCTGACGGACTTCGATCGTTGCGAAGGACCCGGTCATCATGACGCCCGTCTACGCCGGCATTCTGGGCTTCGTCGCGCTCGTGGTCCTCATGCTCATCCGGATGCCGGTCGGGTTCGTGATGGCGCTCGTGGGATTCGCCGGATTCGGTCTTCTCGTCTCGTGGCCGGCGTCCCTGAACCTGCTGATCCGCGATCTCTTTTCCACGTTCAATTCGTACAACCTCACGGTGATCCCCCTGTTCGTCCTGATGGGCCAGATCGCCCACTACTCCGGCATCAGCGGCAGACTCTTCCGATCGGCCAACAAGTTCCTGGGGCATCTTCCCGGGGGGCTCGCCATCGCGACGATCGGTGCATGCGCCGGTTTTTCCGCCATCTGCGGTTCGACGTCCGCGACGGCCGCGACCATGGCCTCGGTGGCGCTGCCCGAAATGAAGAAATACCAGTACGATCCTGCCATGGCCACGGGTGTGGTGGCGGTGGGCGGCAGCCTGGGAATCCTGATTCCTCCGAGCACGATCTTCATCATCTATGGAATCATGACCGAGCAGTCTGTCGGAAAACTCTTCATGGCCGGAATTCTGCCGGGAATCCTGCTCACGCTGCTCTTCATCGCCTCCATCGTCCTTTGGACGAAGATTCAGCCGGACGTCTGCGGGCGGGCGCCGAAGGCGACATGGAGCGAGCGGTTTTCCTCGCTCACCGGGGTCATCGAAACCTTCATCCTCTTCGCCGTCGTCATGGGCGGTCTCTTCATCGGCTTCTTCACGCCGACGGAATCGGCGGCCATCGGCGCCCTGGGAACGATCGTCATCGCGTTCGTGGGGGGACACCTCACCTGGAGCCATGTGCGCAACGCCTTTCAGGAAACAACGCGCATCTCCTGCATGATCATGGTCATCGTCGCAGGCGCGACCGTATTCGGACACTTCCTCGCCGTGACGACCATCCCCTCCCAGATCGGCGGCTGGGCCGCGGCGCTTCCCCTGCCCCCGGCAGCGGTCATCGGCGTCATCATCATGGTCTACCTGTTTCTGGGCTGCCTGATGGATTCCCTGGCGATGATCATGCTCACGATTCCCCTTTTCTTTCCGGTCGTGGTCACGCTCGGCTATGACCCGATCTGGTTCGGCGTCATCATCGTGCTTGTCGCGGAGATGGGCGTCGTCACGCCGCCGATCGGGATCAATGTGTATGTCGTCGCCGGCGTCGCACGGGATGTCCCGCTGCAGACGATCTTCAAGGGAGCCTCCCGCCTGCTTCTGGCCCTTCTGGTTGCAGCGGTGCTTCTTGTGATCTTCCCCAAGATCGCCCTGTACCTTCCCCGGCTCATGTGACGCGGCAATCCCCCAGGCACCTGCAACGCCTGCCCGCGGTCTTTCTTTGCACCGGTACGGGCCGGCCTCCGAGGAACGCCTCTTTCAACCCTTGCATCGCCGATCGCGGCCGTGCTACGGTGCGCGGCATGATGCGGCCTGCACATGACCGCCGATCGCGGTTTCCCTTTGCGTTTCTTGCTTCCGCGCTGTCCGTCGCCGTCCTGCTGTCCCTGGCGGGATGCGGCGGGCCCCCTCGTGCCAAGGGAGAGAAGAGAATCGTCAGAAAAATGCTCGTGACCGCATACGACGCCGGGCAGAAGTCAACCGGCTGGAAACACAAATACGGCTGCATCCTGATGCCTGCCGTCTACGCTTATGGACCCCGCGAAGGAGAAAGAAAGGAAGTGGGGATAACCGCCGACGGCACGCGTGCCCGCAAGGGCACCATCGCCGCCGACATATCCAGATACCCCTACGGGACCAAGATGTACGTCCCTGGATACGGCTGGGGAGAGGTGCACGACCGGGGCAGCGCCATCAAGGGGGACCACATCGACGTTTTCTTTCCGGACCTCAAGGATGCAAAGGCATGGGGACGCCAATATCTGGAAGTCATCATTCTGATGAAGTAAGGACACATCGAAGCTCTCCGGAGCAAGCTCCGGAGAATCTTCGATCCCCAAGGAAGGGATCTTGAACATCATTCGCTCGCTTACCCCGCGGCAAGCCGCGGGGAATGCGCTCGCTGCCGGATTCAAGGAATCTCAAACAATCGCCGCGGCGTAACCGATAGGAACTCGCTCGCGACCTCCCCGATCAGGAGCATGTCTTCCATCTTCAGAACGACATCGCCCTCCAGGAGGTGCATCTCCAGCGCGATCACGGTGCCCGGGAGCACGGGCTCCGAATTCCGTGCCGTGATCATCGGAGGCTCATTCAGTTCGAAGCCGACTCCATGACCGATGTAGGGCAATGTGCTGCCGTCCGGCATCCGCTGAAAGCACGGGTCCGCGCCGAGGCGGTCGGCAAGGGCCGAGACCCGTCGAAAGGCGTCGGACCAGGTTCGCTCCGGGCGCAGGGCCGTGCAGGCGTAATCGAACAATTCCTCGAGGGCCCGCTGCATTTCGCGAATGCGGTACGTTGCGGCGCCGATCCGGTACGTCCTCGCCTGGTCCACATGGTAACCGTCGTGCAGGACGGGGATATCGATCAGAACCAGATCACCGCGGCGGATCACCCGCCCCGACGGGCCGGCCGGAACCGACGGCCCCTGTCCGATTCCGGTAAGGGAAGAAGCAACGCCGCTGATCCGGAGAAGATTCGGGCCGGATGCAAAGAGCCCGCGGGACATGAAGAAGTCCGGCTGCCGCATGAAGAAGATCCCCTCATGGCCGGCCCGCCGGTGGGCATCCTCCACCGCAGCCGCCACATCGAGTTCCGAGACCCCTTCGGCGAGAACCCCCAGGGCCCGGCGGTGCCCCTCGTCCTCGATCCGGCACGCCTTCCGTATCGACGCAATCTCGTCAGGGTCCTTGATCTGGCGCTGACGAAGAACAAGCGGCGAGGCGTCGCGGTACTCCCAGTCAGGCGTCTCCGCTTTCCATCCGTTCCACAGACCGGCGGGCAGGACATCCAATTCCGTACCGATGACGGCGCGCCTCGGAAGCCCCAGGTTTCTCAGAAAGGAAAAGACCTCATTCTGCTTGCGCTGGGGCTCGACGCAGGAGGGATCCAGGCGGCATTCAGAGAGGGCGCGATCGAAGCCGCGCCTGACGAACAATCGATAGATTCCGGGCAGGACGACGAGCCACGACGGCTGGGCTGTTCCTGTGTAATAGAGGATGTCTCTTGATTGGATCAGGAGCAGGGCATCGAAACCATTCCCTGCCATCGCCGCCTGCAGTCGCTCGATTCGCTGCCTCATCATTCCCTCCGTGCGCCGGGAGAAGCGGTCCCCGAAACGACATGCCGCCGCGTTCCGGGACCGTCTTCGGGAAGCGGCGTTCGCATCCGGGACCGGACTACTTTTCGGAGATCAGTCGCAGGAAATGATCCTGGGCATAATTGAGATGGTCCAGGATTGCCTGGGTGGCTTTCTCGGGGTTTCGGTCGCGAATCGTCTCGAAAATCGTGTAGTGCTGCTGCAGAAGGCGCTGCTTGTGGATGGTTCCCTCGAACATGACCTCCCTCGTCACCCGCTGGGTCTTGTGATAGAGCGAAAGAAGCGTGAAGGCAATGTGGGACAGGACCATGTTGTGGGTCGCCTGATAGATGGTCAAGTGGAACCGGACGTCATTTTCCACTCCCAATTCGTTTTTTTCCACATCCTTTTCCAATTCCCGGTAAAGGGCCCCCAACTGCTCGATTTCCTTATCGGTCACAAGCTGGGAGGCTTGGCTCGCAGCCCAAGACTCCAGGGTCTTTCTCACTTCCAGAAACTGAACCACCATCGCCACATCGTCCCCAATGGCGCGGGCGAGAGGATCACGGAGGGATGAGTCCGCGAGGGATTTTACAACACTCCGGCGCCGGTGCTGCACTTCGATGAAGCCCATTGTCTCCAGCGTCTTGAGGGCCTCACGTAAGGGGGGGCGGCTTACCGAAAGCTGGTTGGCCATCTCCCTCTCCGAGGGGAGGATGTCACCGGGGTTCAGTTTGCCCTCCTTGATCAAATCGACGATCTGTTCGACGATCCCGTCGGAAAATCTCTTATACTGAAGCGGCGTGAACATTTTGCTTTTCCTCACTCCTGTTTTACGTAGATATAATGGAATGCAGAAGAGTTGTCAACAATGGTTTTGGTTATACCAAGTATACAGCCAAAATGAAACAAAAAGAATATAATTATTTGTATTTATTATTTTAATTCCGATAATTGAAAGGTCTTGACTTTCAAAAAGCGATCTTATATGGTCATACCAAATTTTGCATACTCAGAGTGATAGCCGATCGACTTTATTTCACACCATTACAGACAGTTGCCCCACGTCGGCTTGCAGTGCGTATTCTTCATTGGTAATACCAAATATTGACGCTTTTTATATGCAATGCCATGCTTCATTGCGAGAAAAAGCCTGGAATGACGCGAGACACAGGCCAACATACCGATCTGCCAATGAGGTGCGATGATGAATCCTTCCCCCTCGAACCCTCAGAGAACGACCAAGGAGATCCTCAAGGAACAGACTGGCGGTGAGAAAAGGACCCCCCTCTACAGTCCCCGGGCCATGGAAGAAATCCGGGCACGGTTCGACAAGTGGCTCCATAGGAGTGTAAAGCCGGCGGACCGGGAGCACTGGGAGAAGACACCGCGCACGGTCCTGGGCTCCGACATCCCCCGGGCGATGCTCTACACGCCTCTGTCCAATCCGGATTTCGACTACCTGGCGGACATCGGCAATTCCGGAGAAGCGCCCTTCGCCAGAGGGATCCACGCCAACATGTACCGCGGCCGGGAATTCACCATGAGGCAGCTTACGGGGTTCGGCTCGCCCGAGGACACGAACCGCCGGATCAAGTTCATGTTGGAGCACGGCGCAACGGGGCTGAACATTCTCTTCGACATCCCCACCATCCAGATGTACGACTCCGACGACCCCCTTTCCCAGGGTCAGGTGGGCATGTCAGGCGTCTGCATCGACTCCGTGGACGACATGGATCTGCTGTTCAAGGATATCCCCCTCGATCAGGTGACGGTCTCCATCGTCACCCACTACCCCTCCAACACGGCGATCCTTTTCCCCATGTACCTTGTACTCGCCGAAGAGCGGGGCATTCCGTGGGACAAGCTGCGCGGCAGCGTCCAGAACGATACGACGCTCGAGGAGCTCATCCGCAGCGGCGCCGAATACACGCCGCCGTCCGACTGCTTCCGCGTCCAATGCGACAATATCGAGTTCATCCGCAACAACGTGCCCCAGTGGAACTTCATCACCCTCAATGGCTACAACCTGCGCGAATTCGGCACCTCCGGAGTCACCGAAATGGCCGTCGCCATCGCCAACGGCATCGCGACCCTGGAGGATTTGAAGCGGCGGGGGCACGACATCGACCTCGTCGCCGAGCGGCTGGCCTTCTTCTGGTCGCCGGCCAGCGATTTTTTCGAGGAAGTCGCCCGCCTTCGCGCCGTCCGCCGGCTCTGGTACAAGATCATGAAGCACCGCTTCGGCGCGAAAAATCCCCGCGCCATGTGGATGAGATGCCACGTCCAGACGTCGGGGGTTTCCCTTGTCCAGCAGGAACCCCTCAACAACGTGATCCGCGCCGCATACCATGCCCTGTCTTCCGTCCTCGGCGGCGCGCAATCGCTCCACGTCGACTCTTATGATGAAGCCTATTCCGTACCCACCGAGGAGGCCGCCCTTCTGTCACTGCGCACCCAGCAGATCATCCAGGAGGAAACGGGCGTCATCGATGTCGTGGATCCGCTCGGAGGCTCCTTCTACGTCGAGGCGCTGACCGATGAAATCGAACGGCGGATCCTGGACGAAGTCGACGAAATCGAACGGGCCGGCGGGTATGTCGCCTGCATTGAAAACGGTCTCCTGCACAAGAAGATCACCAACTACTTCACGACCCAGCAGCGGGAAATCGAGGACGGGCGGATCAAGGTCGTCGCCTACAACATCTACAAATCGGAAACGGAACCGCCGCCCATCAACGTGTTCCGCTATCCGGAAGGCGTCGAGCAGCGGCAGCGCGAGCGGCTCGGCAAACTCCGCCTCAGCCGCGACAACGACCGCGTCGCCGCGGCCCTCAATGCGCTTCGCGACGCCTGCCGGAAAAAAGTCAACATCATACCCTTCAGCGTGGACTGCGCCCGGGCGCGCTGCACGGAGGGAGAGCTCTACAGGGTCTTCAAGGAGGCCTTCGGTCTCTGGCGACCGCCCGCCCTCTGGTAAAAAGCACCTTATCATCAAAGGAGGCTCGGAGTTTTCCCATGAAAAGCAAGATCAAGGTTCTGCTTTCGAAATTGGGTCTGGATGTCCATAACCGCGGGATCATCACGGTGGCGAAGGAGCTGAGCAACGCCGGAATGGAAGTCGTTTACATCGGCAACGCCCTGCCGCGTCAGATCGTTTCCGCCGCGGTCCAGGAGAGCGTCGATGTCGTCGGCGTCAGTTCCCTCGGAGGCGCCCACCTGACCCTGGGCTCGCCGCTGATCGAAGAGGCCGAGCGGGAAGGACTCAAGGAGAAGGTAGTGTTCGTCATCGGAGGGGTCTTTGCGCCTCAGGATGCCGTCCGCCTCGGCGAAATCGGTTTCGACGGCGTCTTCACTCCGGGAGTGACCCGGGACGAGATCGTATCGTCGATTCACCGTCTCGTGGAGCAGAAGACGAAGCATTGACGGACGCTCGGCTTGACAAGAAACGGCATGACTTCGCGAAGGGTCCTGCAGGAAGGGCAGGCACACCGTGATGCCGGATCGGACCCGCCTCGGGCGTACCGAGAGGGATGATGAAACTCCGGGCAGCCCGGGGACTCCAGCGAAGCCCAAAAATCTGATGGAGGTGTTCGGATGATGTCCAAAGGTTGGCCCCCCAGGTACGACCGCTCCTATCTGCCGCGCAGCGGCCAGAAGTACTGGAGCGAGGCAATCGAAACGATGGATCCCGAAGAGCGCGACAGGAAGATCGTCCTCCCGAAACTGCAGTCCCAGCTCAAGTATGCGTACGAGAGGTCGCCCTTCTACAAGAAGAAGTGGGACAAGGCAGGCGTGAAGCCGGAAGACATCCGCTCGCTCGCCGATTTCGAGAACATCCCCTTCGTCACCAAGGAGGAGATCCGCCAGGATCAGGCGGAGAACCCTCCCTTCGGCAGTTACCTCTGTGTTCCCCGGAACGAAGTCGCGCGGGTCCAGGGCACTTCCGGGACGACCGGCAGGCCGACGGCCTTCGCGATCAGCCGCGGCGACATGGAGAGGATTGCAGAGGCCCACGCCCGGGCCATGTGGGGATTCGGCGTGCGGCCGGACGACACGGTATTCATCGGATCGTTCTTCAGCCTCTACTGGGGAAGCTGGGGCGCATTGATCGGAACAGAGCGTCTCGGCGCGACGGCCTTCCCGTTCGGCGCCGGCGTCGCCGGCCAGTCCGACCGGTCCATCGAATGGATGCGGGACGTCAAGCCGACCGTCTTTTACGGTACGCCTTCCTACGGTCTCTATCTGGCCGAGAAGGCAAAGGCCCGCGGGATCGATCCGAAGAAGGATTTCAACTTCCGCATCCTCTTCTTCTCCGGGGAGCCCGGCGCCGGTGTCCCGGCGACGCGGAAGCGGATCGAGGATACCTACGGCGGCATCTGCATCGATTCCGGCTCCACGGCGGAAATGGCCCCCTGGATGGCGAACTGCGAGTGTGAATACCGCCAGGGCATGCATTTCTGGCAGGACAGCGTTTACGCGGAACTGGTGGATCCGAAGACGAAAAAGCGCGTATCCTATGGAGAGGAAGGCGCCACGGTCTACACCCACCTGGAGAGGGATTCCCAGCCCATGATCCGCTTCTGGGCGGGCGACATCACCCGCTGGGTGGTCGATCCCCCCTGTCCCTGCGGCAGAACCTACCCGCGGCTTCCCAAAGGCATCTATGGGCGCGCCGACGATATGATCGTCGTCCGCGGCGAGAACGTTTACCCAAGCGCGATCGAGGACGTGATCCGCGCCATCAAGGGATTCGGCGACGAATTCCGGATCGTCGTGACGCGCGAGAAGGAACTGGACGAGATGACGGTCGTGACGGAGCGGGCTGCCGATGCCGACGCCGCGGTGGTCCCGCAGATCAAGAAGAAGCTCGAAGGCGACCTGAAGGCACGCGGCCTGAGGTCGGTCGTCGAAGTGAAGGAGCCGGGCACCCTGGAGAGAACCGAGTTCAAGGCGAAGCGGGTGATCGACAAGCGCAAGATCCATGGATAATTCCGATTTCAAATCTAAGATGATATCAAGGCGGCGAGGAAGAGGCGACGCAGGCGTACAGTGACGTACGTCGAGGAGCCGACAACGAAGTCAACGATGATAGCGCTTTGATTTGGAATCGGAATAAGGGATCTGCAGAAATCTGGTGACGACGGGAGGGGGCGCTCTGGCCGGAGCGCCCCCTTTCCATTGAAGACCCGAAGGGCTCAGCGGCGCGGGGGGATGGTGATGGTCACCGGCATTTCGCGGGGAGGCCTCTCCGGAGGATCTCACGACTGCGGGTCGGAGGACCTCTTTTCTCTGCGGATCAGTTGCAGGAGGATCAGGCAGGCCCCCACGGAAATCGAGGAATCCGCTACGTTGAAGGCGGGCCAGTGGAAGGACGAGACGTAGACGTCCAGAAAATCGATCACCTCACCGAAGCGGATGCGGTCGATCAGGTTCCCCAGCGCCCCGGCAAATACGAACGCCAGGGCGAGGCTCATGCCGAGCGAATCGGCCCTCTCCTTCTTCAGGTAGTAGAGGATGAGCAGGGCCACCGCCGCCGTGATGACGGCATAGAAGACGGAACGGAAGCCGAGAGAGGCCCCTGCCAGGAAACCAAAGGCAGATCCCGGATTCCGGACGTAGGTGATGTTGAACAGGCCGTCAATGACGGGGACCGACTGGTGCAGTTCGAGCCAGCCGAGCACCCAGGCCTTGCTGGCCTGATCGGCGGCGACGACCGCCGCCGTCGCAAGCAGGAAGATCCAATATTTCCTCGATGAAACCGCCGCTCCCATAGCTACGCCCTTCCTCGGGCTCCCGGCCCGCGCCGCCGTCAGGCGATCTGCTTCAGGCAGCGGGAACAGAGCGTCGGATGGGCGCTGTCGCCGCCGAGCGACTCATGGTAGATCCAGCAGCGGCCGCACTTGTTCCCTCGCGCCTTGCCGACGCCGACCTGCAGGCCCTTGATCTCGAGGCTCTCGTAGGCGCCCGTCAGACTGTCTTTCCCGACGACATCGAATTGCGAGACGATGAGCAAGGATCGCATGTCTTCCCTGTGGCTCGCGAGCAGTTCCCGAAGCGCTTCGGGGGGCGCGACCTCCACGCGGGCGTCGAGCGAATGCCCGATGACCTTGCCCTTGCGGGCAAGCTCCACGGCCTTCGCAATCTCCGCCTTCACGGCGATCATGGACCGCCAGCGCTCCCCCAGTTCGGGATTCCAGCATTCGGGATCGAGCTTCGGGAAGGGCACCAGGTGAACGCTTGCGGCCTTCCCCACCCCACCCGGCATCGCCGACCAGATCTCTTCCGCCGTGAAGGTCAGAATGGGCGCCAGCAGCCGCGTCATGGCGTCGAGGACGGCATGCATGGCCGTCTGCGCCGAGCGCCGCTGCACCGACGCCGGGGCGGAGGTGTACAGGCGGTCCTTGAGGACGTCCAGGTACAGCGAGCTCAGATCGACGGTGCAGAAGTTGTACAGCGTCATATAGACGACATGGAACTGGAACTGTTCGTAGGCCTCCGTGACCTTCTTCACGACCTCTTGGAGCCGGTGCAGGATCCAGCGGTCGAACTCCTCCGTCTGCCCGTACGGGACGGCGGCGGCGGGATCGAAATCGTAAAGGTTTCCCAGGAGGAACCGGGCCGTGTTGCGGATCCGGCGATAGGCCTCCACCAGCCGCTGGAGGATCTCCTCGGAGATGCGGACGTCGTCCGTATAGTCTTCCGCGGCGACCCACAGGCGAAGGATTTCCGCCCCGTACCGTTCGATGATTTCTTCCGGTTCGATGACGTTCCCCACGGACTTGGACATCTTCTTCCCTTCGCCGTCCACGACGAAGCCGTGGGTCAGCACCGCCCTGTAGGGCGCGCGGTTCCGGGTCCCCACCGATTCCAGGAGCGATGAATGAAACCAGCCGCGGTGCTGGTCGCTGCCCTCCAGATAGAGGTCCGAGGGAGATCGGAGCGACGACCTCTGCTCCAGGACGGCGGCATGGCTGACACCGGAGTCGAACCAGACGTCGAGGATGTTCGTTTCCTTCTTGAATTCCTTTCCGCCGCAGTGCGGGCAGGACGTCCCCGGAGGCATCAGGGCCTTCGGCTCCCGTTCGAACCAGACGTCGGCGCCGTAACGGCCGACGAGATCGACGATGAAATCCATCATCTCCTTCGTCATGTGCTCCCGGCCGCACTCGGCACAGTAGAACATCGTGATCGGAACCCCCCAAAGCCTCTGCCGCGAGATGCACCAGTCCGGCCGGTTTTCCACCATGCCGTAGATCCGGTCGCGGCCCCATGAAGGGATCCAGCGGACACCCGCGATCGCCGCAAGGGCTTTCTTCCGGAGGTCGTTCTTTTCCATGGAGATGAACCACTGCTCCGTGGAGCGGAAGATGATGGGGCTCTTGCAGCGCCAGCAGTGCGGATAGGAATGGACGATGTCGACCAGCCCCAGAAGCGCCCCCTTTTCCTTCAGGCTCCTGCTGACCGGGCCATTGGCATCGAAGACGAACTGGCCGGCGAATTCCGGGACGTCCTTCGTGAATTTCCCGTCATCGTCGACGGGGGCGTAATTCTCCAGACCGTACCTCATCCCGATCTCGTAGTCCTCCTGGCCATGGCCCGGTGCGATGTGGACGCACCCCGTCCCGGCCTCCAGGGTAACGAAGGGTGCCAGAATCAGCAAGATTTCCCTGTCGACGAGGGGGTGACGGCACTTGAGCCCTTCCATGACGGAGCCCGGAAACTCGTCCAGGATCTCGTAAGGCTTCCCGCGCCAGCCGAAGGCGTCGAGACAGTAGTCCAGCATCTCCTTTGCGAAGATCAGGACCTCGCCTTCCACCTTGACGGCGGCGTAGATGAAATCTTTGTGAAAGGCGATCGCCAGGTTCGCGGGGATCGTCCAGGGGGTCGTCGTCCAGATCACGACGCTCACCTTCGGCTCGCCTGCCAGCTTCGGACGCACCTTGGCGATGTCGGAGAGCAGCGGGAACTTGACATAGATCGAGGGCGTCGTATGTTCGGCATACTCCACCTCGGCCTCGGCCAGGGCCGTATGGCAGGTGGCGCACCAGTAGACGGGCTTCTTTCCCTTGTAGACACTGCCGTTCAGGAGGAGTTTCCCGAACTCCGCGACCGTCGTCGCCTCGTAGGCATAGGCCATCGTGAGATAGGGGTCTTCCCATTCCCCGAAGACGCCGAGACGCTTGAACTGGCCGCGCTGGATGTCGACGTATTTCTCCGCATACCGGCGGCAGAAGCGGCGTTTCTCCGCCTGGGACATCGACGCCTTCCCCTCGCCCAGCTCCTTGTCGACCTGGTGCTCGATGGGAAGGCCGTGGCAGTCCCAGCCCGGAACGTAAACGCTGTCGAATCCGGCCATGTTCCTGGACTTGATCACCATGTCCTTGATGATCTTGTTGAGGGCGTGCCCCAGGTGGATGTTGCCGTTGGCATAGGGTGGACCGTCGTGCAGGATATAGAGGGGGTTCCCCTTGAGGGTCTGACGGGTAAGTTCATAGATCTTCATCTCGTCCCAGCGCCGGAGGACCTCGGGCTCCCGCTGCGCGAGGTTGGCTTTCATCGGAAAATCCGTTTTCGGCAGATTCAAGGTGTCTTTGTAATCCATGCGATGCCCTTTCAATTATCGGAAATAGCTGCGTTACGTACCACAGAAGACGGCCGCTTTCAAGAGGAACCGGGAAAAACGAAAAACCCCCCGGCCTGTGAAGGCCGGGGGGTCGGTGCATGAGATCCGCGATCGGGATCGAATGGGAACGCGATTACATCCCCATGCCGGGATATCCGCCGCCTCCGGGAGGCATGGCCGGCGCCGTCTCTTCCTTGGGTTTCTCGGCCACCATGCATTGGGTCGTCAGCATCATGGAAGCGACGCTCGCCGCATTCTGCAAGGCGAACCGCGTGACCTTCGTCGGGTCGATGACACCCGCCTCGATGACGTCCTCGAACGTCTCGTTCGCCGCGTTGAATCCGAAGGCGCCTTTCTTCTCTTTCACCTTCTCGACCACGACGCTGCCTTCCCAGCCTGCGTTGGCAGCGATCATGCGGAGAGGCTCTTCCAAGGACTTCTTGATGATATTCACGCCGATGGCCTGGTCGCCTTCGAGCTTCAGTTTGTCCAGGGCGCCGAGCGTCCGGATATAAGCGACGCCGCCGCCGGGGACGATCCCTTCCTCAACGGCCGCGCGGGTTGCGTTGAGGGCGTCCTCGACGCGCGCCTTCTTTTCCTTCATCTCGACTTCCGTCGCCGCACCGACCTTGATCACGGCCACGCCGCCGACCAGTTTCGCCATGCGCTCCTGGAGCTTCTCACGGTCGTAATCGGAGGTCGTTTCCTCGATCTGGGCGCGGATCTGCTTCACCCGCCCCTCGAGGGCCGCGCGCGAACCGGCGCCGTCGATGATCGTCGTATTGTCCTTGTCGATCGAAACGCGCTTGGCGCGTCCCAGATCCTCGATACGCGTGTTCTCGAGCTTGGCGCCCATCTCCTCGGAGATGACCTTGCCGCCCGTCAGGATCGCGATGTCTTCCAGCATGGCCTTGCGGCGGTCGCCGAAACCCGGGGCCTTCACCGCTGCGACATGCAAGGTGCCGCGGATCTTGTTGACGACCAGCGTCGCGAGGGCTTCGCCTTCGATGTCCTCGGCGATGATCAGCATCGGCCGGCCGATCTTGGCGATCTGCTCGAGAACCGGCAGGAGGTCCTTCATGCCGCTGATCTTCTTGTCATGGATGAGGATGTAGCAGTCTTCCAGTTCCGTCACCATCTTCTCGGCGTTGGTGACGAAATAGGGGGAGATGTAACCGCGGTCGAACTGCATGCCTTCCACGATGTCCAATTCCGTCTCCAGACTCTTCGCCTCTTCGACGGTAATGACGCCTTCCTTGCCGACTTTGCCCATCGCCTCGGCGATGATGTTGCCGATCGATTCGTCGTTGTTGGCCGAAATCGTCCCGACCTGGGCCACTTCTTTCTGATCCTTCGTCGGTTTGCTGAGCTTGCTCAGTTCCTTGACGACCGTTTCAACGGCCTTGTCGATGCCGCGCTTGATGTCCATGGGATTGCTGCCCGCTGCAACGGCCTTCACGCCTTCGCGATAGATCGCCTGCGCGAGGATCGTCGCCGTCGTCGTACCGTCGCCGGCCACGTCGCTCGTTTTGCTGGCAACTTCCCGGACCATCTGGGCGCCCATGTTTTCGAACTTGTCCGCCAGTTCAATCTCTTTGGCAACCGTCACACCGTCCTTGGTGACGGTCGGCGAACCGAAGCTCTTGTCGATGATCACGTTGCGGCCTTTTGGGCCCAGGGTGACCTTCACGGCATCCGCAAGGGCGTTCACACCTTTGAGGATCGACTTTCTCGCATCTTCATCGTACTGAAGTATTTTCGCTGACATGGATATTCTCCTCCTTGTTGTCCGATATTCCTTATTTCTCGATCACACCGAGAATGTCGTCTTCCCTCATGATCAGGTGCTCGACGCCGTCGATCTTGACTTCCGTGCCGGCGTATTTCCCGAAGAGGATCCTGTCGCCCACTTTCACGTCCGGCTTCACCAGTTTCCCATCTTCTCCCATCTTGCCCTTCCCCACTGCGACAACCTGGCCCTCGATGGGTTTTTCCTTCGCGGTATCGGGGATGATGATGCCTCCCTTTGTCTTTTGTTCCTCTTCCAGACGCTTCACGATCACTCTGTCCTGCAACGGCCGAATCTTCATACTCACATCTCTCCTTTCTCGATGTTGTCTGCAAAGATACAATGAAAATCATGGCTTTTGAAAAACTTGGTTATATATAAGCACGAATACCTGCCTGTCAAGCGTTTCCGGAAAAAAAGCATTCCGGAAGGAAAACATCGCGAAAAGACGGAAGAAAATTCCCTAGAAAAGCTGCTCCACGAGATCCTTCAGCCGGCCGATCGGGATCTTCTTCATGGTCCCGCCGCCTTCGTCCTTCCGGCGTCCCGTGCGGGGCAGAATGCACCGCCGGAAGCCCATGCGGGCCGCCTCGCGGATGCGCAGGTCGGCGTGCGCGGTGGCGCGGATCTCTCCGGCGAGTCCGACTTCTCCGAAGACAACGGTCCCGGCTTCGATCGGCCGGTCCAGGAAGCTGGAGGCCATGGCGGAAACGATCCCCAAGTCCACGGCGGGTTCGCTCACCCGGATGCCTCCGGCCACATTGAGGAAGATGTCGTGGTTCGAAAGGTGCAACCCGCAGACCTTGTCCATGACGGCGACCAGCAGGGATACGCGGTTCGGATCGACGCCGATCGCCGTCCGCCGGGGCATCCCGAAGTTCGTCGGGTGGACCAGCGCCTGGATTTCGACGAGGATCGGCCTCGTCCCTTCCATGCTGGGCACAACGACGGACCCGCAGACATCCTCCGGCCGCTCGGCCAGGAAGAACGCCGAGGGATTGCCGACCTCGCGGAGGCCGCTGTCCCCCATCTCGAAGACGGCGATTTCGTTGGCGGGACCGAACCGGTTCTTGATGCTCCGCAGGACGCGGTAGGCATGGGAGGAATCCCCCTCGAAGTAGAGCACCGTATCCACCATGTGCTCCAGGACCTTGGGACCGGCGATCGCGCCCTCCTTGGTCACGTGACCGACGAAGAATACCGGGATGCCCGTCTTCTTCGCCAGCATGATCAGGCGGGCAGCGGTCTCACGGACCTGGCCGACGCTTCCCGGTGCGGAGCCCAGAGCGGAAGAATAGGCCGTCTGGATGGAATCGATCACGACGGCGGCGGGACCGATTTCCTGGATGCGGCGGATCATGGTATCGAGATCGATCTCCACCAGGACGTAGAGATCCTTCGCCAGGGCTCCGATCCGGCCGGCCCGGATCTTGATCTGGCGCGCCGATTCCTCGCCGGAGATGTAAAGAGTCTTCCGTCCCGCCGTGGAGAGGGCGTTCATCACCTGCATGAGGAGGGTGGACTTTCCGATGCCCGGATCCCCCCCGACCAGGACGGCCGCGCCCCCGACGATCCCGCCGCCCAAGACGCGGTCGATCTCCACCATCCCCGTTGCGAGACGCTCCTTCTCCTGCGCCGGGATGTCGTTCACCGGCAGCGGCTGCTCGCTGAAGCGCAGTTCCGCTGCCAGGGAGGGGGCGCCCTCGTCACGCACCTCCTCCTCGACGAAGCGGTTCCACTCGCCGCAGGAGGGGCAGCGGCCCAGCCACTTGGGCGATGCGTACCCGCAGTTCTGGCAGAAGAACTCGGTCTTTCCCTTCTTCATCGCGAATCCCCCACCCGGCGACTATTATGCACTTTGCGCCCGGAGTCAATCGAAAGAAAGGCATCCTCTGCCGTCCAAAACCCGGTCTTGTCTTGGAAGGGCAATATTGGTATAGGGAGCCTTCATTATGATCTCATCTTTTGAAAGGACGATTGATATGCATAATCCCAATTTCGGATCGGGCCCCTGCAGCAAGAGGCCGAACTGGAGTCTCGACGCCCTGAAGGATGCCCCCGTCGGCCGGTCCCACCGCTCGGCCCTCGGCAAAGAGCGTCTCAAACGAGCCATCGGTGAAACCCGGAAGATCCTCCAGATACCCGATAACTACCTCGTCGCCATCATGCCGGCCTCCGATACGGGCGCCTTCGAAGCGGCCATGTGGACCCTTCTCGGACCCCGCCCCGTGACGGTCCTGGTCTGGGAGAGCTTCTCCGACGGCTGGGCGACGGACGCCGCCAAGCAGTTGAAGCTCAATCCCACGGTCCTCAAAGCCGACTACGGCAAGATCCCCGACCTCTCCAAGGTCGACTGGTCCAACGATGTGGTCTTCGTCGCCAACGGGACCACGAGCGGCGTGAAGGTTCCCCACTGGAACTGGATCCCCGCCGACCGCCAGGGCCTCTCCCTCTGCGATGCGACCAGCGCGGCCTTCGCGATGGAGATCGAATGGTCCAAGGTCGACGTCGTCACCTTCTCTTGGCAGAAATGCCTCGGCGGCGAAGCGGCGCACGGGATGCTGGTGTTCAGCCCCCGCGCCGTCGCGAGGATCGAATCCTACGATCCCGCCTGGCCGCTCCCCAAGATCTTCCGCTTGAAGAAAAGCGGCAAGGTCAACCTTTCGATCTTCGAGGGAGACACGATCAACACCCCCTCCATGCTGTGCGTCGAGGATTATCTGGACGCCCTGAAGTGGGCGGGCGGGATCGGCCTTTCGGGTCTGATCGCGAGGAGCAAAGCCAATCTCAAGGTCGTCGAAGACTGGGTCGCCCAGCGGGACTGGGTGGATTTTCTCGCCGCATCCCCTGAGATCCGCTCCAACACCTCCGTCTGTCTCATCATTACGAGCGACAAGGTCAAGGCCCTGTCGAAAGATGACCAGGCAAAGTTCACCAAGGGAATCGCTTCGGAGCTGAGCAAGAAGAATGTCGCCCACGACGTCGCCGCCTACCGCGACGCCCCTCCAGGCTTGCGTTTCTGGTGCGGCCCCACGCTCGAGACGTCCGACGTGCGCACCGTCCTTGGCGAATTGGACAAGGTTTACGCCGCAAAATTGCAGACGATCTAGCGGGTCATGCGTGCGGCGCACGCTTCCCGCAAGACAGGCATACTAAGGAGGCTGAGAAATGAAGAAGATACTCGTCAGCGATTCCGTGGCCGCTGAATGCATAGAAATCCTGAAGAAGGCGCCGGACATCGAAGTCGATGTCCAGACCAAGCTCAAACCGGAGGAACTCAAGGCGATCATCAAGAATTACGACGGCCTCGTCGTGCGCAGCGCGACGAAGGTCACCGCGGAGATCATCGCAGCCGCCGACAGGCTTGCCGTCATCGGGCGCGCCGGCGCCGGCGTCGACACGATCGACGCGAACGCCGCCAGCAAGCGCGGCATCGTGGTGATGAACACGCCGGGCGGCAACAGCGTCACGACTGGCGAACACGCCATCGCGATGATGCTGGCCCTCGCCCGCAAGATCCCCCAGGCGACGGCCTCCGTGAAGGCCGGCAAGTGGGAGAAGAGCAAGTTCATGGGCCATGAGGTCTGCAACAAGACCCTCGGCATCGTCGGAATCGGCCGTGTCGGCAGCATTGTGGCGACCCGCGCCCAGGGCCTGCGGATGAACGTCCTCGCCTACGACCCCTTCATCTCGCCCGAGGCGGCAGAGCAGTTGGGCGTGAAAATCGCGTCCCTCGACGAGATCTACCGCAATGCCGATTTCATCACCATTCACACCCCGATGACGAAGGAAACCAAGGGCATCATCAACGCCGAAGCCTTTGCCAAGATGAAGAAAGGCGTCTTCATCGTCAATTGCGCCCGCGGCGGGCTCGTCGTGGAAAAGGATCTTTACGATGCGCTCGTCTCCGGCAAGGTCGCCGGTGCGGCGCTCGACGTCTTCGAAGAGGAGCCTACCAAGAACATGGCGCTCGTCGGGCTGGACAACGTGATCTGCACGCCGCACCTGGGCGCCGCCACCGACGAGGCGCAGACCAACGTCGCGATCGCCATCGCCGAACAGATGGTCGCCTACTTCACCCGCGGCGAGATTCAGAATGCCGTCAATTTCCCGTCTGTGAGCGCGGAAGTCTTGGGCATCCTTCAGCCTTACCTGACCTTGGGGGAGAAGCTGGGAAAGTTCCAGACCCAGCTTGTCAAGGGCGCCATCCAGGAAGTCACCATCGAGTACAGCGGAGAGATCCTGAAATACAACATCGCGCCCGTTACCCTGTCCGTGCTGAAAGGCATGCTGGAACCGATCCTCAAGGACGACGTCAACTACATCAACGCCCCCTTCATTGCCAAGGAGCGCGGCATCCGGGTCGTCGAATCCAGGAGCACCGAGGTGAAGGACTACACCAGCCTCATCAAGTTGTGCGTCAAGACGCCCCAGGAGCAGAGCTGTACGGCCGGAACCATCTACGGACGGCAGGAACCGAGGATCGTGCGGATCAACGAATTCATCCTCGACGTGGTCCCCGAGGGACACATGCTTGTCCTCTACAACGTCGACAAACCGGGCGTCATCGGCAATATCGGAACGACCCTGGGGGCGAACGGCGTGAATATCGCGCGACTGCACCTGAGCCGGGACAAGGTCGATGGCAAGGCCATGGTCGCGATCAGCACCGACGGCGTCGTCTCCGCAGAGGTGCTGAAAAAGCTGCAGGCTTTGCCGAACATGATCTCGGTGACCGATTTGGAGATGTAGCGCCGCGAAGAAGAACGGCCCCTGTCGCGGGGTTTGGCCAATGGCACGGATCCGACCCGCGGAGATTCTGTTCGGTCCCCGGGTCGGATTTGTGTGCGTAGGCGCAGGTTCCTGTGATGCTTTCGCAGGCGGCCGCGCCTGATCCTTGAAGCCGATAGGAGCAGCATTATGTCCAGCGTCGTTATCGTCGGCACCCAATGGGGTGACGAAGGCAAGGGGAAGGTCGTCGACCTGTACGCGGAGGACGCGGACGTCGTCGTCCGCTACCAGGGGGGCAACAACGCCGGCCATACCGTCGTCGTGAAGGGTGAGCAGACCATCCTCCACCTCATTCCCTCGGGCATCCTGCACGATCACAAGATCTGCGTGATCGGCAACGGCGTGGTCGTCGATCCGGGAGTCCTTCTGCAGGAGATCGACGGACTCAAGGAACGGGGCGTTTTTCCCCCTCACACGAAACTCTACGTGAGCGAATGCGCCCACCTCATCATGCCCTATCACCGCCGGATCGATGTGGCGAGGGAAGCCAGGCAGGACGGCAGAAAGATCGGGACGACGGGACGCGGAATCGGACCGGCTTATGAAGACAAAGCGGCCCGGATCGGCATCCGTTTCGGCGATCTCTTCGATCCGGAGACTTTTCGGGAAAAGCTCTCCCGCAACCTCGAGGAAAAGAACTTCTATCTGACCAAGTTCTTCAAGGAGAAGAAGCCGATCCAGGCGGAGGCGGTTTTCGAGGAATACATGGGCTATGCGGCTCGCCTTCGCGAATTTGCGGCCGACACGTCCCTCATCGTCGCCGGTCAATCGCGCAAGGGAAAGAAGATCCTTTTCGAGGGCGCGCAGGGGAGTCATCTCGACATCGACCACGGCACCTATCCCTACGTCACCTCCTCGAACACCGTTGCCGGAAACGCGGCCTGCGGAAGCGGCATCGGCCCCGGAGAACTGAAGACCGTGATCGGCATCTGCAAGGCCTACACGACCCGCGTCGGCGAGGGCTCCTTCCCGACGGAGCTGAAGGATGAGATCGGCGAGCGCATTCAGCAGGTGGGGCGGGAATTCGGAGCCACGACAGGCAGGAAACGCCGCTGCGGCTGGCTGGACATGGTCCTCATCCGCCAGACCACGCGCATCAACGGCCTCTCCGGCCTGGCCCTCACAAAGCTGGACGTCCTGACGGGGTTGAAGACGCTCAAGATCTGCGTCGGCTACCGCACGCCTTCAGGCGAGGAATATCTGGAGTCCGTCCCTTCCAACCCGCGGGTTCTGGCCTCATGCCAACCGATCTATGAAGAAATGGAAGGCTGGACCGAGAACATCTGCCAGGCGCGCCAGATCGGCGACCTGCCCAAGAACGCCAAGCGGTACGTGCAGCGCATCGAGAACCTTTCGGGCACGAAGATGATGCTGGTCTCGGTGGGCGCGGGACGCGAGGAGACGATCAAGGTTAAGAACCTCTTCATCGGGAAGTAGGAAGAGCCGGGACGCGGCGGTGCCTGCGGGTGCTCCGCCGCCGCGGAAGCGGCGGGAAGCCAGTTCTTTCTTGACAATTTGGAGCCGTGCTGTTACAGACGGCACCTTTGAAAAATACGTGGGCCGTTAGCTCAGGCGGTAGAGCAGCGGACTTTTAATCCGTTGGTCGCGGGTTCGATTCCCGCACGGCCCACCAAGTAAAATCAAGGACTTCCGACAGTTATCCCTGCAAACACCGTTTTTCCAAACCTCGGCAAACCTCGGCTTTTTAGGGGGGGTAAGGGACCCACAAGGGGACCCACGACCGACAAAATCCAAACAGGGAAAATTCGATTCCGGCGTCATTTGCTGAACCTCATTTTCTGCATCTCGTTTTTCATCGTTTCACGGCTCGCATGAGCATAGATCATCGTTGTGGTAATCGTGGCATGCCCGAGTATCTTCTTGTGGCGATTAAGGTAAGCGGTGACAAGTGGGACTTACCGGGCTGAAGTGGTATATGCCAGGATAAACCGATCGGCTGCAGGAACGTCGGACGTATGTCGCGTTGACGGTCAAACTCCGCCGGCGGGCGGCAGGGTAAGGGGGGAGCGCCATCCCGCCGCCCGGTCCTGCAGCGGCGGGATGGCGCTTTGGGGAGCTACCTTGGTTCGCTGACTTCCTGTTCTCGGTTGCGGCCCCGGCCGCGCACTTCAATTCGCCTCCGATGCCGGAAAAGAGGGCAGCTTCTCGACCGCCTTCTGCAATTCGACGATGTTGAAGGGCTTCGAAACGTACAGATCCGCTCCGGCATTCCGAAAGGCCTTCTCGCCCCAGGCACCGCTCATGCCAATGACGCGGATGTTCGGGAATTGAGCCTTCATGAACCTGCAGAGTTTGAAGCCGTCCATTCCGGGCATGTCGGCGTCGGTGATGACGGCGTCATACCCGTTGTTCAGCTGCAGATCGATGGCGTCGAGACCGTCGCCGGCCGTGTCGACCGCATGGCCGCAGAGCCTCATGGCAGCAGAGAGAATAGACAAGACAGCCGGGTCATCATCGACCACCAGCAGTTTCATATCGGGCCTCCTCGTTGTGTCCGTGTCGCCGTCATCCGGCCCGCGCGGGGAGCGATGACAAATTCCCCCCACCGCCGCGGGAGAGATCGGACGGTTCTTTTCTAGCCTTGATTCGATGCTTCGGGTTCCATGAAGATCAGTTCCCAGATGTGTCCATCAGAGTCCTCGAACCCGTGCTGGTACATGAATCCGTAGTCCTTGGGCTCGCTGTAGGTCCTTCCGCCGGCTGCCACCGCCTTGCGAACCGTCTCATCGACTTCCTCCCGGCCTTCGCAGGTCAGGCATACGAGCACTTCCGTGCACTTCCCCGCGTTGCAGATTTCCTTCGGGGTGAAGGTCTTGAATTTCTCTTCCGTCAGCAGCATGACGAATATGTCGTCCGAGACGATCATGCAGGCAGCGGTCTTGTCCGTGAACCGGGGATCGAATTCGAAGCCGAGCTCCGCAAAGAACTTCATGGACCGCTCCAGGTGCTTCACGGGAAGATTCACGAAGATCTTGACAGCCATGTTCCCTCCTTCCGCGTCCGCCGTGCAGTTCGGGATCCGCCGCAAAACTGGAACGATCATAGACTCCACGGCGCCGGGAAAACCATCGGGCAGAGGATGAAAGACGGACGGAAGATGGTTGATTCGCGCTTGACCTATGGCGAATTGGATCCCGAGGCCGGGATCGCCTCCGTCGGAGAGATGCGGTCCTTTGGGGCATGCGGGTATCGCCCAGAAAAGCGGGAGGATCTCGCCCCTTCCCGTGAAAACCTCAACGCCCGGTAACATTTATTGTGAGGCAATTCGCCTTGAGAGATCCGTATTGAATGCTGCCGGGCATTTTATTAAAATGGTCCGGCATCCAGCCGCCTGAAGGAGGTCGCCATGAAGACCGCTGCCGCAATTCTTGCATTGCTTCTGTTTTCCGCCGGAGCTCCAGTAGCTTCTGCCGCAGGCTTCGAGGGCGTGGAACTGCCCGCCCCGTTCCTGGAAAGAGACAAACCGCTCATGCAGACGCTGAAGGAGCGCAGGAGCAGCAGGACCTTTTCCGAGAAGCAGCTCAGCCTGCAGGATCTGTCCAACCTTCTGTGGTGCGCCAACGGCGTGAACAGGCCGGACACGGGGAATCGCACGAGCCCTTCGGCCAGGAACAGGCAGGACGTGGACATCTACGCGGTGCTGAAAGAAGGCGTCTACCTGTACGCGCCGAAGACGCACGAGCTTCTTCCCGTGGTCCGGGGCGACTACCGCAGCGAGGCCGGTGCGCAGCCTTTCGTGGGGACTGCGCCCCTGAACCTGATCTATGTCTCCGACACCTCCAGATTGGATTTCGTGAAAGACCCGAAAGACCGGGCCGTCACGGCGGCGCTCGATGCCGGGCACTGCTCCCAGAACGTATATCTGTACGGCGCCGCGGCCGGCCTGTCCGTCGTGGCGCGGACGTCCGTCGACGGGGTCAGGATGGCCGCCATACTCCGGCTTCGGCCCGGGCAATTGGTTCTCATGGGTCAGACCGTCGGTTACCCCGGATAGGGGAAACGGGATCGGCTGGGAAGGAGACACGGCTATGCCGGAATTTTCGCGGGCCACCATCGTCGCTGCGCTGTTAACCGTCCTCGCGCTCGCCGGATGTGCGGACTTCAGGATGCGCGGATCCTTTCAGGCGGACCGGGAGATTTCCCGCTCCTTCGAGCGCTTCGAGTTCCGGCCGGAGTTGAACTACTACTCCAGCGGCTCGGACGCCCATCCCAATGCGATGCTGGGGCTGAACAAGGAATATACCCTGGAGTCCGATCTCTGGAAGCAGATCGAAAAGGCGGAGGCGCTCAAGGAGATGGTTCGGGGAATGCAGAAGAAGGCGGCGGAGTTGCACCTCACGCTGCATGGATTCCGCGTTCTCGACAACGAAGGCAGGGCGATCGGGATCTGGTACGCCATACCCGAGGCCAGAGCCGCTTTGGTCATGAAAGGGGAAAAGCGCGTTCTCGTCTACACGCCGGACACCGGGACCTATATGCGTTACGAGCAGGAACCGTCGTCGGACAGCCAGTAGGGCGGACCTGCATCACCATTTCAATGCACTTCCGCTGTCGCGTCATCCGGACTTGAAGGCTTCGATCAGTGCGTCCATGTGCTCGCCGGGCTTGAGGAGCCGCACCCTTGAAAATCCGGCTTCTTCTAGCCACCCCTTGATCTCGTCGAAGGTGTAGGTGGAGCCTCCCGGCGTATTCACAAGCATGTTGACGGCGAAGATCGCGCCGTCTCTGGGCGTGGTGCGGCCGGGTTCCATGACGTGGTCGCGGATGACGATCCGGCCTCCCGGGACCATGGCGCGCCGCACCTTCCGGAACAGCTCGACGTTCTGGCCGGGGCTGTTCTGGTGGATGATGGCGGAAAGAAGCGCCAGGTCATGACCGCCCGGGAGTTCATCTTCGTCGAAATTACCGGCCTCAAGGCGGACACGGTCGAGCATCCCCGCCTTTGCGAGGCGATCGCGGGCGATTTCGACGACCGCGGGTCTGTCGAAAAGCGTCGCCTTCATCTCGGGAGCGGCCCGGAGGAAGGCGACGGTGTAGGTTCCGGAAGCACCGCCCACGTCGATCAGGTTCCGTGCCGGACCAGGCTGCACCGCCGCCGCGATCTTCTCCGCAAGGGACATCCCGACGACGTGCATGGCTCCGATGAAGGCACGGAGTTCATCTGCGGTGCGGGCGGAAGATGCCGCGGCTTCGGCTGAACCCGTTCCCGCCACGATCCCGGTGAGGCCGGACCAGCGCTCCCACAAGTGGGCCGCATGGAGGATCATGGGAAGGACGGACCGGGAGCTCTTGTCGGTCAGGAACGGGGCCGCATCGGGGGCGCATCGGTACGCGCCGTCCTTCTTGGCCAGCAGGCCCATGGCCGTCAGCGCGTCGAGGAGAACGGCCAGAGCCCGCCGGTCTGCATTGACCCGTGCCGCAAGATCTTCGGCGGTGGAAGGCCGTTCTTCCAGAAGGGAAAAGAGGTTCATCTCAGCCGCGGACAGGAGGATCCGGCTTTCCATGAACTGCCGGGCGAGCTTCAGGATGGATTCGGGGGATTGGACGGGGTCCATGGGCATTCTCCGACGGGTTCAGTCTCCTGCTTTCGGGTACGGCGAGCCGCTTCCGGCGGACCTCGATGAACCGGACAGTCCGACCTCCGACGATCAGTCGGTTTCATAGCAGGCCAGGATCTCGCCAAAATACAGGGTATGGTAATCCTTTTCGGGATACAAGGTCGCATCGTATTCCTTGTCGAGGTTCGCCGGATCCATGGCGGACTTGCAGACAATCCGGCACTCGTAATGGCGCCCCGCAATCTTCAGGACAGGCGAAGCGACGTGCCGGCCTGCAGCCGTTTTCAGGCCGCACATCTTGAACTTGTCCACGGTCCGGCCCGACGGCGCCTTCCCTCCCCCTCTGGTTCATCGCACGATTTTCATTATAAGGGACCCCGTGCCGGGACATCAAGCCATATCCTTCAATTTCCGCCAAAGCGTGGTTCTGCTGATGCCCAGCTCTCTTGCGGCCTTCGTCTTGCAGAATTTCGTTCGCTCCAATATCTTCTGGATAATGAGCGACTCCTGGTCCTGCCTGGCCGTCCTCATCTGCTGCCGCAATGACGCGGCTTCGGGGAAAGCCTGCACAGAATTGACAGCCGCAGGATATTGAATCAATTCCTCGTAAATCTCGTCCAGGATGTCGCTGTGCGGGCTCAGGCTACTGCACAGGATCAGACGTTCCACAAAATTCTGAAGCTGCCGGACATTCCCGGGCCAAGAATACATCGTCAGTTTCTGGATATAGGAAGCGGGCAAAACGATGGGGCTGATTCTGTATTTGTTCGAGAATACATTCGTGTAGTGGTCGAGAAGGACGGGAATGTCGTCTCTTCTTTCCGCCAGCGGCGGCATATCCAGGCGCAGCACGTTCAGCCGGAAGAAGAGGTCCTCCCTGAAACGCCCTTCCTGAACCGATATGCCCAGATCCCGGTTGGCCGCGGCAATGATCCGGATATCGACGGGGATCTTCTGATCCGCCCCCACCCTCATCACCTCTCTTTCCTGAATCACCCGCAGCAGGCGCGTTTGCACATTCGTCGGCGTGCTGTCGATTTCATCCAGGAAGAAAGTTCCCTTGTGGGCAAGTTCGATAAGACCGGGTTTCCCTCCTTTCCGCGAACCGGTGAAAGCGCCTTCTTCATATCCGAACAGCTCGCTTTCCAGCAGCTGTTCCGGAAACGCACCGCAGTTTACGGAGACAAAAGGGGCCTTTGCCCTCCTGCTGAGATTGTGGATGGATTGCGCCAAGACCTCCTTCCCGGTGCCCGTAGCGCCTGTGATCAGTACTGTCGAGTCGATTTGCGAGAATTTCCTCGCCCTGCGCACAATCTCCTGAATGGCGACGCTCTTATGGACGAGATCCTTGATGTGATACTTCGCAACCAGCCCCCTTGCGAGGTTCCGCCGAACCTCATTTTCCACCTTGATGACGTTCGAGATGGTCTTGATCGTCAATACCTTCCCCATGCGCTCGTTGTACATCTGCATCGGCGCAAGATTGAACACGAACAGATCGCCGTGGATCTTTTCGATCAGATTCTGGGTCGGCTCCTTCGCATTCAGAACCGTCTGCAGAAGCGCTTCCCCCAGATAGTTGGAGATCGGAGAACCGACGATTTCCGGTGAATCGATTTTCAGGATATCCTTCGCCGCCTGATTGATGGCATTGATCCTCCCCTGATCGTCCAACGCAATGATCCCTTCCGTTGCCGCATCGATGATGCACTGATACCGGTACCCTTTCTTCTGTTCCTCCCGGTTGGTCCAGGCGACCGATTTCGCATCTTCGAAGACCGCGGCGACGATTTCCTCGTTGGTTTCGAATTCCACGTATTTCAGACCGTGCTTCTGGCAGATCCGCATGGTCAAGCCGCCCCCGACCGCCACATCGTATCCCTGGTTCTTGGCGGCGAGCATGGCGCTTTCCATGGATGCGATGTCCGTGTATATGGCCTGGTGGATCTTGATGCCGAGGAGTTCCTCCACCACGTCGATCCCCCCTATTTCATTCATGAAGGTCGCCAGAATGATCTTCTTTCCTTTCTTGGAAGCCACGACGAAGCTCTTGAAAATATCGATGGACGCCTGGGGTATGGACAACACGGGTATGTGAAGGTTGTCGCGAAGCATCTTCACCGTCCCGAGGCGGCTGATGATGACATCCACCCCCTCCGCCTCCATTTTTTTCCCGGCATCGATGGCCTCTTCCAGTCCCTTGAATGCGCAGTGCAGATTCAATCCCTGTTCCTGCGCAATCTTCTTCATCTGTTCGAGCAGCGACAAGGTTGAAACGATGACGCCGATCTTCAGTTCTGCACCCTGCATGACCGCCTCCTGATCACAGGTACGAAAAGTGAAACGTTCCGTCTCAATATTTGTACGATTTGTCAAGCACTTCGTTCCGCCCGCAGCCCGCCGCGAAAAATCGGATCTTATCGGCATCGGCCCCGCGCCGCGAATCGGAATTTCCGTTCCCTACTTGGCTGGATTTTGAATCGCCGAAAAACAGCGGGACGACGCCTGTCCCGTCAAAGCGGTTGCGGCGCGTCAGGTTGGAAAAGGCAAGAAGAAGGTGGCGCGGTCCAGAGCGAGCGGATTGCAGTTGCCCGGGCATCGCTGCCACCCATTGCCCCGATGCGCAGTCATCGACCCGGACGCACCATGAAGGGTTTTGTTGGCTTTTGTGAAACAGGGAGATCTACCTGACCGGCAAGGGACGCCAGCTCCTACAGGTACCCGGCGGAAAAGTATGCCGGGTCAGCCGATATTTCGGATCATGGTGCGAAGCGGCGGCCGTTGAAACGTGAAATGTCCTCAGCAGTTCTCCAGGCTTTTCAGAAGCTCTTGGAACTCCCGCACGGAATCGGGGTTCCCCTGTATCGCCGCAGGATCCTTTTCCAGGTATTCGATTGCCTTGGTCTCGCAGAACTCGGCACACTTCGGGTCGCCGCCGCAGAGATCGCAGGCAATGATTTTCTGGTCCGTCTCGTCGAGATGGATCCCCCCGAACGGACATGCCGCGACGCATTCTTCGCACAGGACGCATGCCTCACCGTCGATTTCGATGGCCCTCGTCTCCGCGTTTCGATGGATAGCGGAAACCGGGCAGGCGGCGATGCAGGCCGCATCTTCACATTGCCGGCAAACCGTCTGAAGAAAGAAGCCCTGCTCCTCTCTTTTCAGGATTCGGATCCTTGACCTCGCGGGATCGGAGCTTTCCGTATGAGCCATGGAACACATCAATTCGCACAATCCACAACCGGTGCAACAATCCGGATGAGGGACCAGGATCTTACTCATTTCCAGTGCACCTCCGCGACCTAAAAACCAATGCCCGAAAATATCCGTTTCTGCAGGCACCCTGCCGATGGGGCAGGGCGAACGTCTTTCCGGCCTGTCCGATGCAGGCCGATCTATTCCTCGACAACCTGGCCGTGCCGGGCCAACTCATCGGCGACGTCATCCAGATCCAGCGCCTTCAGTTTGCTCCGCTTCGGTCTCCCCGTTTTCCGGTCCCATCCCCGGATGACGTAATACGAATCCAGCATTTCGTTGAACTTGTCGATGTGAATCCGCTCGCCGTCGAGGGGCCCGCCTTTCAGCGTTTCGTTCTGAAGTCTTTCGCAGGGCGTATCGCTTTCGCGCCCGAACCCCCGCCGGAGATTGAAGGCCCTCTCCACGTTCCAGATTCTCTCCCCGATCGTTGCCAGTTCTTCGGGGCTGAAGATTTCGCCCGTGGCAAAACGAAGCATGTCGCTGAATTCCTTATGCTCCACCGGGAAGCGGGACCAATAGGTGCCGAACCGGCAGAGCTCCATGGCATCGATAAGGGCCGCAAAGTCCTGGTACCACTTCACCATGCGGGGCTTGCCGATCGTATCGTAGACCCGGGGGTTTCCTACATCCGGAGAACCGAAGCGCTCCGCCATGATCTTCGGATCCACGCCCCTGAAGCCCCCGATTTCCGCCGGCGGTTGACCCCGGAGATGATCGCCGCCCCTCGTCGACGTATGAAAGGCCAGCGCGATCGCCTTGTGGCCTCTGACCTCTTCCGTGGAAGGATCGAGCCCCTTCATATGGTACACGTGCTTCTCAGCGCCCCGGCCGATCTTCTGCGCCATCAGGAAGGCCCCCTCCGCAAGGAGGTTCCCGAAACCTTCCCGGTGCGCGATCTTGTGAACGAGATCCACCAGGAGGTCCGGGTCGCCCCAGCGCAATTCCATACCGTCCGTATCGGCCTTCGTGAGAATCCCCTTTTCGAACAGATCGATGGCCAGGCTGATGCTCCCTCCGGTCGAGATCGTATCCATCCCGTACTGGTTGGCGAGATTGTTCATGACCAGGATGTTGGCAAGGTCGAGGCTGCCCAGTCTCGGCCCGAAGGCTACGATGGTTTCCCATTCGACCTTCTGTCCCTCCGTTCCCTTGTGCCTGCCCTCGGGAATCCGATAGGTATGGTCGCAGTGCAGGAAGCAGCCATGGCACGCCTTCTTCCCCGTCAGGAACTTGTCGACAAATGTCTGCCCGCCGATTTTCTCGACGGTTCCCTCCATCTGCGTCTGACGGAAGTTGAAGAAAGGCATCAGGCCCAATGGATAGAGACCCTCCGTCAAGATGGATGTTCCATATTGCGGATAGAAACCGAACTTATAGTCGGAGGTGACGGCCTGATAGATCTTTCGGAAGTTGTCCACAATACCTTGCGGGTCTGCAAGCCTGACCTTCTTGGAACCTTTTACGGCGATGGCCTTCAGATTCTTCGAACCCATGACGGCGCCGCCGCCGCATCTTGCCGCGGCCCTCGACATAGAGGACATGATTGCAGCGAAGCGCACGAGCTTTTCGCCCGCCTGCCCGATGGCCAGCACCTGCACCTTCGGATTGTTCATCCGCTTTCGAATCACTGCGGTTGCTTCCCATACATTCAGACCCCAGAGGCCGGCCGCGTCGCGGATATTGACTTCATCGTCTACTATTTCAAGGTAAACCGGCCGCTCCGCCTTGCCGCGCACGATGATGACATCATACCCGGCGTATTTCAGCTCAGCGCCCCAATGGCCGCCCGAGTTTGCATCTCCGAACAGTCCCGTCAACGGAGAAAGAAACGTCGCATTGAATCGCCCGGTGGCTCCGGGAGTTGCCGTCAGGGGGCCGGTCCCGAAAATGAGCAGATTTTCCGCTCCAAGAGGATCCGTGTCGGCGCGGAGGGAATCGAACAATATCTTCCCGTTGATGCCGCGCCCCCCGAGAAATTTTCTCAGAGCCCCCCGATCGAGGGGGGA
>DAOSIS010000015.1:0-89116 GCA_035366835.1 Syntrophales bacterium | reverse complement strand
ACCTCCGCGGAGGTCCCCACTGCGGTCAGGTTGCTTATCGGGTCCACGACGACCACCGAGGGCTTGAACTCCAGGATCAGGTTGTGAAACGTGATCAGGTGGGTCTCCAGGCCGTAGAGGGTGGGCCGGCTCGCGTGGAACCTGAGCAGGCCCTTCCTGACGGGCGTGGCCAGGTCGATGCCGATGGAGGCCATGTTGCGAGCGACCTGGCTGGGCGATTCCTCGAAGGAGAAGTAGAGGCAGCGCTCGCCGCGCCTGCAGGCGGCCTCGACGAACTTCGCCGAGAAACTGGACTTCCCTGTCCCCGCCGTCCCCGAGATGAGGATCGTGCTTCCGCGGTAATAGCCCTTCCCGCCCAGCATCCTGTCGAGACGGGGAATCCCCGACGAGATGCGCTTCGAGGTAACCACATGGTTGAGGCCGAGGGATGTCACCGGCAGGATGGAGATGCCCGTCTTTTCGACGAGGAAAGGGTACTCGTCCGCGCCGTGGGTGGAGCCCCGGTACTTGACGATGCGCAGCCGCCGGGTGGAGATCTGCTCCCGGACGCGGAAGTCGAGGAGGATGACGCAATCCGCCACGTACTCCTCCAGGCCGTGGCGCGACAACATGCCGTCGCCCCGCTCGCCCGTGATGACGGCCGTGACGCCCCGCACCTTCAGCCAGCGGAAGAGACGCCGGAGTTCGGCGCGGAGGATGTTCTCGTTGGGCAGGGCCGCGAAGAGGGCCTCCACCGTGTCCAGAACCACCCTCTTGGCCCCTACCGAATCGATGGCATAGCCCAGGCGGACGAAGAGGCCCTCCAGGTCGTATTCTCCGGTGTCCTCGATCTCGCTGCGCTCGATGTAGACGTAGTCGATGGCGAGCTTCTTCCGGGCCTGGAGTTTCACGAGGTCGAAACCCAGGGAGGCGACGTTCTTGGCCAATTCCTCCGCCGTCTCCTCGAAGGCCATGAAGACGCCCGGTTCGTTGTACTGCGTGGCGCCGCGGACGAGAAACTCCAGCGCCATGAGGGTCTTCCCGCAGCCGGCGCTTCCCGTCAGGAGGGTCGGCCGGCCCTCGGGCAGACCGCCGCCGGTGATCTCATCGAGGCCGGCAATGCCGGTCGGGCACTTCGCCAATGGAACCAACTTGCTGACGTGCTTTTTCGCCATAGTTCGTCCCTCTGCAATGGCCGTGAAAACAAGAATGTGTGCGTTTCACCCGCCCCGCGCCGGCAGCGAAAAATAGAAGCCGGCGCCCCTGTCCACTTCTCCGTCCGCCCAGACCCGGCCGCCGTGCCGTTTGACGATGCGCAGGACGATGGCCAGGCCGACCCCGGTCCCCTCGAATTCATCGGCGTCGTGAAGCCGTTGAAAGACGTTGAACAGCTTGTCTGCGTACCGCATGTCGAAGCCGACGCCGTTGTCGCGGATATAATAGGCCGTCATACCGTCCTCGATGCAGGTGCCCGCTTCGATGAAGGCCTCCTCCCGACCTCTGGTGAACTTGACCGCATTGGAAAGGAGGTTGACAAGGACCTGCTTGATGAGGGCCGGATCGCCCCAGCCGGGCGGAAAGTCGCCGATCTTCAGGATCATCCGCCGATGTGGGTGGAGGTCCTGCAGCTCTTCCCAGATGCTCTCCAGCATCTTCCGCATGTCGATCGCCGTCGCCTGCAATTCCTTTCTGCCCAGGCGTGAGAAGGCCAGGAGATCGTCGATCAGTTTCCCCATGATGCCGGCGTTCTTTCGAATGAGATTGAACCGCTCTCTGGTCTCATCATCGAACGCGTCGCCCTGCTTTCTCATGATCATCCGCGCGTATCCGTCGATGGCCCGCAGGGGGGCACGCAGGTCGTGAGAAACGGAATAGCTGAAACTCTCCAGTTCTTTGTTCGCATCCATCAGCTGCGCCTGACTCGTCCGGAGTTCGACCGTCTGTGCGGCGAGATGCTCTTCCATCGCCTTGCGTTCGGTGACGTCCCTGAGGACGATAAGACAGCCGACGGTTTTCCCATGCCCGTCCAAGAGGGGTGCGGCGCTGGTCAGGAGATAACGGACTTTCCCGTCCGGACAACGAAGGATGCTGTCGACGACAGACAAAGACACGCCTTGGAGCGGAATGGCCGGCAACAACTTCTCCCACCCGCCGTTTTCCTCGTATCGGAGGTCGAGGAGATCCTCGAAGAAGCGCTTTTCGGGAGGCTCGTGGCAAAACTCATGGAGCGCCCGGCTGCACCGGATGATCCGCCCGGTGGCGTCACATACGGCGATCCCAACCGGTTCCTGTTCCAGGATGGAGCGAAGCAGTTTTTCTTCGTCGACGATTTCCCGGTAACGGATCTGTTCCGCCAGGTCCGTGACGACGGCTGTAAAGATCCGGTCACCGGCGATATCCGCGATGTTCAGGGAGAACTGGACGGGAAGACCCTCCCCTTCCCTGGTTATCAGGGCCACCTGATGGCGCGAAATTCCGGGATCTCCCCGGCGGAATACCCGCTCGATGACGCGCCGGTCGTCCTCGAACAGGCAGCCTAAGAAGGATGTGCCGATGATTTGATCCAGCGGGATCCCCAGCATGGTCGCGAACTGAAGGTTCCCATAAAGGATGGTGCCGTCGGCGTTCAGCGTGAGAGCCCCCTCGCTGATCGATTCGACGAGGAGCCGGTAGGATTGGTCAGCCCCTTGGAGGGTATAGATCCTTTCCCCCGTTTTCCCGGAGACAACGATGGCATCGACAGCGCCGGAACGGATGGCCTCCAGGGTCTCTTCCGCCTCCTTGAGGCGGGCCTTCAACTCGTCCGTTTCCCGGGAGAAACTTCGCGTCGGTCCGACCTTCCGCTTACGTACCATCGTCTTTCCCTCGCGGCTGTCAGCTTCCTTATCATAACCCGCGCGTAATGACAATGATTCCCGCAGGCTATTGTTCATCGGGCGGTCATTACTCCCGGGAAGAGTCCTTCGGCCCATCCATCGATCCTCCCTCCGCGAAAAAATATTGACAAATCCCGCCGCTTCCTCCAGGACATTCCTCGGACAACGATTTTGCTGCGGAAGGTCGGCAAGGCATGGTGAAGAAGAGGCCGCGGGTCGGCATCGCGCTCGACACGGGCGGTGCCAAGGGAGGCGCCCACATCGGAGTGATGGATGTGCTTCGGGAAAACGGCATCCCCGTCGACATCGTCGTCGGATCGAGCGCCGGCGCCTTCGTCGGCGCCCTCTACGCCACGGGCTCGCTCGGGAAGATCAAGACCGTCGTCCGGGACCTCACGCTCCGCGAATCCCTCGGCTACTATGTCGACCCCGTTTTCCCCCGCTCGGGGTTCCTGGCGGGGAAGAAAGCCCGGGCGTTTCTCCGCAGCATCCTCGGCGATGTGAACATCGAAGACCTGCCCGTCCGATTCGCCGCCGTCGCAACCGATCTCCACACCGGCGAGACGGTGGCCATCGACCGCGGTCCCCTCGTCGATGCCGTCATGGCAAGCATTTCTCTCCCGGGCATCTTCAAGCCCGTCATCCACATGGACCGGCTGCTGACCGACGGCGGCGTCACCGACCCGCTTCCCCTTGATGTTCTCAAGCGCTATGCGCCGGACATCACCATCGCCGTGAACCTCCACCCGCGGATGCCCGACCGCTTCGACAGCGTCCGCCGCAAAGCCGTCCTCCGGGAGGAGAAAAGAGTCCTGGAAAGGGACGTGGACGTGCCGTCCTGGATCATGGAACGCGTTTCGGCCATGGCCGGCTCGGGAATATTTCAAAACGGCATTGCGCCTCTTGCCCGCAACATCTTCCGGCGGCTCAACGGCAACGCCATCCGCGACTCCTACTTCGTCGAAGTGCTTCGCGAGCAGTTCGGCGGGGGCACGAAGAAGACCGCTCCGACCCGGCCGCACGTCCTGAACATCTTCGACGTCCTCCTCGCGTCCGCCAACATTCAACAGTACCAGAAAAACAAACTCATCCTCGCTCACGAAAACCACGACGTCCTCATCGCTCCGGACGTCTCCGACATCAGTTCGCTGGAATTCTCCCGTGTGGAAGAAGCGATCGCCGAGGGCCGCCGGAAGGCCGCTGAGGCCGTCGGACAGATCAAGGCGCTGCTCAAGAGATGAGCTCCGAACCTGCGAACCGCCCACTATGGCGAGGCCGACGGCCGCTGGATGGAAACGGTCGTGGATGCGGAACGTTACCGCACGCTGAGGGGGAAGAATTACGGCAGCAAGATCCAGCGCTCCGAACCGGAGAGAAGCGTCCGTTCCTGCTTCCAGACCTCCACCAACATGTCGCAGCACACGCGGTCCTCCGACAGATACGAAAGCCGGATCAGGTCGGTCGGCATCAAGCTCCCCGAATCGATCCGGCTGAAAATCCGCCAGTACCTCCGGCGCGACGGCCGGAGGCCCGAACCGCCTGCCGACGGCGACAGGGAGGCCGGCGGCGGGAAATAGGCCATCGCCCTCGGGAGGGCGATGGTCCGTGTGCTTTTTTCAGGCGCAGGCGTTCGCCGCTTTCCGGATCTCCTCCGCGAGATCCGTTTTTTCCCAGGGATAGTCGTCCAGGAAGAAGGTCTTCGGCAGTCTCCGGTAGACGTCGCCGCTCAGAAGATCGAAGCGGCGGATCATCCCGCCGGGGGTGAGATCGAAGATCTTGTCGATGACTCCAGCCAGCACGCAGTTTGAAACGGCGCCCGTTCCGAAAGTGTCCACATAGACGGAAAACGGCTTCGCCACGCCGATCGCGTAGGAGAGCTGCACCGAGCACTTCTTCGCCAACCCCGAAGCCACGATGTTCTTCGCCACGTACCGGGCGCCGAAGGCCGCCGAGCAGTCCACCTTCTCCGGCGATTTGTTCACGACGGCGCCTCCCCCGACCTGCGCCCCCGGATAGCCGCCGTAAAACTGCACGACGAGTTTGCGCCCGGTCACGCCCGAATCGGCGGCGCTGCAGGAATTGACGGCCTGCCATTCACCGGTGGGATTGAAGAGAAACTCCGTGTGGGAATCCGCCCATTTTCCGAGGCAATCGAAGGCGATCTTCCGCGCCTTTTCGCGGACGCCGTCCTTGTTTGCCTTGTCCACGTGGCGGTAGTCGATGGCGTTGGACATGAGGCATTTCGCGACGCGAACGGGGCGCCTCGTCTCTTCGTCGTATTCGATGGAGACCTGGCCCTTCCCGTCGGGCGCAAAGGCCGGATCGCCGCAGGTCTCGAAGACCCGCATCATCCGGTTGACCAGCACGTACGGCAGCGGCAGAAGCTCCGGCGTCTCGTCGCAGGCGAAGCCGTACATGATGCCCTGATCGCCGGCCCCGACCTCCTGGTTGACATTCAGGACGGCGCTCGTCCCCTGGTTGATGTCCGGAGACTGCGGGATGATTTCGTTGAGGATCTTCATGGTGCTGCCGTCGAGCCCGACGGCTACGTCCCCGTATCCGAGATCGAGGACCGTCTTCCTGACGGACCGCTCGACATCCACCTTGGCGCGGGTCGTGACTTCTCCGCCGACAAGGCACAGGCCCCTGCCGAGGAAGACCTCCAGACCGCAATGGGGCATGTTTTGGAGCCCCACCCCCAGTTTCTTTTCCTCGTCGAGGATCTCGGCGATGATGTTGGCCGCGATCATGTCCGCCACGATATCCGGATGTCCCACCTTGATGCTTTCCGATGTGATGCGCATGTCCAATTCTCCTTGAATTCTTTTGTCACTTCCGCCTCGCCGGGGACCGGAGCAAAAAAAACCCGCGCTGTTGCGCGGGCTGGCTTTCTCGACCCTGGCGCTTTAGCACATTTATATCGCGGAGCAATTTACCCTTAAATCACCGCGTGCCTGCTCTTAACACAGTGGAAAGAAAAGTCAACCCCCTTTTTTTTCGCCGGCGGCGACAGCCGTCCCTGCAGTTTCACAAAACCGTTTGACTTTTCCGGGCGCCGGCTGTAACCGAAGATGAAATTCCCCCTGTCTGCAGCCGGGGAAGAAAAGAATCTCTTCACAGGAAGGGCTTATGAAAACGATCATTGTCGGGATCGGAGGGGTCGGAGGGTATTTCGGCGGCAAACTGGCACGGACATACGCTGCGGCGCCCGGACACGCCGTCTCCTTTGTCGCCCGCGGCGCTCACCTGGAGAAGATCCGCGCGGAGGGTCTTTCGGTGCAGACGGTGGACGGAAATTTCATCGCCGTGCCCACCGCTGCCACGGACCGGCCGGAAACGCTCGGTCGGGCCGACCTGATCCTCCTGTGCGTAAAAGGCTACGACCTGGAGAACGCCGTCTCGTCCCTTGCCGGCAACATCGGCGATGACACGATCCTGATCCCGCTCCTCAACGGCGTGGACAACGGGGCCCGGATCCGCTCGCGGATCCGGGCGGGAACCGTCCTGGAGGGATGCGTCTACATCAGCAGCTACATCGAACGGCCCGGCGTCATCCACCAGGTGGGCGGCTCCTGCCGCATCCTTTTCGGGCCTGTTTCGGGTCCGATCGATCCCTACCGTCACGTGGAACGGTTCATTCAGGAAGCGAGCATCGCCGTGCGCCTGTCCGAATCGATTCGAAGAGATGTCTGGTCCAAGTTTCTCTTCGTCGCACCCTACGCATGCGTCACGTCGCTCACCGGACAGCCCTTCGGTGCTGTCGTCGAAAATGAAGAGTGGCGGCGGACGGTGGAAGGAATGATGCGGGAAATCCGCACCCTTGCAACCGCCCTCGGCGTCGACCTGCCGGAAAGCCTCGTCGCAAAATCCGTCGAAATGGCCCGCCAGCTTCCCTATTCGTCACGCTCGTCAATGCAGCTGGACTTCGAACGCGGGCGGCGGACGGAACTGGAGACCTTTGCCGGATACGTGGTCAGGGCGGCCAAGGAAAGGGGGCTGTCCGTTCCCCTGTACGAAAAACTCTACGCGGAACTGGCCGCGCGCGCCGCAGCGGCGGCGACGTGACATCAAAGAACTTGAAAAAGCAGGGAAAGGCATGAAGAAGCCAAAGGTGTTCGTAACGAGGATCCTGCCCGAAGAGGGACTGAACAGGGTCCTCGATGCCTGCGACGCGGAAGTCTGGCGGGAGGACGCGCCGCCTCCCCCCAACGTCCTGATGGAAAAGGTCCGGGGCGTTGACGGGCTGCTGTCGCTTCTGACGGACCGGATCGACGGGCAACTCCTCGACGCGGCGGGGCCGACTCTGAAAGTCGTCAGCAATTTCGCCGTGGGCTACGACAACATCGATGTCCCTGCCGCCACGGAGCGGGGAATCCTGGTCGGCAACACCCCGGGGGTGCTCACGGAAACCACGGCGGATCTCGCCTTTGCACTGCTGATGGCGGCGGCGCGCCGCCTGCCGGAAGGCGCAGACTTCGTCCGTGCCGGTCTCTGGACGACCTTTCAGCCCATGCTCATGCTGGGGCGGGACATCCACGGTGCATCCCTGGGGATTGTGGGGATGGGACAGATCGGCCGCGCCATGGCGAAGCGGGCGGCCGGCTTCGACATGAAGATCCTCTACTACGATCCCTTCGCACCGGCCGACGTGCCCCTTCCTGCCGGGGCGATCCGCTGTACGGTTCTGGACGAACTGCTCGGCCGGGCCGATTTCGTCAGCCTCCATGTGCCCCTCGGGCCGCAGACGCACCATCTCATCGGCAGGCGCGCACTCGGGGCCATGAAGCCGACGGCCATCCTCGTGAATGCCTCCCGGGGTCCGGTCGTCGATCCGGATGCCTTGTACGAGGCGCTGCAAGAGGGGAGAATCGCCGGTGCGGCGCTCGATGTCACGGAGCCGGAGCCCCTGCCCGCCGACCACAGGCTCCTGACCCTGAAGAACTGCCTCGTCGTACCCCACATCGGCAGCGCGACCCACGCCACCCGGACACGCATGGCCGTCATGGCGGCCGAGAACCTGATCGCGGGCCTCACCGGCAAGGTCCCGCCTCATCCGGTGAACCCGGAGGTCCTTCCCCGCCGGCGCTGACCGGCACCGGTCAGGAAATCTCGCGGCAGACCTTCTCGATCGCCTCCAGGATGCTCCTGGACTGCATGATCGGCCTGCCCAGGATGATGAAATCCGCTTCCAGCCGCGATGCCTCCTTGACGGAGGCGATCCGCACCTGGTCGTGCCGGTCGGAGTACCATGCGGGCCGGATGCCCGTGCAGATCTTCTTCAGCGGGATCTCCCGGATGTAATTCAGGTCCTTCACGGAACACATGATGTATTCGTAGCTGTTCATGAGGGCCATGTCCGCAAAGGCCTTGACGATCTCCTGTGTGCTCTTGTCATAGATCCACTTGATCTCGAGATCGGTGAACGAGGTCAGGGCGGTCACACCGGCGATGTATTTCAGCAGTTCGGCGTTCTTCGGGCGGAAATTGGAGGAACAGTGGATCGTCACGATGTTCGCCCCGGCGTTGGTCAGCTTCGCGAGGCTGTTCTCCATGGTCGAGGGAATGTCGTGCAGTTTCACATCCGCCATGACGCCGAGCTTGAAATCGTCCTTCAGGGACGTGATGATCTTCGCGGAGTCGCCTCCGTAGAGCATGTCGCTGACTTTGACCCCCCAGATCAATCCCTGTTCCCACGCCTTCGACAGCGTTGAAAACACCTTCGCTTCGGACGCCGCCTGATAGGTCATGCCGTCGACGGCCACGATCAGTTTGGGCATTGCGGACACCTCCGTCTGCAGATCGAACAACGCTCAAGGGCGGCCCGGAGCCGGCATCGCCGGCCGACGCCGAAACCCATCATCGGCCCCCGCCGCACAGGCATGCGGCCGCCGCCGTCCTTCCGATCGGCCCCGGGGCGGCAGTTGGATCGCCGTCACTTTCCCTTTTGAAGTCTTGAGAGGTCCCATCGCAGAAAATCCCCCGGCCATTCACGGCTCGCCTCTTCCGGGGAGTCGTACAGACCGATCACGTAGTACCCGTGGGAGAGGAAGCGGGTGTCCCGTATTTCCAGCAAGGTGGCCTCGATGCTGTGCGTCCTCCCGTCCAGCTCCGCGATGAGGAATGCATGGTCTCTCCGCAGCCTGTCCCTTTCGTCGAAGGATACGGCGTACAGGATTTTCGCGCGTATTCCCTTCTCCTTGAGAAGATGCCACAGGGTCGTCGACTGAACGGAACAGTCAAACTCCCTGTACCGGTATGACGCCACCCACGTCGTGCCCGTCTTCAATCCGCTCAACAGTTCATTGGCTGTTGCATACTGAGACTCCCCGGCCCGGGCAGGACCCGACACGACGAGAAGCGTGACAGCCAGCAGGATGCGATACACTTCCAGAGCCTCCTTCATGAGGATCGGACGAACGGCCCCGAAACTTGAGCGCGCCGCTGCAATCCGATTGTCGCCCGGAAGCGAATGTGGTAGGGGTAGGGGCATTTCTTGCAGGTCATCCGCGGGAAGGAGGAGCCAATCATGTTCAAGCAGGCCGCGGGAGAGTGGCTGGATGAAATGGAACGGGAGGGAAAGCTGCAGCCCCTCGACGACGACACGAGGCGCCGTCTTGTCGATCAGTACGCGGGGAAGCTGGAGGAGATCTACCAGGAAGAGGTCCTGAAGCAGATGGAGTTCCGCGGCAAGAAGCGGGACTACGAGCATCTGCTCGCCTACGACAGCCAGTACACCACGAAGTTCCTCAACCGGGTCATCCCCGGCTATCCCCAGTTCCGGGCGGAGGTTTTCGCCCGGGCGAAAAGGCTCATCACGGGAGGTTGAACGGGATGGACGCGGTTTTTCTGGGAACAAACGGGTGGTATGACTCCGTCACCGGCAACACCATTTCCATCGTGATCCGCGCCGACGATTTCGACGTCGTCCTGGATGCCGGCTACGGGATCGCCAAGCTGGACCGCTACACCGCGCCGGGACGGGGCACCTTTCTCTTTCTGAGCCATTTTCACCTGGACCACATCGTCGGACTGCACACGCTCTGCAAGCTCCGTCTCGGAAAACTGACGGTCTGCGGACCCGCGGGAACCAGGACCGTCCTGGACACGATCATGAACCAGCCCTTCACCGTCCCCCTCAACGGCCTGCCCTACCCCACGGCCGTATGCGAATTGCCCGACGAGGGCGCCTCCCTCCCCTTTCCGGTGGAGGCGAGACCCCTCCTCCATGCGTCCCTGACTCTCGGCTACCGCTTCCGTTTCGCCGGGCATACCATCGCCTACTGCCCGGACACGGGCTACTGCGAAAACGCCATCCGTCTGGCCGCCGGGGCGGACCTGCTGATCGCGGAGTGCGCTTACCGGGAAGGGAGAAGCAACGAAGCCTGGCCGCACCTGAACCCGGAAACGGCCGCGCGGATCGCCGTCGATGCGGGCGCGAAAAGGCTTGCCCTTGTCCACTTCGATGCAGTCGAGTACGCCTCGCCCGCGGACCGCAGGGAGGCGGAGGCTGTCGCCCGAAGGACCTTTCCGTCTGCCTTCGCCGCCATGGATGACGCGGTTCTGGAACTGTAGCGGGAGTTCCCTTCAGGAGGCCTCCAGGAGACCGACAATTTCCACGTGCGACGTCTGCGGAAACATGTCCAGGGGCTGAAGGCTGCGCAGGGCGAACCCCATGCCGGTCAGGCACCGGATGTCCCGGGCCTGCGTGGCGGGGTCGCAGGAGACGTAGACGATTCTCTTCGGTCGCAGCCGGGCCAAACCCTCGGCGGTACCGGGGCCCATCCCGATCCGGGGCGGGTCGAGAACGACGACATCGACGTCCGGCCGTACAAGCGGTGCCTCCCCCCTCAACGCGGCGGCCGCGTCGCCGCAGGAAAAGTCGGCGTTGCGAACGCCGAGCCGCTCCGCATTCCGTCGGGCGCAGCGGACGGCGTCCGGGTCCCGCTCGACACCGACGACCCGCCCGGCCCGGGCGGCGAGGAAGAGCGCGAAGAGGCCGGAGCCGCTGTAGGCGTCGAGCACGACCTCGTTGCCGCGAAGCCCGCATGCCTCGACGACGGCATCGACGAGCGCACCGGCGAGGGAACCGTTCGCCTGGAAGAATCCTCCCGCCGGCACGAGAAAGGAATGCTCCTTGACGCCGCGCAGGACGCATCCTTCTTCGGCCCTCCCCTTCCCGACGCCGGACAGAGGCTCCCCGCCGTCCGACCAGAACAGGACCTTCCGGTTCAGGGGCGAATCCCGGCGGCCGCGCAGTTCGTCCCGGAAGGCGCGGAACTTCTCTTCGATCGAGCGGTGAACGATTTCGCAGCCTTCGATTTCCACGATCCGGCGGTCGCGCCACTGCATGAAGCCCGCGCGAAGACGTCCGTCCCCTTCCGTCCGGAAGTGGAACTCCGCCCGATCCCGGTAGCGGAACTGCAGCGGCGATGCCAGGATGGGCCTCACCGGCGGCGCGTCGACTCCGCCGATTCTTCGAAAGGCTTCCGTTACCTGGGCCTCCTTGAGGGAGGTCTGGCGCTCGTAGGGCAACTGCTGGTAGCAGCATCCGCCGCACCGTCCGTACACGGAGCAGCGCGGTTCGATCCGACCGGCGGAGGGCTGCAGGATGCGAAGCGCCCTGCCCCGGGCAAAGGCCTTCTTCGCTTCGAGAATCTTCACTTCGGCCCGGTCGCCCGGGACCGTGAAGGGGACAAAGACGACCTGCCCGGCGATGCGCCCCACGCCCTCGCCTCCGAAGGCCGATGCGCCGATCGAGACTTCGACGATATCGCCCCGCTTCATGCCGCCCTGCCGTTGACGCAAACCTTTTTCCTTTCGCTTTACAACACTCCGGTTTGTTGATAATGACGACCCCAGCGTCCGGAGACATTCCGGAGGAGAGGGAACCCTGAGCGAGCAGAATATACAACGGATCGAGACCGGCGGCAAACGGATCGTCCTGGTCGGAACCGCCCATATTTCGCGGGAAAGCGTGGCGCTGGTGGAAAGGACCATCGACGAGGAGAGGCCGGACACCGTTTGTGTGGAGCTCTGCAGGGACCGCTATGAGGCCCTGCGCCAGCAGGACAGCTGGCGGGAGATGGATATCGTGAAGGTGATCCGGCAGAAGCGGACCTCCCTCCTCCTGTCCCAACTGCTGATGTCCTCCTTCCAGAAACGGCTGGCGAAAAAATTCAACATCCGTCCCGGTGAAGAGATGATGCGGGCCCTCGCGAAGGCGGAGGAGATCGGCGCCCGCATGGTTCTCGCCGACCGCGGCATCCGGGTGACCATGCTGCGCACCTGGCGCAAGATGGGTTTCTGGACGAAGACGAAACTGCTGACGGAGATGCTCGCCTCGCCCTTCATCGGGGAGGAAGTCACCGAAGAGGAAATCGAAAAACTCAAGCAAAGCGACGTCCTGGAGATCGCCCTGCAGGCGGTGGGGGAGAAGATGCCCAGCCTCAAGACGACGCTCATCGACGAGCGGGACCTCTATCTTGCCCATGAGATCGGAGCCGCCCCCGGCGAAAAGATCGTCGCCGTCGTCGGCGCGGGACACGTGCCCGGCATTGTCCGGAACTTCGGAAGGGAGATCGATATCGACGCCCTCAATACCGTCCCGCCGCCCGGCCTCTGGTCCCGGTTCTTCGGCTGGGGCTTTTCCCTGGGCATCATCATCCTGTTCGCCGCCGGCTTCTTCTACTCGGGGTCCCAGGCGAGCCTCAACATGATCAAGTGGTGGACGATCATCACCTCGGCGTGCGCCGCGCTCGGCGCCGCCATGCTCCTGGCCCATCCGCTGACGATCGTCGCCTCCGCGGCGGCGGCTCCGATCACCACGCTCCATCCCCTGATCGCCGCCGGATGGGTGGCCGGCCTGACCGAGGCCAGCCTGCGCAAGCCGCAGGTCAAGGATTTCCTGGCGCTGGCCGACGATATCACGACGCTCTACGGTTTCGTCCGCAACAAGATCACCCGCATCCTGCTCCTCGTGGCCGTCGTGAACCTGACCACGTCCGTCGGCACCTTCGTCGCGATACCTGTGATGATGCGGTTCTTCTGAGGAGCGACGATGAACGACCGCCGGCGAACCTCCTTCTTGTGCCCCAACTGCCGCAGGCTCCTGAGCGCCGGCGAACCGGTCTGCCCTTATTGCGGCATGAAGAATCCCTCTTCGGGATTCCGGCGCCTGCTGCTCGCCGGCCGGTACACCGATCTGGATCCCGTGCGGATTCTCATCGGCGTGAACGCCGCCTGCTATCTCCTTTCACTGCTCCTCAATCCGATGGGCGCCGGCTTCTCCATGAATCCCCTCACGTTCCTCTCGCCGACGACGAACAGCCTCTTCGTCCTCGGGGCGACGGGCACGATCCCCGTCGAAGGGTACGGGCGATGGTGGACGCTGCTGACGGCGTCCTTTCTCCACGGGGGAATCCTCCACATCGTCTTCAACATGATGGCCCTCCACCAGCTGGGCCCCTTCGTCCGGCAGGAATACGGGACGGCCCGGTTCCTCTTGATCTATCTCCTGAGCGGCGTGGCCGGGTTCGCCGTGTCGCTGCCGGCGGGGATACCCTTTACGATCGGCGCCTCCGCCTCCGTTTGCGGCCTCATCGGCGCGATTCTGTACTACGGCAAGAGCCGCGGAGGATTCTACGGCCAGGCGGTCTACCGTCAGGCGATGGGATGGATCGTCGGTCTCGCCCTTTTCGGGCTCGTCTTCCCGGGCATCAACAACTGGGCCCACGGCGGCGGCATCGCAGCGGGCATTCTGATCGGACTCCTCGCCGGATACGAGGAGAAACGGTCCGAAACAGCCCTCCACAGGATCCTCTCTTCGGCGGCCGTGGTCGTGAACGCCGCCGTGCTCGCCTGGGCGTCCGCCCGTGCGCTTTATTTCGCCTTCTTCTGAGCCCATTCCGACACTCGCCTGCCTCTCCCCAGGCTGCCGATGATGTACCCGCCACACCATCGGCCGGGCCTTCACTCTGCGAGGCGTCCTCCTGTACATCTGATTCGGAAGCAGGCGTCGGATGGGAGGGGAAGAAACGTGCATGACGTGAGACATTGCACAGAGAGGAAATGGAGGACTTACCGCTGAAAAAAAACGGATGCCCCGCCGCTGATACAGGACATCCGCCCGTTGGGCAAAATTGAAGCTCTCCGGAGAATCTTCGGTCCTCAAGGAAGGGATCTCAAACAGGATTCGCTCGCATCCCCCGCAGCAAGCCGCGGGGAATGCGCTCTCTACTGGATTCAACACCGGCCGAAAACTGCGGCTTTCAGGTCTCGGAGATCCCGGGCCGGCCGTCAGTAGGGCCCGCCGCTTTTTATCCCCTTGTAGATGCCTGCGGCGGCCGCATCGTTCGTGGACATTCCCCAGGGGCCGCCGATGTAGCTGCCGGACGGCCCGTAGAGGGAGCCGCCGGCGTTGGTGTTCGCGGGGGTCGTGCCGTTGAGGCTCCAGGTCCCGCCGGTCAGCTGGAAGTGCGCGTCGCTGCCGATCGTTCCGCTTGCGCCGGAGATCCCGGCGGAGACATTGGAGCCCGATACGCCGAGGTTGAAGCCGGACACGGCCTTGGTCGCGAAATTGACGTCACAGGAGAAGCTGCCGGACATGTTCACGCCGCCCGAGGAGGTCCAGTAGGTCCCGAAGGCGTCCCCCGAATAGATCGCCGTTCCCGTAAGGCTCATGAGGTCGGCGGAGGTCGTGCTCTGGCCGAAGATGTAGTAGGCCCGGTTGTCCACGGCGTAGTTCTCCGTGCCGACCGCAAAGGACGGAATCGTGGCATAGCCCCATTCCAGGTACTGCCCGCCGTACCCGTCGGTATAGGTACCCATGATTGTGCAGGATACGGGAACCGTGAGCGGCCCGGAAGATTTTGTCGCACCGAAGAGCTCGGCCCATTTCAGGGTGGGGTTCCCGAACTTTCCGCCGCCCTCGACACGGAGATAATCCAGGGCGCTCAGGAGCCCCCTGCCCCAGACGCTGCTGTCGCCGTCGTAGCGGTTCCGGCTGACATAGACGTCCTGTATCCCCGCCTTAGAAAGGTTGGTGAGGATCCCCGCGAAATAGCCCGTATGGCCGCCCGAGGCATTGGTCTTCGGATCCGTCACGGGGTCCGTCTGCGTTGCCGCCTGTTCGGTCTGGCTGGTGCTCTGCGTCTGCGTCACGCTCGAAGTATCCACCAGCGGCGGCGATGTTTCGGTGGAGGTTGTCGTGGTCGCGGTCGTCGTCCCGGTGCCGCCGGCCGTGCCCTGGCTCTGGCCGCCGGTCTGACCGCCGCTCGTGCCGCCGGCACCTCCGGCCCCTTGCGGCGGCGGGACATTCGTGGCGGACTGGAAGCTCTGGGAAACCTGCGGAGGCGTCGGGATCAGCGCCCCGATGCCCTGCGGTGTGGTCGATAAGGTCTGCCCGGCGCCGACGGTCTGCGTCCTGCCGTCGACGGTCGATGTGACCACCACGGTGCCTTCAAATCCGTGGACGACCGTCGTGACTCCCGGCAACGGCGCGGCCTGCGCGAGGATGAGATGTCGCCCCCAGTCGGCGGAGGCGTCGGCCAGAAGAATCGGCTGCGCGGCGGCCGCCGTCTCGTTCGTCACGGTGACTTCGATGCCGAATTTCGTTCCCCGGACGCCGGTAACGGCCGTCGGGCTCACCACGTTCATGGTCGCGCTCTTGTGGTTGAGGAGGCGGATGGCATAGAACATCGCCTTGCCGCGCGCCAGTTCCAGAACCGATTTCTTTTCCGGGGTCTTCCGGTCGCCCGTCATCTCGTTGACGGCCAGGCGGCTGTTGTCGCCCACGGTGATGATGTCGTCGTTGGCGAGCTTGATGCGGCATTTGGAGTCCTTCAATGTGAAGACCACATCCTGTTCAAAGAGCCTGTCCCCGTCGGCCGCATAGTAGGCCTGGCCGAGATCCCTGCGGGCCACGACGACATGGGCGATGACGGACTGGATCACCCCGACCGCCTTCGTGCCTGCGGGGATGAAATGGTCCTTGACGTCGACGTTCTTCAGCTCCCGGGGAAGGAGGCTCGCCGGAACGGCATGGCCTCTGCTCTTCTCGGCGGCAAAAGTGTCGGCAACCTGCCATGCACAGCAAAGAAGTGCCAGGCTTGCGGCGAGAACGATCAGGACGGGCATGCGTCGGTTCATGGTGACCTCCCGGAAAAATCAGAAATAGAATCCGAAGCTGAGTGTGTAGGTCTGCTTTCGGAAAGCGTACAGTTCGAGATTCGAGTGGTTGTCGATGTAATTGAAGGCCAGAGAGGTGAAGAAGTGCTTCAGAAACTCCTGGCTCAGGGCGATGGAAAAGGCGTGGCGCCGGTCGACACGATCTTCCGAGTAGAGCAGGGGCGCCGCCTTGTAATCCCGGTTCGAATACTGGTAACGCAGGAAAAGGTCCGTGTTGGTGGGAAAGCGCGTATAGTAGGAGACGGCGCCGTAGGGGGCCGTGTAGGTGAAGCGCCGGGCGTCCGCGGCGGATCTTTCGTAGCCGCCGCTGATCGAAACGATGTGCCGCCGGTTCAGGAAATAGAAGTTCGGCGTAATTTCGAAGCGGTTCGTGACATTGTCCTGATCATCGTATTCCACATCGATGAAGCGCTCGTTGCTGTACGCGTACAGGGCCTTGACGCTGAAGCCGGGGGTGAAGTAGTGCTCCCAGCTCGGCTTGACGTGATAGATGGTGGACAGCGGGTCGCTGCCGAACTCCTGCTTGGCCATACCCAGGGGAAGTTTCAGGATATCCCTGGGTCCGACCCACCAGAGCCCTGTCGAGACATCCGCAAGGCTGTAGTTGTACTTGCCGTTGTGGAAGTAGAACTGGTTGTAGAGATCGGCCGTCGTATTCCACATGAAGCCCTGCTTCCGGCCGAAGTCGTACAGGACGTTCCCCGAGAAGTTCGTGATGGACGCCCAGTCACCGATCTCCGCCGTGTCGTTGTTGAGGGTCAGGGTTCCTCCCGTCACATTGAGCACCTTCTGGTCGGGGCCGCTGGAAATGTTGCTGTCCCACTGAATCCCCTGAGAGAAGCGCACGTTCCAGTAGAGGGTCTTGGTGCTCTCCTCGATCGCCGCGAGGAGTTTGTCGATGTTCCGGACCACCGCTTCCGGCGGCCGGGCATTCTTGACCGCCTCCGCCTCACGGCGGGCGTCCTCGTACTGTTTCAACTGGAAATAGGCGGCGGCCAGTTCGAGACGGACGCGGTGCAGCGAGGGATCGATCGCCAGCATCTGCTGGAATTTCTGCACGGCGAGGCGCGTCTCCCCGACGTTCATCGCGCTCGTTCCCAGCCACCACATGATGTCCATGGTCTCCACGTCGGCGGAGATCATGTTGAAGATGGGCAGGGCCTGGGCGAACTTCCCGTCGTAATAGAGGGTCAGGGCCTCGGCGAGTTTTTCGTCGAGGCTGGCGATCTTTTCCGGCGGCAGCTTGCGCAGCTTCTCGATGGCCTCCTTGTTCGCGGTCCTGAAGTCCACCTCTCCGCCCGCGCTGCCGGTTTCGGACGGAGGCTGCGCCTGGACGCAGGCTGGCGCCGGCGGGAGCGTCAAGACCAGCAATGCGACGAGGATCAGTCCTGGGAAGGAGAAGAAGGCAGAAAGTCTTTCGCTCATTATCGGAACCCTCCGGAAGGTTGCGGGCTTGCAGAGCCGTGCGTGAAGGACGTCGGACGCATTCTAGCCGAAGACGCCGCCCATCTTGGAACCTGCCAGGCGGTTGATGACCAGAAGGCACAGCGCCCCCAGAATGATCAGAATGAAACCCAGGGCGGCCGCCTCGTTCACGGAACCGCCGATGTAGAAGTTGAAGATGCCCACCGTCATCATCTCGTGGCCGGGAACGACGAGCAGCAGGGCGGCCGATGCCTCCTGCAGGGCGAGGATGAACGAGTAGAGCGACCCGACGAGCACCCCTTTCCAGATCAGCGGCAGCGTCACGTCCTTGAAGGTTTTCGACTTCGTGGCACCCACGCTTTCCGCCGCCTCCTCGAAAGACTTGTGGACGATGAGGAGCGAGGCGAAGGTCCCCCGCACGGTGTAGGGAAGGCGCCGGACCCCTAGGACGATCGGGATAATGATCCACATGCCGATCAGCGCCGTCTCCATGAACGGGAACGGCTCCCGGAAGGCCCGCATGTAGGCGATGCCGATGCCGGTGCCCGGCAGCGCCAGGATCAGCGTCGTCAGGGAGTCCAGCACGTCCCTCCCCGGCAGCCTCGTCCGCGCCATGACCCAGGCCACGGGCACGCCGACGACGATGCAGATCAGCACCGAGATGCCGGAGAAGAGGAGACTGTTGAGGATGAACTTGGGCGTTTCGAACGCGACCCGCTGGAAGTACTGGAGCGTGTATTTCACGGGGAAGGGCGTCAGGGCCCACCCCTTCCCGAATGAATCCAAGGCAATCCCCAGATAGGGAATGAAAGCCAGAAGCAGGATCAGCGACAGGAAAAGGACCGCGCCGACCTGCGCGAGCGGCGAGAGTTTCTTCCGCTCGATCACGGAATAGCTCAGGGAGCTGTAATCCTTGAGGGACACGTACTTCTTCGCGATGATGAGGAAGAGGATCGCGAGAATGACCATGATGGCCGAGATGACGATCCCCATCTTGAAGAGGCGCCGGTCCACGAACTGGACGATGTTCAGGTAGGCCTGGGAGGCCAGCAGGTCGTCGACCCCGACAACGAGCGGCGTTGCGAAATCCGCGAAGGTCCAGATGAAAACGAGGAGCGCCCCGGAGACGTAGCCCGGCGTCGTCAGGGGAAAGGTGATGTCCCAGAATTTCCGGAACCCCCGGGATCCGACGCTCTCCGCGGCCTCGTCGAGCGAGGGGGAGATCTTCCCCATGGCGTCCACGATGGAGAGCGTCATGAGGGGAAAGAGATGGAGCGTCTCGACGAGCAGAACGCCGTGGATGCCGTACATGAAATTGATGGGCTGCTGAAGACCGAAATAATCCTGGAGGATGATGTTGACCGTTCCGGCCCGGCCCATGATGAAGACGAATCCCATGACGCCGACCAGGGGCGGCATGATCATCGGAATGATCGTCAGATACGAGAAGAGCCCGCGGCCGGGGAAGTCGTAGCGCAGGAGAAGGAAGGCGATGGCGATCCCGATGACCGACGTCGTGACCACCGTGGCGACGCCCAGAACGAGAGAGTTCATCAACGACTTCAGGTAGTACCGGTCCGTGAAGAAATCCTGGAAATTGGCGAGCGTGAAGACGCCGTCGTCCGTCGTGAAGCTGTCGTAGAAGAGGCGGATCAGCGGATAGATGAGAAAAACCAGGAAAAAGAGCCAGATGGCGGCATAGCCTGCCAAGCCTCCGAATGTCACGTTCTCCAGAAAGCGGGTTTTGGGCAGGGCAACGGTTGACGACATGCTCTTCACGTGTGGAGTCCTCTCGAATCTCGGACGGGAATGCCCCGCGTAATCTGCACGGGGAAGCGCACGAAGATCTTCTCGCCGACCGGAAATGCCTGCTGGTGCCAGGGATTCTGCACGTCCACCTTGAAGATGGTCTCGGGATCGAGTTCGATGTCGTAACGGATGGCGTTCCCGATATAGGAGGCGAAACTGACTTTTCCCGCCAGCGTATTGAGGCCCTCCTGCGGCGCTGCGTCATAACCGATGGAGGCGGTTTCCGGGCGTACGCAGATCCTGCAGGGATCGCCCTTTTCCAGCAGGCCCTCGTTCACGCAGCGGAACGAGCCGAAACGGGTCGAAACGGCCAGCAGGCCCTGCGTTTCGAGAATCTCCCGGACGTCGCCGGGGATCAGGTTGTTGATGCCGATGAAATCGGCGACGAAGGGATTCCCCGGCCGCTCGTAAAGGTCGTGCGGGGAACCGATCTGCTGAATCTTCCCGTGATCCAGGACGGCGATCCGGTCGGAAAGGGTAAGGGCCTCCTCCTGGTCGTGGGTCACGTAAATGGAGGTGATGGCCAGTTCCTTCTGGAGTTTCCGGATTTCGGCACGGACCTGCTGCCGGATTTTGGCGTCGAGGTTGGACAGCGGCTCGTCGAGCAGGAGGACGTCCGGATTGAGGACGAGGGCCCTTGCCAGGGCAACGCGCTGCTGCTGTCCCCCCGAAAGCTGGCCCGGAAAGCGTTTTTCCAGGCCCGTGAGATTGACCAGCAACAGCGTCGAGTTGACCTTCTCGGCGACATCCTTCTTCGGCACCTTCTTCTGGATATTCAGTCCGTAGGCGACGTTCTCGAAGATCGTCATGTGGGGCCACAGGGCGTAGTTCTGAAAAACCATGCCGATGTTCCGCTCGTAGGGCGGAATGTCCGAGACCTCCTTGTCCCCGAAGTAGATCTCTCCGCAATCGGGCCGGTGAAAGCCGCCGATGAGACGGAGGATCGTCGTCTTGCCGCACCCGGAGGGTCCGAGCAGCGTGAAGAGCTCACCGTCCTTGATGTCAAGCGAAACGTGACTCACCGCCTCCAGGGCGCCGAAACGCTTCACCATGTCCTTCAGTTGAATATTCATAGTCGAACCCGATTCGTTGCAGGCTGAAGACAAAGGGGACTCCCTGAAAGCGCCGCTTTCAGGGAGTCCCTCATGGAACGTCTTCGGACGTCATTTCTGCTTGACGATGTCCTTGTGCTTTTCTGCGATTTCCTTGCGGAAATAGGAGTTCACTTCTTCGATGCGCTTCTTCGGTCCGGCGATCTCGTCGTTGTAGACGTTGCCGACCTCGATGTCGAAGAAAGACCTCATGCCGCCCGTGAAGGCCACGGCCTTCTCCTGGTTGGACCCCGGAGGACCCTGGACTTTGTATTTGGGGGTGATGGGATAGACGCCGAGCTGGGAGACCAGCTGCTGGCCCTCTTCCGTCAGCAGGAATTCGATGAAGGCGTGGGCCGCCTTGGGATGGGGGGCTCCCTTGAGCACGGCCATGGGCTCCGGCGTCACGTAGGCGTTCTTCGGATAGACGTACATGACGTCGTATCCGCCGAGGGCTTCCGCGAAGGCCATGTAGCTCGGCACGGCGAATCCAACGGCGAATTCCCCCTTGGACACGACGCTCGGAACGTCGCGGGAACGGGCCGTGAAGATCCCCGTGTTGGCCGCCAGCTTCGTCAACCACTGCCAGCCTTTCTCCCAGCCGTGCATGGCGAGGATGACCTCATAGGAGGCATGGCTGCTGCTGGAACGGTCCGGCGTGCACTGCGCGATCTGCCCCTTCAGTTTCGGATTCAGGAGGTCGTCCCAGTCCTTGATGACGACGCCGAGGCGCTTCAGAAGCTTCGGCTGATAGATCAGGCCGTAGGGCTCGAGCATCGTCCCGACCCAGAATTTCTTGGGATCCTTCAGCGGGAGCCCGACGGGCTTGCCGATCTCGGCGGGGATCTCGTTCCACATCTTGTCCGGCACCTGGATCTTATCGAGCAAGTCCTGCTTGGCGAGGTTGTCGAAGAGCGTCCCTTCGCCGCCCCAGAAGACGTCCGCCTGGGGCCTTCCCTTCCACTCCACGATCTGTCCGTAAGCGACGGGGGTGCCCTTGGGCATGGCACTCGTTTTCACGTCGATGCCCCACTTCTTCTTCGCATAGCCGGCAAACGCCTTCAGCACCGGATCATGGACGTCCTTTGAGACGGGCGTGATCAAGTACAGTTCGTTCTCAACGGCCTGGGCGAAGCCGGTGCCGCTGAAACAGAACAGGGCCAATACGCACAGGGCCAACATCCACACAAAACGTTTCATGATTCTCCCCTCCTTCATTCTATCTAAATGTTGGGCTGCTTTTCTCGATTCCCCGTTTCCCTTTCCCCTCTCGCCTGGACGCACCGCCAACGGCCGCCTGCCGCCTTCCCGGCATCGGGGACCGCCCATGCCGGGCGCCAGGAACAGGGCAGACGCCGCCCTTTGCTGGTGGTGGATGAAAACGAAACAGGACCCGCGGATACGGACGGAATGGAGGATCTCTCTGGACAGAATGAGCGCATCATCGGTATCGTCGCTTCGGAAACCATCGGAGCCGCGCTGCGTGATTGTATTCTCTGCCGACAAGACAGGCGAACCTTAAAATGAACGGGTTCGAAAGTCAAGATTTTGCTTCCCTTCGCTTTCCTCCGTCCCCGGGGCGGATCCGCGGAAGGCCGCCGAGCCGTCCCTACTCGACGGGAAAGTTGAAGTATCTGTCGGGATAGGGTTCGTTCTTCAGCGTGAAGTGCCACCATTCCTTGTCGTAATTGCGGAAGCCGTGCTTCTCCATGAGCGTCTTGAGCAGAAGCCGGTTGATCCTCTGCTGCAGGCCGATTCCCGGGTTCTCCGGGTGCGACAGCTCGTGAAAGCAATCGAAGCCTGTGCCCATATCGATGCTGTTGTCCGCGAAGCGTTCGCCGGCCGGCCGATAGCAGGCAACGAGCGGCTGACCCCCGACGTAAGCCGGCTGGGACGGGACCGGCAGAGGGACGATCGTCAGATCGACGGTGCTGCCCCGACTGTGCCCCGAACGGCTGTCGATATAACCGTCGCGGAAGAGATGGGCCTTGTCGACCGTGGGATAGAACTCCTTTTTCGTGCGCACGTCGCCGAGTTCCCTGGCCCACCGCACGAAGTGGTCGACCGCGGCCTGCGGGCGATAGCCGTCGTAGATCTTGAGGGTCATGGAGAAAGGCGCCAGGTCCGCCTGAACCTTCGCCAGCGCCTCGGCCGCCGGGCGTGTCAGCAGACACTTCGGCGCCCGGTAGCCGTCCACCGGCCGGCCGACGAAGTTGTGCTCGCCGTAGTAGCGGATCTCCAGAAGCGCCGAAGGAACGACGCTCGCGACATCGACGAAGCCGGGCGGCATCTTCTCGGCCCCCGGGACAACGGGCGCCGGAGGCAGAAAGCCGCAGAACAGGACAAGGCACAGGACAAAGAGAGATTTCCGTTGCATCGGTGTTGCCTCCTTTACAGCTCCCCGGAGAAAGCTCCGGAGGATACTCGATCCACAGGGAAAATGTCTTGTCTTTCTTCGCCCCCTTGACCCGGGTTTGCCCGGCTCAAAGGGGCTGCCGGTTTGAAGCTCTCCGGAGTAAGCTCCGGAAAATCTTCGATCCCCAAGGAAGGGATTTTGAACATCATTCGCCCGCATCCCCCGCGGCAAGCCGCGGGGGATGCGGGCGCTGCCGGATTCATGGCGAATCCGTCCCCATGACGATGACCGGCTTGGCGTCGGGTTCCAGCCAGGCAAGAATCTTCAGGAGGTCTTCCTCCGCGACGGCGACGCATCCGGCCGTGGATGAGCCGCGCCCCCTCCACACATGGAAGAAGATCGCGCTGCCGTGTCCCTTGACGACCGGGTCGGTATTGTACCCGATGACGATCGCATACCTGTAAAGGTCGTCGTCGCGCCTGAGCTTCTCGAACGAGGCGGCGGTCGTCCCTCCCTTTGCGACCCAGCGGTTGTAATCGGGCGATTCCGGGTCATCCACCCACAGGTCCTCGTCCCGGGCCTGGCGGTAGGGCATCCTGGTTCGGGACTTCTCTTCGTAACCGAAAACCAGTTTCAGAGGAAAGATGCCGGACGGCGTCCGCCCGTCCCCCTCCCTCTTTTCCCCGGCGGGCGCGAAACCGTTACGACCGATGACGGCATCGATCGGTCCGAAGGCCGGCCTCCAGGTCGCATCGCGTTTCTCCAGCGCGTAGACCTTGATCTGCCTCCGGAAGAGGAACCTTTCCTCCCCGGCAAAAAGGGCCTGACCGGTGTTCTCCGGAACCCGCGGCGTCGACGCCAGAAGAGCGGCCGCGTCCTGCGCCGAGAACGGATGAGAAAGGGAACAGCCGCCCACGGAAAGGGCGACGGCCGGGAGAAGAAACAGGTGAAGCAGGACGGAACGGATGCGTTTCACGAGCACCTCCGCGACGTTTCATGGCTGCGCCAAGCCTCGGACAGACCGTTCAAATGACTTTCTCCTCAGTTGCCGGCCCCCGGCTCCAACGCGTCCCGGACGATCTGGATCGGATGCAGGGTCCTGAGGCCCGTCAGGCGCTGGATCTGCATGCGGCACCCTTCGCATTCCGTCAGCACCATCTCCACGTTCAGGCGCTCCACCGCCTTCGTCAGGTCGGCCCCGATCGCGTCCGCGATCGGGGCTTTTTCCTTCTTGAATCCGTAGAGGCCGCCCATGCCGCAGCAATCGGCGTCCACCATCTCGATCTGCAGTTCGGGAATCCGCCGCAGGATATCGAGGGACGGGAAGCCGATCTGCAACGACCGCAGGTGGCAGGGGGCAAAGTACGCGGCCCGGAGCGGCCGGGAACGGAAGCGGACGTCGAACTGTCCCTTTCCCTGGAGGTCGCGCAGATAATCGAACAGTTCGTGAAGATGGCGCGCCACCTCGTCCGCATCGGGAATTTCCAGAAAACGGCTGTACTCGTATTTGAGCATGTGGCCGCAGCTGGTCGACGTGAAGACGATCTCCAGGCCGGAGCGCACGGCCGCCAGCAGCCAGGGGACGTTCCTTTCCGCCATCCGCCGCGCTTCCCCGACGTCTCCCTGCCCCAATGCCGGAAGGCCGCAGCATTCCTGCCGGGGTATGACGACCTCGTAGCCGGCCGCCTCCAGAACCTGGACGGCGGCAATGGCGACATCCCTTTCGTGGGTGTTGGCGTAGCAGCCGTAAAAGTAGCCGATCGGCTTTCCGCCGCGCCCGGTGTGCGTCCGGAACCACTGCCGGAACGTCGTTGCTTCATAGACGGGCAGGGGCCTGCGGAGATCGATCTTCAGAAGCCTGTCCAGGAGACGGCGGACGAGCGGATTCCGCAAGACCGCATTGGAGAGGCGGGGGACGCGGCCGGCCAGCTTTTCAACGAAGGAGTTGTGGGCAAACATCCAGTCCCGCAGGGGCATGCCGTGCTCGTCCCGGTACTTCGCCTTCGCCAGGAGATTCATCTCGGAAACGTTGACGCAGGAGGAGCAGACCGTGTCGCACAGGCGGCAGCCGATGCACAGATGAATCCACTCGTCTACGGAGGGATCGCCGGGCTTGCGGAACCGCTCCGCCCCGGGCCCCGCCTGCTTCGGACCCGGGAAGGACGCCGTCACACGGGCGACGGGACAGATCCCCATGCAGGTTGCGCACCGGATGCAGACGTCGGGATTGACGATCTTCGACTCTTCTCTGTTCATGACGCCAGGGCCTTTCGCGCCGCCCGGTATCCCGTGGCGATCTCGATGCCTTCGCGGGATTTCTCATCGATCCAGCGCTGATGGGCAAGGAGGGTGCCCGCGATCCAGAGGTTCGCAGCGTAAGGACGCCCCGCCCCGTCCAGGGGCCGCAAATCCCCGTCCGTCACGACTCCGACGCCGTGAATGGCATGTTCGCGGCCTTCCAGGAACGAACGCTCGAACCAATGCTCCCGGGGCAGGGAGGCCGAAAGCGGAAGGCCCAGCAGCGGCTCACGCATCGTCTCCTCGTCGGCGCAGAGCCCGCCCCCCATGAAGCGCCCGGTCGCGAGGACGAATCGATCGGCTTCATAGACCTGCGTCACGGGAGGATGGAGGATCTCGACGGCCGTGCAGGACGGTCCGTTCCGCAGGATCCGGCTGACGGGACTGCCGAGGAGAAAAGTCGCGCCCCGCGCGATCAGATGCTGCCGGAAACGGCGGAAGATGCGCATCCCGGGAACGGAAGGCGGAAGAATGGGGATTTCGAAGATCGCGGTCCCCGTCCGGTCCTCCAGGTCCTTCAGGATCTCCATGGGATTGCGGAATCCCAGCAGGGCGGGGAAACCGACATGGGTCTCCCCCCGAAGCCGGCGGACGATTTCCGCGGCCACCTGCTCCCGGAACGGCAAGTCCTCCAGGAGTCGCGCCAGGGAAGTCGCCGAGTTGTTCCGGCCCGCGATCTCCGGAATCGCCAGATTCTCCCCCCGGCACTTCAGCCCGGCCGCAGCATACTCCGCGTAGAAGTCGCGGAAGCCCTGGAATCCGACGAGGAGCGTCCGTTCCTTCTCCAGGCGGCAGGCACTGCGCATCGTGGCCGGCACGAGGTAGGTCGGCCTTGTCGTCCCTGCGCCGGTCGGAAGAAGGCAGTTCCCCTCGCCTTCCGGCGCGAAGCCGTAGGGCGGCGGGAAAAGCTCGGCAAAGGCTTCGAGCGCCTCGCGCACGCCCTCCCAGCCCATCTTGGCATAGGGATGATCGGGATGCCGTTCGATCCAGCGCGGCAGCGCCTCCCCCATCGCCGCGCCCGCGGGGAGGGCCCCCATGACGTCGATGCCCGAGGTGAAGAGGCACAACCCGCCCGTGCCTTTGCCGACGACGAGGACCTTCGCCCCGGCGTCGACCGCCGTTTTCGCGGACATCAGGCCCGAAAGCCCCATGCCGATGACGATGAGATCGTAGCGCATAGATTCAGCAGCCTGTCGAACGAGCCGTTGCAGAAGGCCGTTTCTTCGAAATCCATCCTACAGGTTGAAGAGACCCCGATAAATGGATTCGATGAGTTCTTCTTCTCTCAGCGACAGCCCCCCCAGAATGGGCCGGACGCCTTTCCAGCGTTCTTCCAGAAACCCCTTGAGGATCTCGTGGGGCTCGCCGCCCCCGGTGAGCCCTTGCTCCTGCAGGACGCCCAGCAGCCGGTACACGCAGAAGGCACCCTGGCAGGTCCCCTTGGCCAGCCGGGTGCGGTGCAGGATGTCCTGGAGGTTCCGCAGGCGGCCCTGCCGGAGGATCCCCTCGATTTCGCCCCTGCCGATCAGTTCGCAGTCGCAGAGCGTCTCGCCGCGGCCCTGGAGAGGAACGTCCCCGAATTCCTTCAGCCGTCCGCTGAGGTCGAAGGGCCTTTCCGCACCGGGCAGCGGCGTGACGGCCGTCTTGCAGTCGACGCGGACGCCCATCTTCCCGCAGAGGAGATCGCAGACCTTTTCCGCCATGAGCCGGTACGTGATGAGCTTTCCGCCGGTAATGGTGATCAATCCCGACAGGCCGTCGCGGGCCCCGTGATCCACCAGGACAAACTCGCGGCTGACGGCGCGGCCGTCGGCGGCATCCGCGAACTGGAAGAGCGGCCTCACCCCCGCGTAGGCCCGGATGAAGCGCGTCGTCTTCACGGCGGGAATCAGATGGGAGGCCGCCTCGATGAGCCGGGAGACCTCCGGAGGCGTGACTTCGATTCTGCCGATGTCGTCGATGGTCACGGACGTGGTCCCCAGGATGGAGACCGTCTCGTTGGGAACGATGATGTCACCGTCGCCCGGCGGCCGGCAGCGGTTGATGACGTGCCGGCAGAGGCGGCGATTCGTGATGAGCATGCTTCCCTTCGAAAGGATGAGCCCCAGGTGCAGGCCCGCCAGTTTGAGGATGTGGTCCGCCCAGGCGCCCGTCGCATTCACGACGAAGGGCGCTTCGATGTCGTGGGGCTCTCCGGTGATGGTATCCCTCGCCATCACCCCGCGGATACGCCCCCCTGCAGCGAGCAGTTCCGTGACCTCGACGTGCGTCAGGCACTTGGCGCCGTTCCTCTCGGCGTCGCGGGCGTTTTCGATCACCAGGAGAAAGGGGTCGACCGCCCCGTCCGGCACGCGCACCGCCGCGACGAGGTCGGGATTGATCGCCGGGTCCCTCTGCAGGACATCGTCCCTCTGCAGCGGCTCCGCCTCGATGCCCACGTCCATGCAGGAGCGGATGAACTGGTCCCGCCAGTAAAGGCTGTCTTCCGGCAGGGAGACGAAAAAGCCCCCCGTCGCTTCGATGCAATGGGGGGCGATGGCCTTGAGGATCCGGTTTTCCGTGATGCATTCCCGCGCGGCTTCCCGGTCGGAGACGACATAGCGCGCGCCGCTGTGGAGGAGGCCGTGATTCCTTCCCGAGGCGCCGCTGGTGAAGTCCCCCTTTTCCAGGAGGATGGAAGGAATCTCCCGCAGCGCGAGGTCCCGGGCGATGCCCGTCCCGGTGGAACCGCCGCCTATGATGATCACCTCGGTCTTGAGATGCACGAACGGAGACCCCGCGAAATATCTTGCATCGAGTCGTAACAAGCCGCTCCCGCATTGTCAAGGCGATTGAAAGAACTCAGGCCGAGTACCTGCCTTCAAAAGGGCCTTTCCCATTTCTCCCGCGCGGCTCTTTGGTAGGCCGCGATAACGGCCGCCATCTTCTTTTCCGCTTCCGTGGCCGAGGCATGATCTCCCTGTTGCCGACAAACGAACGCTGTCAGTCGATAATAGGAAATCATCCGGGCATCCGGCGTATGCCAGTATTTCAATCCCGCTTTCAAGACATCGGCGGCCTTTGGAGCATCGCCCGTCTCCAAGAGCATCCTTGCGTAGAAGACCCGCGCATCGTAGCATCGCGGGTCGATAGCCAGCGCGTGACGAAAGGACCGCACGGCCTTTTCATACCAGTCCGGGCCGGCGAGGTCGCGGTTCTGTCGGTACAGTTGACCGCGGACGGCATGAATCTCCGGCCGCCAGGGATTCAAACTTTCGGCCTGCTGCAACTTCATCTGTGCATCGTCATATACTTGTCTACGCACCGCGAGATCCATTTGCGGATTTTCCTGCAGCGTCAACTGATAGATGTTGGCCTGCAGATATTTCGGCCGGTCCTGGTTCGACCACAGGGCTTCGGAAATCCGCAGCGACCCAAGGGCCTCTTTCAATTGAGCCTTCTCGATCAACGCCTCGCCACGTTGGAGGTAATAGTAGGAAACGCCAACCGTGACGAAATAGATCCCCGGAAGGAGTCCCAAAAACAGCAGGCAGCAGCGAAAAACAGTCGGCCGGAGCCAGCGGCCTAAAGAAATTTTCATGGATACGGACGGAAGCGGGTCATGACAGAGCGAGCGGAGGCGTCCCATGGCCAGCCCCGCCAGGATCATGGTCGGCACCGTATAGAGATTGAAATCGAGCAAGCTGTGCAGAAAAATCGACAGCAGCGCGGCAAACAGGCCCGCAGCTTCGATTTTTGCAGAAGGGCCGGTCGATTCGCTCCTGTATGTCTTGACGAACAGAAAAAGGATCGCAAGCAAAATGCAGCAAAGCAGGAGCAGGGCCGGCCAGCCGCTTTCGATCAGAATCTGCAGGTAGTCGTTGTGGACGTAGAAGCCCGCGTTGGTATCGTCCGCCTGCCGATAGGCCGGATAGGCCAGCCAGTACGTCCCGATGCCGTTGCCGTACCAAGGGGACTGCTGCCACAATTCCCACGACCCCTCCCAGATGACGAAGCGGGTTCCCCCAGCCTGATAGGGATCCTGGAGAGTAGCCATTCTCGCACCCATCTCCCCCGACGAGGAGACCTGGGCCAGGGCCAGGGCGACCGCATAGACTGCGATGATCGTCAGGATATCCTTTCTTTTCTTCACGAACGGACGAGAGAAAGAGAGGAGGGCGAAGGCACCGATGGAAAAACAGAGCAGGACTCCGCGACTCTGGATCAAACCCACGATCAGGACCATCAGAAAGATCCCGGCCAGGAACCAGAATTCACGGGTTCCCCCGTTCTCGTCTCTCATGAGGAAACGGGCAGACACGATCAATGCCAGCATGCCGAGAAACGCCGCCAGCAGATTACGATAGATAAAAGGTCCCCGCGGAGGATCCTGCCAGACAATAAATTGGCACAGAGCCCATGCAGCCAGCCCCGATCCAACGGCGAGCAGAACCATCACAGTCGCCGACCCGGAATCTTCGGTCTCCGGCGACAGGACATGGATCAGATAGACCATCGGCAGGACCCCGATCCACCAGAAGATGAACCCACTGACGTAGGGAACGCGGGAGAGAAAAGCGCTGACGGCAAGCCATACCCAGAAGAGAAGAACGGCCCCGGACATGAAATCGATCTTGAGGAGGACGGTTTCCGCCTGTGCCCTCATCAGTCGATACGTCAAGGCGCAGACCAGGGCCGCCTGCACCGCAAGAAAGACATAAAGATTTCGTCCCTGGAAAAAAAGGCTCCCGATAAGCGCCGCCGCGATCAGGATCGGCGAGATGGTTTGCTCTTTCAATGCCATGCTCCTTATTAGCCGCTGAGGGGTGCCCGCGTAAACTATTTTTTCGCGCCCTGTCCGTGAACGCCGCACATTTCAGAAAAGAAAAATCATGCGCTGCTTCTCAGGAAAGGCAGGACGCAATGTCAGGGCAGACGACGGCAGATGAGCAACCATCAACAACGATAACTCTTACCTGGGGCTCCGCAAATATTTTGCGGAATCGGCAGGAGTACGCTATAAAGTCTCCGGCAACCGCCAGGGAGACTCCCCTTATGACGATCTCCATGAAGGACCGCTGGATCGGTCTTGTTCTGATCCTTCTGGTCCTGACCGCCTTCGGCGGCGTGGTCAAGAACGACTTCGTCGGATACGACGACCAGTTATATGTCACGCAGAATGACCACGTTCAGGCGGGGTTGACGAAAGAAGGCCTGATCCGGGCGTTCACCACCCAAGCTGCCGCCAACTGGCATCCCCTTACGATGATTTCCCATATGTTCGATTGCCAGATGTACGGCGTGCATCCGGTGGGACATCACCTGACAAGTCTCTTTTTTCACATCGCCAATACTCTGCTGCTGTTTCTTTTGCTGTTGGAAACCACGGGAAGGCGATGGGAAAGCGCCGTGGTCGCGGCGCTCTTCGGTATCCATCCGCTCCACGTGGAGTCGGTGGCGTGGATTTCGGAAAGGAAGGATGTTCTATCGGGATTCTTCGGCATCCTGGCGCTCCTTTCCTATGTACGCTATGCAAGGAAACCTCACCCCCTTCGCTACACCGCAACGCTTTTCCTCTTCGCCCTCGGTCTCCTGTCCAAACCGATGCTCGTCACGCTGCCGATCGTCTTTCTCCTCCTCGATTTCTGGCCTCTGAAGCGCATCGAGGCGCCAGACCAATACTCCGATTGGATGCGTTTCCAGAATTTGAGATTGCACCGCTCCGTCGTCATGGAAAAAATACCGTTTTTTTCCCTTTCCCTATTTTCAGGCATCGTGACGATGATCGTCCAGGCAAAGGCCGGGGCGATGGCAACCCTGAGCGGAATTCCGCTGTCTGCGAGGATTTTGAATGCCGCGGTATCCTACCAGGGATACATGGAAAAGACTTTCTGGCCGGACAGTCTGGCCATTTTCTATCCTTATGTTTCTTTCCCCCTTCTGTCGCCGCGTGTTATCGGCGCAGGCGTTTTCCTACTCCTTGTTTCGCTTGCCGCCTTCCTGCTCGTCCGCCGTCACCCCTATGTGCTGTTCGGCTGGCTGTGGTTTCTGATCACACTGCTGCCCGTAATCGGTATTGTTCAGGTAGGGTTACAGTCCATGGCGGATCGATACATGTATCTGCCTTCTATCGGCGTCTTCATTGCAATTGTCTGGAGTGTCTCGGCCTTCAGTGATGCCCCCCGTCAATGGATGCTCGCGACCGCTGTGACGGCGTCAATTCTCATCATCCTGTCCGTGGTCACCTGGCGGCAAGTGGAATATTGGAGGAACACCAAGACCCTCTTTCAGCATGCGACGGAGGTCACCGCAAAGAACTGGCTCGCCCATCGGATTTTGGGCGATGTTCTACTGGTGGAAGGGAATCTTGCAGCAGCGGAAAGGGAAATCCTCAAGTCCCTCGCCATCTGGCCGGGTTACTCCTCCGTGCATGCCAGCCTGGCAAATCTCCTTGAAAAAAAGGGCGCACCGCTGGAAGAAGTGCTGGTCCATTTCAACGATGCGCTTCTCCGTGACAGGAAAAACTCCTATGCCTATATCGGAAAGGGAGACCTCCTGGTGAAAATGGGAGAAACGAAACGGGCGATCGCTGCCTATTCAGCCGCGGAAATGTTGACAGACGACAATTCGTGGAAACATAATATTTTAGGGGTTGCCTACGCGGGAGTCGGCCTCCTCAACCGTGCTCTGGCCCATTTCCATCGGGCATTGGTACTGTCGCCCAAGAGGGCGGACACCAACAACAATATCGGCAGAGTCCTGAACCTTTTGGACCGCCCTCGGGATGCCATCCAATTCCTCGTCGCCGCAATTGCGTTGCAGCCGGATTTCGTAGCGGCATACAACAATGCAGGCATCGCCATGCAAAAGACCGCCGATTGGGAAAAAGCGGCGTATTACTTCTCGGCAGCGCTGATGCTCAACCCCGGCTATGAAAAAGCACGTGAAAATCTCCGTCAGACCGTCTCGTTAGTGGCTGCAGGACGCAATACAGAACAAAAAAAAAGAGGGATCCATCATAAGAAGACAGGACATCGCCACAATTATTAATCGGTGGCGATGTCCTGTCTTGGTTCTAAACCACGATCTGTCCGTTTCCCGTTAACACTACAACACGGGCAATCCGACATTGCCTGTCACGCTTCCGCCGTCCACGTTTCCCGCCGTGCCGGAAGCAGTGATATTGACGCTGCCTTCGCCGTTTGCTGCGAAACTAAGGGAAAAATCTCCTGCATCCGTGTTCAATGCCGAATCGGCGACAACGCTCGCCGCGCTCGGAATGCTCCCGGTTTGAAGAATCCGCTTGGCGGCGATCATGTTCACACGGGCCATACCCTCGGCAAGCGCCGCGTAGGCGGCCCTGTTCCTCGCGTAGTCGATGAGGTCCATGTATCTTGGAACTGCGATAGCCGCAAGAACTCCAATTATGACGAGGACGCTTATAATCTCAATTAATGTAAACCCACCCTCGCCTCTCGGGCCAGGGGACGCCCTCCTCGTTCGAAACGCCATTTCACCACCCCCCTCAGATGGGTGGACGCGTGTAGATTAAATTAATTGGAGGTCGGCATGTCAAACGCTTTTTCAACGGTATCCCCGCCACTTACGTTGCCGGAGACGCCCCATCCGGAAACCGTGATGGTTCCCGCAGTTCCACCGCCGCCCGCACCTGCATAGGAGATTGAGAAATCACCCGCATTCTGATAACTCGCGTTCAGGCCCTCAACTACGCATGCCGCAGTAGGTATCGTTCCACCGCTTGACAAAATGTTCCTAGCTATTAGCATATTTGCCCTCGCGATCCCTTCGGCAACCGCTGCGTTTGCGGCCTGCCTCCTGGCGTCTGCCGTCAGATCCATGAATCTCGGCACGGCTACTGCGGCCAGAATGCCAAGAATGATCAAGACGGCGATGATCTCGATCAATGTAAAGCCTTTCTGATTTGTTCTCATACAATTTCCTCCTCAGAGTTTTTTCCTGACGGAGCAGGATGGTCGATAATGGACTACTCCTCCATTTTCAGAATTTGGCTTTAGCACATAACATGCCAGTATCCTGGAAAGCAAATGCCAAAATATAATGATTAACATGTTGATTTACAACGTTTTTTGTCTTGAATACCCTCCGATCCTCAACTCGACCGTACTCCTTGGAAAACGAATTCTACTAATTTTTGTCATTTACCTACATTTTTTGTAGATGACGGATTGACGTTCGGCAATCCATTTCGTGAAAATCGTCTACGACGAACTCGAATCCGCTTTTTCCGACAAGATGACCGCCCAACAAGCCCTCGACGACGCCGTCGCGGGGGGAACAAGAAACTGCGGCAGTTTGAAGAAACCAGCAAGTAGAATCCGTTGACCTCAGTCTCCTGATGATTTTCCCGGTATCCGCTAGCCGGAGCCGGCGGGCACACGGTTGATCCCGGCGGAGCCCCATGGAAAAACGCGTCGTCTTCAGGAATCCTAGGCGCCGACACCCGGGTGGTACGGCCCTTTCGACGCCACCGAAACCCCGCAACGGTCCGTCTCTTGCATCAGCTGTAGAAACAGGATAGGCTCCCCGTCGAGGTTCCACCGCAGGATCTGCACGTGTTCGACCGGGCAGCCGGCCTCCGGTTCCGCTAAGAACCGACATCGAAATCCGGGAAGGCACCCGTTTTCATGCCGACACCTTCGCTCCAGGATCGACTCCGCATCAGGAAGCCGTGGATTGTCGCCCACCGGGGAGACCGGGTCCGCTGCCCGGAAAACACCTTCGCCGCGTTCCGGGCGGCCTTTGAGGCGGACGTGGACATGCTCGAAATGGACATCCAGTTGACCCTAGACCGCAGGCTGATCGTAATTCACGATCCGGGCCTGGAGCGCACGACCGACGGAACGGGACGGGTGAACGGCCGAACCCTGGAGGAGATCAAGAAGCTGGACGCCGGCCGCTGGTTCGACGTCCGCTTCACCGGCGAGCCGGTCCCGACGCCGGAGGAGGTCCTCGACCTGTTCGGCGGCAGGGTCCTGATCAACTTCGAGATCAAGAAGGAAGCCTTAGAGGCGGACGGCCCGGCCGATGCGGTGGAGCGCCAGCTCGTCGCCCTTGTCGAAGAACGCCGATTGCTGGATTCCGTGCTGATCTCCAGTTTCGAATGGCGCGTCCTCGAAAGCATCCGACGCGATCGCAGCGACGTTTCTCTTGCCTTCATCACGAAGAACCCCGGCGAAGAAGGCCTCCCGGGGCGCTGCCGGTCCCTCGGAATCTTTTCCGTACATCCGAACTGGCTCTTTCTCCAAAAGGAACACGTCGCCCGCATGCACGAAGCGGGCATCGCCGTCTTCCCCTATCGCGTCGACAGGGCCGACGAATTCCGCTGCGCCCTGGCGGCAGAGGTGGACGGCGTGATCTCGGACGATCCGCGAATCGCACAGGGAGCTCGGGGATGATCGATGATCTCGTTCATGCGATGGGAAAGGCGATCGGCGAGATGCGGGCATGGCCCGACCGGACGGCGCACCCTCTTTCATCACAACGACCCGGACGGCCTCAGGTCCGCCGCCATCCTCACCAGGGCCTTCGAACGCGACGGCCGCGAGGTTCGCCACCTGTGTCTCTGGAAAAACCCTATCCGGAAGTCCTGGAAGGGGTCTACGCCGGGAAGGGCGGCTACATGGTCGCGCTCACACCGGGAAGGGAGTTGCAGGACCGCGTCGCCGCACAGATGGAACGGGAAGGCTTCGCCGTGATCCGGGCCACGATCGGATGACGCCGTCTTCTGTTTTTCTCATGATGCGATATTGACAAGCGGGCCGCTTCACCTTATAGTCCGCGTGACATAAGGACCTGAGAAGTGATGAACCATCACGCCTCAACAGACACTGCTGACCGGGGCTTCACCCTCGTCGAGGTGATCGTCGTTCTGCTGGTCATCGGCGTAATCGCCGCCGTTGCCGTCAGCCGCGTCCTGACGACGCAGCAGGACCTTGTCGTGCAGACCGATATCGTCAAGACGCATCTCAGATTTGCCCAGATGAAGGCCCTGAACGACGATACGGCAACCTGGGGAATCGCATTCGCCGGCGGGTCCTACACCCTTCAGCGCAACGGCGCGGCCGCCGCGATCAACCTCCCCACTGAAAATTCCAGCACGCGGTCCTTCCCGTCCGGCACGACGGTGACCACGCCCGTGACGGTCAGCTTCGATTCCTGGGGCAGCCCGGGGCCTTCCGATGTGTCGATCACCTTGAGCGGGGACAGCGGCACATCCACGATCATCCTCGCCGCCAATACGGGGTTCATCACGCCATGACGCCACGGAATAGACTCATGAAATCCGGACTGACGCTGGTCGAAATCCTCGTGGCCATCGTCATGCTCGCCATCGTCGCCGCCATGATGGCGCCTTATTTCGGATCGTCCATCTCCCTGAGTTCCACCCCCATCGCCCGGCTCCAGGCATCGGCAAACCTGAGCCAGGTCCTGGAGAACATGACGACGCTGTACAGCAGGATCCCGCACTGGCGGCCGAGCACGTCCTACGCCGCCGATACGCTCATCCTTCCCTCGATCCGCATACGAAACGGATTCCACTACCGCTGCACGGGCGGCGGAACCAGCGGCGAGAACGAACCGGCGTGGCCGATCACCGCCGGGGCCACGGTCAGCGACGGAACCGTCACCTGGCAGAACAACGGCGCGGCACCGACGCTGACGGACCTGCAGACCGCCATCGGCGCCCCCGGCGGCGGAGAGAACCAGGACTACGGCAACGCCTTCGGGAACTACCGCGTTCTCCAGAACCGGTTCATCAAGTTCGATGCAAGCAACAGGGAAGAAAACATCAATGGATCGACGGGCGATCCGGCCTACGGGCGCTACCTGAAGGTCGTCGTCGGCCACCGGTCGGACGCGTCGAACCGGACGGGCGAAACGCGGACGGCTTTGTTCGTCCTGCGGTGAGGGGAGAGGGTTTAGATGGCCATGATGCACGGACCCCGCTCAGACGATAAGGGCTTCACGCTCGTCGAGATGATCGTTTGCCTCGTGCTGATCGGCATTCTCGTCGCCGTCGTGGGGATGGGCCTGACGCAGATTGCGAGCGGCTACGTCTTTGCCCGGAAAAACGCCGATACGCTCCAGAAGGCCCAGGTCGCCTTGACGCGGATCGCGAAGGAACTGCACGCGGCGACGGCCGTCGCGCCCTCGCCGGCCCAGTCGGTAACCTCCGCGGTGACCTGCACGCGGACGGGACCCGTCACCGTCGCCATCGCCCTTTCCGGCGACAAGGTGCAGATCAACGGGACGACCCTGATCGACCGCGTCACCGCCTTCACCCTCAGCTACTTCGATGGTTCGGGGACGGCGACGGCAACGGCGGCCAACATCCGCCGGATCGATGTCGCCCTTACGGTCACCGGCGCGGACAATTCCGCGTCCAGCTTCAGCCAGCGTGTCAACATCCTGGAGTCGTACTGGTAACGGGGAACCCATGGGCTTGCGGAAACGAAAAGGCGACGTCCTCATCACGATCATCATCGCCATGCTGATCATGGGCGTTCTCGGCGCGGGGATCTACAGCATCACCGCGTCGTCGACCTTCGGGGAGCTCCTGACCAACAGGAACGACAACGCCTACGATCTCGCCAGGGCGGGCGTGCGCTACGGCGTGGCCATCCAGCTCGCGAATTATCCTGAAACCACGTTCTACATGCCCGACGCCAATTCGGCCTTCACGATCAAGATCGAGAACTACAGGATCACCTCGACGGGCGTTGCCAACGCCGGTTCGTTTCTGGAGGCGCGGCGGGTGATCGTCTATGACCTCGCCGTGACGTGGGGTTCGGGGACGGGCACATCGGAACCGCCCCCGCCGACGTCGCCGGTCATCGAGTCCGACACGGAATTCCCCAGTTTCAGCGAGCCCATCGCCTCGGGGGAATCGGGCGGCAGCGCCGTCCAGGCCGATCCGGACACGAACACGATCACGATGGGCGGCGGCGTCGAGGACAGCTACGGTTCCCTCTGGTACCAGGGGAGCAGCATCGTCGGCTACTGCACCGACGGCATATGCAACTTCGGCCTCGGCATACGGGCCTACTTCGAATTCACCTTCCTGAACGAGGACCGTTCCTCCGACAGCACCGCCTACGCCGACGGCTTCACCTTTGCCGTCCTCAGCGCCACGGATCCTGACCGAAACAACACGCGGGACCGCACCGGCGGGGCCGTGGGAGAGGGCGAGCTCATCGGCTACGCCGGCGCTGGGGACACGGCGGACGGCCTCGGCCTGAAGCCCCCGAAAATAGCCCTGGAGTTCGATACCTTCCCCAACCCCGGCACCGGCAACATCTGCCAATCGGACAGCAGGAACGATCCGCGGACACAGAGCGGTCCATGGTGGAACCCGACCTATACCTTCTACAACCACGTGGCGCTCATGTTCTGGGGCGCCAGGACGGCATCCGGCACCGGCTGCACAGGATCCCCGAACAGCTACGACGACAACAAGCACGGCGCGGGCGGTTCCGGGGGGAATCCCCAGAATTCGGCGGGGACGGGCGACAGCGGCTACTATCAGCCCGCGAGCCAGACGGAACCCTGCATGACCTCCGGCTCTTGCAACTGGATGGAAAGCCGACGCCCTTACGTCTGCAGGATCGAGATCGTCCGCCCCGGTTCGCTCTCGGGGCCTTACCCTTATGAAATCAAAGCATGGATCTCGCGCAAGGACAGTTTCGCCGATCCTCTGGCCATGAGCCGCTTCCAGGACGTCATCGTCCCCTACACCGATACGACCGCCCAGATCAACAAGACCGTATCCCTCTCGGAAGCGGATCACAACGACTTCAGCAAGATCTTCTTCGGCTTCACGGAGGCGACCGGATCGAGCACCCAGCAGATCGAACTCACCAATTTCCGCGTCTTCTTTCCGCAGGGGGACTGTACGTATTCCATCACGCCCGAAGCTGCGTCGGCCACCGCCGCGGGAGGATCGGGCAGCGTCAACCTCACCACCACGACGACGTCCTGCCCCTGGATGACGTCGAGCCTCTCCGATTGGATCACCGTTACTTCCGGCAGCGTCGGTGCTGGAAACGGGACGATCGGCTATGCCGTCGCCGCCAATACCGGCCCTGCAAGGACCGGCTACATCAACATCGTCGGGCAGACCTTCACGGTCAATCAGGCCGACGGCTGCGTCTATACGCTGAGCTCCTACAGCCAGTCCTTCGGCCGGTACGCCGGAACCGGAACGGTCACCGTGACCTCCGTGACCGGCTGCACCTGGACCGCGGCGAGTAACAACTCCTGGATCTCCATCACCTCCGGCAGCAGCGGGTCCGGGACGGGAACGGTCGGCTATAGCGTCTCCACCAACAACACCGGCGCCCCGCGCACCGGTACGATGATCATCGCCGGGCAGACCTTCACGGTGACCCAGGCGGCCCAGCCGACCTGCACCCTCGCCGTCAGCCCGAATATCGTGCCCTACGGCGGCACGACGAGTCTCACCTGGACCATCGCGAATGGTCCCGCCAACGGATCGTGGAGCCCGTCGCCCGGCGGCGTCTGCGCGAACTTCTCGAATTCGAGCGGCGGCACCTGCACTTCGGGAAGCCAGACGACGGCGGGCGATCGGACCTACACCCTCACGGTCAGCAATGCCAACGGCAGCAGCACCTGCTCGGCTACCGTATATACCGGCTGCTCCGAATACAGGGTATGGAACAATACCGGCAGCAGGCGCGACTTCAGGGTCACCGGGTCCGGCTGCCGGCGGGTAAACAACGGCAGTGAAATTACGACCGACACCTATCGGCTGAGTTCGGGTGAAACGGTGACGAGGTACAACACGAACAACGGCAGTTGCGGCGCTGCGCAGGGCACCATCAACTACACGGGCGCCATGAACGCCGACATTGAAATCAGCGGCGGGAACGGCAATTGCCGGGTCAACTACAACTCAGGCGACACGGTCGGCGACCGTTGATTCCCGCATGGGAATTGCCCGGCCGCCTGCGGAGGGAGTCCGGCAGTTGCGATTCATCCAGTGAAAAGAGACGGGACAAGACGAAGCATCCCCCGCTCCCGCAAACGCGGGGGCGGGGGATGCACAGGTTTTCCATCCGATCTTACAGGGGTTTCATCATCTCAGGAAGGAGCCGAGACCGGCGGCCTTGATCTCGGGGAACCCCGGCACGCCGGCCAGACCGAATTTCTTCTCCGGCGCGGCAGCCCCGTTGCAGGCCTCGAGGACCGCCAGAAACACCGAAAGCTGGACACCCACGCGCCGCGAAAGCGGCAGATCCGGATCGTTCACCGTATCGGCGCCGCGGTCGCCGTCTTTCATCAGGGGATTGGGGGTCTCGAAAAGAAAGGCCATGGCCCTCGTCGCGTCCCCCCATTCCCGGTGCGAGAGCCCGCGGAACGTTTTCGAAGATGCCTCCAGTTTGATGGGAATGCCCGCCTCATCCAGCGTGAGGAGCGCCGCGGCCCCCGCATCGACGTTCTTCGGGTTGGCGACCAGCATCCACGCCAGCCGGGACCCCGGCCCCGTCTCGTGGAAGTCGTAGGCGACGTCCACGGATTCCTTCCTCAGGAGTTCCATGATGGCGAAGGCGATCTTCTGGGTGAGATTGCCGTCCGCCTTTCCGGGATAGTTGCGATTCAGGTTGCGCGCTTCCCATCCCTCGATCTCTTCCATGGAGCCGGGGGGGCGATACTGGGGAGGATCCTTCGCCCCCTGATGGTCGGGATTGGTCAGCCTCGATCCGTAGCGAAAGCCCCGTTTGCCCGACGGCGTCTCGATGAAGATCGACGGAGGCCCCGGCCGGCGCGCATCCGGGTACCCGACGGCGGAGTTGTTGGCGTGCGGGACCACGATCAGCCGTCCCTTCTGCACCTGCGTCCGCTCGACGAGGATCGTCGCCGCGACGATCCCCGCGATTTCGTTGCCGTGCGTCCCGCCGGCGACAAAGACGGTCCCGCCCGGTTCCTTCCCTTCCAGAACGTAGATCCTCGTATCCCCGGGCGTCTCCGCCAGGACGGGCAGATAATCGGAAAGCTGTCTGACGGCCGCCACACCCTTCCCCGGACGGATATCGTGCAGAAGCGCGCCGCCGGACCCTGCCGCCGGAAGCGATGCCGGCGGCAGGAACACCATCGCGGCCAGTGCGAGCCATAGGCGTTTCATAGCGGTCCTTTCGTCGTGTTTCGATCAATAGCCGACGACCACGCCGTCCCGCCGCGGGTCGGCGCCGCCGATCTTCTTCCCGCTCTTGGGATCGATGACGATTCCCTGGGCCCCGCCGAAGAACAGATCGTAGTCCTTGTATTTTTTCAGCGCATAGCCCATGCGCTCCAGCGCGGCCAGCGTGTCCGCCGGCAGACGCGTCTCCACGTAAAGATCCTTCGGCTTGTCGCGCGCGAAAAAGCGCGGCGCCTCGATGGCTTCCTGGATCGGCATCTTGTGGTCCACCAGGTTCGAAACCAGGATTGCCATGGTCGAGATGATACGCGCCGCCCCCGGCGTTCCCATGGCCGCATAGGCCTTGCCGTTTTTCAGCATGATCGTCGGGGAGATGGTGGTGCGCATGCGCTTGCCCGGCGCCATGGCGTTCACGCCCTTGGCCGAGAAGTTCTGCATCTCGTTGTTGAGGATGATTCCCGTGCCGCCGATCATGACCCTGGCGCCGAAGAAGCTGGAGATCGTCTGGGTCAGCGCCACCACGTTGCCTCTGCGGTCCACGACGCACAGGGCCGTCGTGCTCCCGCTTTCGCGCGAGGGTTCGCCCGCCTCGATCCTGGCGCTGATGGCGTCGGCCCTGATCTCGGCCGCCCTCTTCTTGGCGTATTCCGGCGAAAGCAGCCCCTTGACGGGTATTTTTTCAAAATCGGGATCGCCGATGAAGGCGGCGAAGTCCGCGAAGCCCTTCTTCATGGCCTCCGCCATCAGATGCACGTTGATCGTCGAGGTCGGCGGATTCTTCGCGAGGTCGAAATTCTCCAGGATCTGCAGAATCTGAATGACCGAGAGGCCGCCGACGGGGGGCGGCGCCGAAATCAGTTCATAGCCGCGGTACCTTCCCCGGACCGGCTCGCGGACGACCGCCTTGTAGGAGGCGAGGTCCGATTTCGAAAAGAACCCGCCGTTCGCGGCCATTTCCGCAACCATCGCCTCGGCCAGTTCACCTCGGTAGAAGACATCCGGACCAAAGGCCGCGATCTTGTGCAGGCTGAGCGCGAGATCCGGATTCTTCAAGGTCGCGCCGGCCTCCAGCGGCAGGCCGTCCCGGAAGGTGACGGCGGCCAGCGGCGGATTCTTGCTGATCCTGTCGAAGTTGTCCTGGATCATCCCCGCCAGCGTCGGCGATACCGTGAAGCCCTGCTCCGCAAGGCCGATGGCAGGCGCCATCACCCGGTGAAGCGGCATCGTTCCGTATTTGGCGAGCGCCGTCGAAAGTCCGGCAACGGTCCCGGGTATGGCCGCCGACGCATAGCCGGCGTCCGGAATCTTCTTGGGGAACGTGGCGGAGGCCGGCGCCGCGGAACGGTAATCGATGGCGACGGCGGTCTTGGTGTCGGCCCGGTAGATGACGATCATCCCCTCTCCGCCGAGGCCGCTGGCGTTGAGCTCCACGACGCCGATGGCAAAAGCGGCCGCGACCGCGGCATCGACGGCGTTGCCGCCGGCTTTGAGGATCTTCAAACCGGCTTCGGATGCCAGCGGGTGCGCCGAGGCCACCATACCGTGGGCGGCTTCGACCTGGACATTTTTCGTCGCCGCCGGAAGAGGTTGGCAGAAGACGAAAAACAGGATCCATACCATGCAGGCATACCGGAACATCCCGACTGCCTCCCTTTCGAACCGCATCTTGCTCAGGCTCTTCATGGCGTCTCCTTCCGTTTCGTTGTTCGTCTGTTGCTGTGGATTACTTCCTTGGACCGCTGCCCCGCTGAAAAGCCGGGAAGGGAATCTTGCCCGCGATCGGACCTGCGGGCCCGTGATGGGAAGAACGAGTGCCTCTCGGGCCTTGTCTTGTAGCGTTGTCTCCAAAAAAAAACAAGGGGTGGTTTTTCCGGTGACCGGACAAGGAGATTCCGGTCCGGACGGCATCCGGCCAAAACATTCTTGACATCGTATAAATTATACGAAAATATATCTCGCGCCGAGGCGGATTCCGATGAAAAAAAGCACGGAAAAGACCCCCGACTTCACGCCGACAAAATCTCCCAGGACCTGCAAGGACGCCATCTACGCGTTCCTGCGCGAGGCCGTCGCCAGCCAGCGGATCAAGCCCCTCCGACCGCATCCGGGAAAAGGACATCGCACGCCAGTTCGGCGTAAGCACCACCCCTGTGGCGAGGCCATCCGCAAGCTCGAAGGCGAAGGCGCTATACACTCGAACAGATCCAGTCGAAAATGCTTCAGTACCCGGGGGAGCGCATCGCATCCTACTCCCGGCCGGGCGTACCGAAGAAATCTGCGGAGAGCCACAGAAAAATCCTGGATGCCGTGAAGCCCGAAAAGTCGAAGAGGTTGAAAAGATCTGCAGGAGTCATTGGAGTCCTTTCTCCGGACCGATGAACGAACCCGGAAGGAGATGAAGAAGGGAGAAATGTCATGGCGAAGAAAGTCATCAAGGTCGTACAGTTCGGAGTCGGTCCCGTGGGCGCGGGCATCGTACGGCTTGCCGCCCGCAAGCCCGGCATCAGGATCGTGGGCGCCGTCGACCTGCTGAACGTCGGCAGGGACCTGGGGGAAGTCGCAGGCGTCGGCCGCAAACTGGAGGTCTTGATCGAGAAGGATGCAGGGGCCGTTCTGAAAAGGACAAGACCGGACGTGGTCATGCATGCGACGGGATCGGTGCTGAAAGGCGTCTTTCCGCAGCTCAGGACCGTGATCGAGGCCGGCGTCAACATCGTTTCCACCTGCGAAGAGATGTCCTATCCCTTCCGCAATCAGCCGTCCCTGTCGGCGAAGATCGACAAACTGGCCAGGAAACACGGCGTGACCGTCATGAGCACGGGCGTCAATCCGGGCTTCATGATGGACGCATGGCCGCTGGCAATGACCGGCGTGTGCCAGTCGGTCCGGAAGGTGAAGGTCGCCCGCTTTCAGGATGCGACGCCGCGGCGCCTGCCGTTCCAGAAGAAAATCGGCGCCGGCTTGACCGTCAAGGAGTTCAAGGACCTGGTGAAGGCGGGAACGATACGCCACGTGGGGCTGACCGAATCGATCGGCATGATCGCAGCGGGTCTGGGATGGGAACTGGACAAGCTCACGGAGACCATTGAACCGATCGTGGCGAAGAGGACCGTCAAGAGCCAGTACCTCACCGTCAAGGCCGGTCAGGCGGCCGGCGTCCGCCAGGTAGGGAGGGGATATCGGGACGGCCGCGAAGTCATCACGCTCGAATTCGAGGCGTGCCTGGGCGCAAAGGAATCCTATGATGCCGTCACCATCGACGGGACGCCCCCTCTGGCGGTCGTGATCGAGGGCGGCGTCCACGGCGACCTGGCGACGGCGGCCATGATCGTCAATTCCGTTCCGCGGGCGGTTGAAGCCCCCTCGGGATTGCTGACGATGAAAGATCTGCCCCTGGTCTGCGCCCTTCCCGAATAGCGGCGCGGAACCGGCGAAAAGGGGACGGCATCCGCCACCCCGGTACGTTTTCTCTTGAAGGTTTGTCATAGGCGGGATCCCGACCGCGGCGCCTGTGAAGTCATGAAGAAGGCGGTTTCCGAAAGGAGAGGTGCTCCATGAAAAAAGAATGGTTGGTCGCTGCGTGTCTGGTCCTTTTCCTGCCGGCGGTCCTGTCGGCGGGCGAGGAAAAAAAGGAAGTGAAGTTCTCCGCCAAGGAACCGGTCCTGTTGACGTCGGCCGGGCAGAGCGCCGACGTCCAAATGGTGAAGGTGCTTCTCGAACGAAACAAGATCGCCGTCAAGACGGCCGCCCTCGCCGGCCCGGACGATCTGCAAGGGGTCAAGACCCTGGTCGTCGCCATCGGCGGCAGCGCAAAGGGCCTGGGGGCCGCCGGCGTGGACGCCGACAAGGAGGCCGCACGGGTCCAGAAGGTGGTCGCCAAGGCGAAGGAACTCGGCGTACCGATCCTGTCCCTGCATGTCGGCGGCAGCGCAAAGCGCGGAGAGCTCTCCGACCGCTTCATCGGTCTCGTGGTGCCGGCCTCGGCCTGCGTCATCGCGCTGAAGGACGGTGACAAGGACGGCTTCATCACCAAGACCTCCGCCAAAAACAACATCCCCGTACTCTTCGTCGACAAGGTCTCCCAAACCCAGGAGCCCCTGAAGGCCATATTCGGAAAAAAATGAATACGGGACGGGGTTCGCGGCCGGGTATTAGCCTGACATCGTCGAGGAAGCGGTCTACCCATGGAACCTGAACTCCTTACGCTTGCCGCGATGGTCGCCGTGTTCGCGGGCGGCTGTTTCGGCCTGAAGCTTCCGGTCGCACTCGGTCTCGTGGCGGCCTCCGTCACCGGCGCCCTGGCCGCCGGCGAGGGCGTCCCCATCCGGTCGCTTGTGGAGGGGATGTTCAGCTTCTTCGATTTCATCATCGTCATCGCCACGGCGATGATCTACATGAAAGTGCTCCAGCGCACGGGAGTGCTCGACACCCTCGGGCGGCAGGTGACGGAGGCATTCCATCGGAGGCCTTCGCTGCTGCTCATGGTGCTCATGCTGCTGGTCCTGTTCCCCGGCGCCATCACCGGTTCTTCGACGGCCTGCGTCTTCACGACGGGCGCGCTGGTGGCGCCGGTGATGATGAACCTCGGCATCCCCCGCGCCCAGACGGCGGCCATCATCGCCATCGGTTCGCTGCTCGGCATGATCGCGCCGCCGGTCTGCATCCCCGCCATGATCGTCGGCGAGGGCCTGGACATGCCCTATGTCGGGTTTTTCTGGCCGCTGACCCTGCTCACCGTTCCGCTCGCCATGGTCTTCGTCCTGGCCATGGGGAGGCGCCACGTCCGCCGGGACATCCCGCTCGCCGAGCTGTCCGCCTCCATGCCGCCGTCCCTGTTCCCCGATTACGGCTGGAAGCTCTACCTTCCCCTCGCCGTCCTCTTCGCGCTCATGATCCTGCCGAAGGCGGCCCCGCGGTATATCTACGATCCCGGACTCTCCTTCGCCTTCGTCCTCTCGACGGCGGTCGGCCTCTTCACGGGCCGGCGGATCCAGTTCCTGAAGACCGCGCGGGAAGCGATGCGCGAAGCCATCCCGGTCATGGGAATCCTGATGGGCGTCGGGATGTTCATCCAGATGATGACGCTGACGGGGGCGAGGGGCGCCTTCGTCGTGACGTCGCTCACCCTGCCCAAGGCGTGGCTCCTGATCGCCGTCGCCACGGCGGTCCCCGCCTTCGGGGCCGTTTCCGCGATCGGCTCCGCCAGCGTCCTGGGCGTTCCCATCGCGCTTGCACTCCTGGGAAAGGACCAGATCCTGGCCGTGTCGGCGCTGGCGCTGGTGTCAAGCCTCGGGGACCTCGTACCGCCGACGGCGCTGGCGGGGATGTTCGCGGCGCAGGTCCTGCAGATCGAAAACTACTTCACGGTCCTCCGGCGCTGCCTGTGGCCGGCGCTCGTCATCGATCTCGTCGGCATCGCGGCGCTGGTTTACGCAAACTGGGTAGGGAAACTTCTATGATCGACGCCATCATGGTCATCGTTTACCGCCTCATCGTCCTCCTGGTTCTGGGCCTCACCGCCTGGAGCGCCCTGGACGAGGAGGATGGTTATTTTCAGGTGATGGCGGCGTTCCTGGTCGTGCCGCTGCTGCTGCGCGTCCTGATGATCAAGTGAAGGCCGGGAAACCGGATGAAGTCGGGTCGACCATGTCGAGTCTGCGAGGATTGCTGAAAAAGAAGACGGCGCGGGGCACGCTGCTGCTCCTGGCGGCGCTGGCCGTCGCCGGGGCGGCGGCGGGTTCGTTCCTCGACCACCGCCGTCCCCTGCCCGTCAAGGCCGGCCCCGGGGTCACGAAAATCCGCCATCTCCGCGATTACTTCGGACCGCTGGCGGGGACGCGCGGGGACTCCGAGGTGTTTCTTCTTGCAGGCAAAGAGCCCGGCGGCACGGTCCTCATCCTCGGGGGGACCCATCCGAACGAGCCGTCCGGCCATCTGGCGGCGATCACGATCGTCGAAAACGCCGCAGCCGAAAAGGGACGCCTTTTCGTGATCCCGCGGGCCAACGCCAGCGGCTTCACCGCCGGCGACCCGCAGGAGGCAAGCCCGCAGGCCTTCAGCATCGACACGCCCTCGGGGAAACGCTGGTTCCGCTACGGCTCACGCGGAACAAGCCCCATGGATCAATGGCCGGACCCCGACATCTACCTTCACTATCCATCGGGACAGACGCTCTCCGGCAACCAGACGAGGAACCTGAACCGGGCCTTTCCGGGCCGCCCGGACGGAAACTTCACGGAACGGGTCGCCTTCGCCATCACGGAACTGGTCCGGCGCGAAAAGGTCGACCTGGTGATCGACCTTCACGAGGCCTCGCCGGAGTATCCCGTGATTCATGCCATCGTCGCCCACGAGCGGGCGATGCCGCTCGCCGTGGCCGTGGTGATGAACCTGGAGATGCGGGGGATCAAGATCGCCCTGGAGCCGTCGCCGAAGAATCTGCACGGCCTCACGCATCGGGAACTGGGCGATCACACGGCGGCGCTGGCGGTGCTCATGGAGACCGCCAACCCGGCGCAGGGGAGGCTGCGCGGAAGGACAACCGCCGACCTGATCGTCAAGGGCAGGGACAAGATGTATGTGCGGGCGGCGAAGGCGGGGCGTCTCTTCGTGGAGTACGACGAAGGCGGCCATCCCCTCGAGAACGAACGGGTGGCCCGCCATCTGGCCGGCATCGAGGAATTCCTGAAGGCTTTTCAGGAAGCAAATCCCGGCAAACCCGTCGAACTCAGAAACTTCCCGGTTTCCGAAAAAGTCGCCGCCGAGGGTCTCGGCCCCTATCTCCGCTGATCCCTCCCGGCGGCGGGGAACGAAAAGGGAAGATTGACAGACAGGGCGTCCTATTTTACTATGACCGTCCGTCGAAAACGTCCTTCCGCCTCCGCTCGCCGATGGGTCCGCGTTCCGCCGTGCGGGGCGCCGGCATACGAAACTTCGCCACAGCAAAGGATGACACGCCATGAAGAGAGGGACACTGCGAATGGTTCTCGCGCCGCTTGCGGCCCTTGTGCTCCTGATCGGATGTGACGCGGCCCTGACCGTGGGCAGCAAGACCGTCGGCGTCCGTTCGGGCCATTTCATCTTTACGGACGGCTACCTCCGATCGACGTACAACGCGCCCTTCGACGTCGTCTGGCCGGCCGCCGAAAAGACGCTGCTGGAGCTCAAGGCAGGGGATCTCGAGAAAAAACGCGAGATCGCTACGGGCGCGATGAAGGCGGTCGTTCAGGATGAAAACGTCGTGGTTCAGATCGAGTACGTCGAGAAGAACTCGACCGCCGTGGGTGTCCGTGTCGGCATGGCCGGCAACAACCTGGCCTCGGAACTCATCCACGAACGGCTCGGCAAACGCATCTCCGAGGCCCTGGCCCCGGAGACCCAGGACTCCGCCCCGCAGGGGAAATGAAGGAATCATGACCGCATAGACCCGCGGGAAGCGGCGCGCGCTCAGGCCACGAACAGCAGCAGCCCCTTCAGATAACGGCCCTCCGGATGGCCCGGGTCCGTGGGGTGATCGGGCGAGGGGCCCAGCGAGCGGAGGATTGCGGCGGACCGCCCCCCGTCGCGAAGCGCCCCGAGGACGATCTTCCTGAACAGCTCTTCGTCGACGGGGTTGGAGCAGGAAAACGTGGCCAGGATCCCCCCGCTTTTCAGCCTTTTCAGCGCCTGGAGATGGACCTCCTTGTAGCCCCTTGCGGCCGACGGCACGTCCCGGCTCGACTTCGCAAAGGCGGGCGGGTCGAGGACGATCACGTCGAACCTCTCCTCCGTCTCCCTGAGATAGTTGAAGACGTCCGCCTCCACGATCGGGTGCCGGTCGAGGGGGATTCCATTGGCGGCAAGGTTGCGCCCGGCAATGGCGTTGGCGGCCGCAGAAACCTCCACGGAGACCACACGGGCCGCGCCCGCGCAGGCACAGGCGACGGAGAATCCGCCGGTGTAGGAAAAGGCGTTCAGGACCGACATGCCGGCGCTGATCTCGGCGACGATCCCGCGGTTGACGCGCTGATCCAGAAAGAAACCGGTCTTCTGTCCCGAAGCGACATCGACGAGGTATTTCCTTCCTTCCTCGCGGATCGGCACCAGGGCCGGCAGTTCCTCTCCCTGCAGCAGTCCGACCCGGTCGGACAACCCCTCGCGCCGGCGGGAGCGCCCTTCGCTCCGCTCGCAGATCCACCTCGTGCACAGTTCCGTCCGAAAGATCCCGGCGAGTTCTTCGCGGCGGCGGTCCATGCCCGCCGTCCCGATGGAGACCGCCAGGACATCGCCGTAGAGATCGGCCACGAGGCCAGGCATGCCGTCCCCTTCCGCATTGACCAGGCGGTAGGCCGTCGTGTCCGGCGGCACGACACGCCGTCGCAACGACATCGCGTCCCGGAGTCTTCTTCGCCAGAAGTCCCCATCGACGGTCGCACGGGTGTCCCAGGACAGGCGCCGGAAGACGATATCCGACGAAGGCTGGTAAAATCCGATCGCCAACGCAACGCCGTCGGAAGAGGCGGCCGTCACGACGTCTCCGGGGGCCGGATTCCCCTCCACGCGCGAAACGGCGCCCGAGAAGACCCAGGGATGGCCGCGCCGCAGCGGGACATCGCGTCCGGCCTTCAATTTCAAAACAGGGTAATCGGGCATGTCATCAGCCTCTTCTTCCGCTGTTGATGATGTCCGTCGCAGGGGCGCCTTGGAGATTTTTCGGGGCCTCTTGCCTCCGCGGCGAGAGTTTGCAGGGTCGAAAAATATCCCGGCGACCCGGGACAGGTGTCATCAATGCGCTTTCTGCGCTGGCGCCAACATATCGATTCGGCCCTTCAAAAGCAAGGCGGATCGTTGTATAAGGAAGCACCTGCGGCCTCCAGGCCCTCCGCGGACGGGTGCCGCAGGCGCCGTTCCCGCGATCCGGACAGCGAAAGGAAAAGACCCATGCACGCGGTCATCATGGCAGGGGGGAGAGGAAGCCGCTTCTGGCCGAAGAGCCGGGAGAAACTTCCCAAGCACCTCTTGGACCTCTTCGGCGGCAGGACCATCGTCCAGGAAACGGTCGCCCGGGTGCTTCCCCTGGTCCCGCCCGAGAAGATCCTGATCGTGACCGGCGAGAGCCACGCCGGGGCGCTGATCCGCCAGCTCCCGGAATTGCCGCGCGAGAACATCCTCATCGAACCGGCGGGGCGGAACACGGCCCCCTGCATCGGCTGGGCCGCCATGGAGATCGCCCGGCGGGATCCCGGAGAGGTGATGCTCGTTCTGCCTTCCGACCAGATCATCCTCGACGCGGAACGATTCCGCAGCGTGCTGGCTGCGGCGGCGGATGCGGCTGCCACGGGAGACGTCCTGGTCACGATCGGCATCCAGCCCACCGGCCCGGAAACCGGCTACGGATACCTGGAGTGCGGCGAGAAGGCCTTCGACGCCCGCGGGGAGGAGGTGTTCCGCGTGGCCTCGATCCGTGAAAAGCCGGACCGCGCGACGGCCTGCGAATTCCTCGCCCGGGGCGGATTCCTGTGGAACAGCGGCATGTTCGTCTGGCGTGCGGGGAGCATCCTGCGGGCCATCGGACGCTGGATGCCGGATCTGAACGACGGCCTCGGGAGGATCGCGGCACTCCCGGCCTCCGCCCCTTCAAGAGAGGAATTCCGCAGGATCTACGAGCAGCTTCCCGCCGTCTCCATCGACTACGGCGTGATGGAAAAGGCCGGCAACGTGCTCGTCCTGCGCGGCGACTTCGGCTGGTCGGATGTGGGCAGTTGGGATGCCCTGTGGGAGATCTCGGAAAAGGACGCCTGCGGAAACGCCGCCTCCTGCCGTCTCGTCGAGGTCGATGCCGCGAACGTGCTGGTCCACGGCGCGAAAAAGCTCGTCGCCCTCGTCGGCGTGAAGGACCTGATCGTCGTGGAAACGGAAGACGCCCTCCTCATCTGCCGGAGAGGCGCCTCCCAGGACGTGAAGAAGGCGGTCGTGGAAATCGAGCGACGTGGCTGGAAGGAACTGCTGTAGCGCCTGCGCCCTCCGATTCTTCTATTTGAGGATCTCGGGTTTCCCCTGCACGGTCAGTTTGCCCGCCTTCAGGGATTCAACGATACGTTCCACCGACGTCCTTGCGTCGTCGAACGTGATGACCAGGGTGTTCGCCTTCACGGTCTCCCAGCGGACGACCCCGTCTGCGGATTGGAGGGCCGCACGGACCCTCGCCGCGGTCCCTCAGGAACTGCAGCCGGGAACGACGACCCGAACCCGCTTCTCGGCGGCATCCGCGGCGGCGAAGAGCCCCGCCAGCAGCAGAGCCACCACCGCGATCGATGTCAGCAGCCAACCCGTACGTTGCGCCATTTCCTTTCCCTCCCGATCGGCAGGGTCCTTATAAACCGGATCCGTCCGAAAATCCAGCCCCTTCCCCGGACGGGTCCGCCTTGACTCGCCCGCCTCAATCCTCTATAAGGACGGAGGTATCGAGACGAAGTACGGAGAGACAGAACAACCATGGGTTTACAGACGACGGGGCGGGTCATCCTGGCCTCGGCCTCGCCTCGCCGCATCGAACTGCTGCAGCAGATGGGCCTGCGCTTTGAAATCCTCCCGAGCGGCGTCGATGAGAGTTTTCGCGAAGGCGAATCCCCCCGGGATCACGTCCTGCGGCTGGCCGAAGCGAAGGCCGGCGCCGTTTCCCTGCGTCGGCCCGATGCCTGGGTCCTGGGCGCCGATACGATCGTCGTCATCGACGGCGAGATCCTCGGGAAGCCCTCGTCGCCCGCGGAGGCAATCGCCATGATGCGGAAGTTGAGCGGGCGGGAACACCGCGTCTTCACCGGTTTCAGCATGACCTCGGCGGAGCGCGCCGCGACGGTGAGCGAGGCCGTGGAATCGGCCGTGACGTTCCGGACCATCGGCGACGACGAGGCCGCCTGGTACGCCGCGACCGACGAACCGTACGACAAGGCGGGCGCATACGCCGTTCAGGGGCTCGGCGCCTTCTTCATCAAGGAAATCCGCGGCTCCTACACGAACGTCATGGGCCTTCCGCTGTGTGAAGTCGTCGACGTTCTGAAGAAACTCAGGATCCTCTCTTTCGCCGGTTAGCAGCATGGACTCAGCGGTCCTTTCCAACATCCTGCGGATACGCGAGCGCATGGCCGATGCGGCGCTGCGCGGGGGGCGTCGCCCCTCCGACGTGCGCCTGATGGCCGTGACCAAGACGGTGGACGACGAACGGGTGGCGGAGGCGATCGCCGCCGGCGTGGACATCATCGGCGAAAACTACGTCCAGGAGGGGAAGCGGAAGATCGAGAAACTCGGGAAGACCGTAGAATGGCACATGATCGGCCACCTCCAGACGAACAAGGCCAAGTACGCCGTCCGGCTCTTCGACCTGATCCACTCCGTCGACCGGATGGAACTGGCGCAGGAACTGAGCCGGCGTTCCGCCCTTGCCGGAACGGTCACACCCGTCCTCGTGGAGGTCAATACGGGGGGCGAGGACACGAAGAGCGGCATTCCCCCGGCGCGCGCCATGGAACTCGTGCGGAGCGCCGCGGCCCTGCCGAATCTTTCCGTTCGCGGACTCATGACCATGCCGCCGTGGTTCGACGATCCCGAAGAGGCCCGCCCCTTTTTCCGGTCGCTCCGCGAACTCCGGGACCGGATCGCGGAAGAGCGCATCGCCGGGGTTTCGATGCGCGAGCTGTCCATGGGCATGACCCAGGACTTCGAAGTCGCCGTCGAAGAAGGCTCCACGATCGTACGGATCGGCCGGGCGATCTTCGGCGAGCGGCCGGTCCGGAAAGGATCCCCGTGAAACGATTCCGATGGCCCTTCCTGCTGGGGGCATCGCTGATCGCCCTCTCGGCGCTCGTCTACTACATCCATTGGCTCATCTTCCGTGACGCCCACCACATCTTCATCTTCCTTTTGGAAGACGTCGCCTTCGTCTTCATCGAGGTCCTCCTGGTGACGCTCATCCTGCACGAATTGCTGAGCCTGCGAGAGAAGCGCAGCCTCCTGGAAAAGCTCAACATGGTGATCGGCTCCTTCTTCAGCGAAGTGGGGCTCGATCTGCTGAGGGTCCTGTCGGGCTTCGACCGGAGCGCCGCGCAAATCACGAAGCACCTCCTCGTCAAGACATCCTGGACGGCAAAGGAGTTTGCGGGAACGAGCCGGAAGCTCAAAGAGCACCGCGGCGACATGGCCGTCTGCGGCGCGGACCTCCGCGCCCTGAAGGATCTCCTCGTCAGGCACAGGGAGTTTCTTCTCCGCCTCCTGGAAAATCCGAGCCTTCTGGAACACGACTCCTTCACGAACTGCCTCATCGCCGTCTTTCACCTGACCGAGGAGCTTGCCGCGCGGACCGACCTGGCGGCGTTGACGGCAACGGACTGCCGGCACGTCGAAACAGACATGCAGCGGGTCTACGGGCAGCTGGTTTCCGCGTGGCTGGACTACATGCAGCATCTCCACGACCATTTCCCGTACCTGTTCTCGTTCGCCATGCGGACGAACCCGTTCGACCCCGATGCGACCCCGGAGGTGAAATAAGAAGTCCATGCAAAGGAGAATTCCATGAACACCAGGGCATTCCGCAAGCTCAGCTACGGCCTCTACATCGTCAGTTCCCGCAGCGGAGAGCGTCTCAACGGCCAGATCGCGAACAGCGTCTTCCAGGTTTCGTCGGACCCCGCTACGATCGCCATCAGCCTCAACAAGCAGAACCTCACCCACGACTACGTGCGGGATAGTCGTGTGTTCTCGGTGTCGGTCCTGTCGAAGGATACGCCCATGACCTTCATCGGCCGCTTCGGTTTCAAGGGAGGCCGGGACATCGACAAGTTCGCCGACATCGGCTACCGGACCGGTGTGACGGGCGCCCCGATCGTGACCGATTTTTCCGTGGCCTATGTCGAGGCGGAAGTGATCGGCGAGACGGACTGCGCAACGCACACCGTCTTCATCGGCAAGGTCGCCGACTGCGGGGTGTTGAGCGAAGCGGAGCCGATGACCTACGCCTTCTATCACGAGGTCAAGGGCGGCAAGTCGCCGAAGAACGCCCCGACCTTCATCAAGGACGAACCGAAGGACGCACCGCCCGTGAAGGCGAAGCGGTCCGTCTGCACGGTCTGCGGCTACGTCTACGACCCGGAAAAGGGAGACCCCGATGCGGGCATTTCGCCCGGGACACCCTTCGAAAGGCTCCCCGACGGCTGGATATGCCCGGTGTGCGGGGCGGAGAAGGGCAAGTTCGAACCGGAAAAATGACAGAATGCAGGCTCCGAAATCCTGAGCCGTGAGGCGTACGCAAGACGTACGTCGAATGGCGAAGGATGGGGGAAACGCGGCAGACGGGCGTTTTTCAACAGTCTGCAACTTCGGTTCAGGCCCGGCCCATCTTCCTCTTCCAGACCCTGCGCAGGCGCAGCGAGTTGCTCACGACGGAGACGGAACTCATGGCCATCGCGGCAGCGGCAAACTCCGGATTGAGGAGGATCCCGAAAAAGGGGTACAGGACGCCGGCGGCGATGGGAATGCCGACGACGTTGTAGACGAACGCCCAGAACAGGTTCTGGCGGATCACTTTCATCGTTTCCGCCGACAGAAGAATCGCGTGCGGTACGGTCCGGAGGTCGTCCCGCATCAGGGTGATGTCGCTGGCCTCGATGGCGATGTCCGTACCGGCGCCGACGGCGATCCCGATGTCCGCCGCCGCCAGCGCCGGCGCATCGTTGATGCCGTCGCCCACCATGGCGACCACCTCCCCCTTCTCGCGCAGACGGCGGATTTCGTCCGCCTTGCCCGCGGGAAGCACCTCGGCCAGGACGCGGTCGATTCCGACGGCCCCCGCCACCGCCCTCCCCGTTCCCGCCGTGTCCCCCGTGATCATGGCGACCTGCAGCCCCATCTCCCTGAGGGCCGCGACCGCCGCGGCCGCCGATTCCCTGGGCGTGTCGGCGATGCCGATCACGCCGAGCGCCCTCTTCTCCAGCGCCACGAAGACGCAGGTCTTCCCCTCCCCGCTCAGGCGTTCGCAGGCGGCTGCCAGTTCGTCGAACGCCACCTCCTTCCTCTCCATCAGCGGCCGGTTCCCCAGCATGCAGTCCTTCCCGCCGATGCGCGCCCTCGCACCGAACCCGGAAAGGGCCTCAAACCCCTCCGTCGGTTCAGGCGCCAGGCCCTCCTTCGCGGCCCGCGCCATGACGGCCCGCGCCAGGGGATGCTCCGAAGCGCTCTCGATGCACAGCGCGGTCTGCAGGAGTTCCCGATCCGAGACGCCCGGGACGGGCACGACGTCCGTGACCTCCGGCTTCCCCCTCGTCAGCGTCCCCGTCTTGTCGAACACCACCGTGGTGAGCTTGTAGGCGTTCTCGAGGCTCTCCGCGTCGCGGATCAGGATGCCGTGATCGGCGCCGAGCCCCGTGCCGACCATGACCGCCGTCGGCGTCGCAAGGCCGAGGGCGCAGGGGCACGCGATGACGAGGACGGAGACGAAATTCAGGAGGGCCCGGCTGAAGGACGGCTCCGGAAGGGCGAAATACCAGACGGCGAAGGTGACCGCCCCGATCGCGAAGACCGCGGGCACGAAAACGGACGCGACGCGGTCGGCGATGCGCTGGATCGGCGCCTTCGATCCCTGGGCATCCGAGACCATCCGCACGATCTGCGCCAGGGCCGTTTCCGTCCCGACGCGGGTGGCGCGGAAGGTGACCGTCCCGTTCAGATTGATCGTCGCCGCGAAGACCTGCGCCCCTTGCTCTTTCGGCACCGGCATGCTCTCGCCCGTCAGCATGGACTCGTCGACGTTGGAAGCGCCGGCGACCACGACGCCATCGGTCGGAATGCGCTCGCCCGGCCGGACGACCACCAGGTCCTCCGTGAGCACGCCCTCGATGGGGAGTTCCGTCTCGACGCCGTCCCGCATGACGCGGGCCGTCTTCGGCGTCAGATCCAGCAGCTTGCGGATCGCCAGCGACGTCCTTCCCTTCGCCTTCGCTTCCAGAAGCCTGCCGAGAACGATCAGCGTCACGATGATTGCTGCGCCGTCGTAATAGACGTGCGGCGCGACGCCGGCCGCGGAGAAGAAGGAGGGGAAAAACGTGGCGGCCGCCGAATACAGATAAGCGGACAGCGCTCCCACCGCCACGAGGGTGTTCATGTCGGTCGTATGCTGCCGTGCGGCCTTGAGCGCCCCGACGATGAAGCGATCGCCCACCCAGAAGACGACGGGGAAGGTCAGGACGAACATCGCGTAGAGGACGATCCCGCGCGGCAGGCCGTGCAGAAGGGGAAACCAGTGCTGCATGGAGCCGAGAAAGACGACGACGGAGAGGACGGCGCCGACGGCGAGGCGCGTGCGAAGTTCGCGGATCTCGCGTTCCCTCAGCGCCGTGATCGGATCGGCCTCGTCGTCGCGCGGGACGCCGAGGAAGGTGTAGCCCTGATCCTCGATGGCCCTGCGCAGTTCCGGCAGCCCCGCCCAGTCGGCGCCGTGCCGGACGGTCGCCCTGGCCGTGGCGAGATTGACGGCCGCATCCCTCACGCCCGGGAGCTCCTTGATCGCCGTCTCGACCCGCCGGACACAGGCGGCACAGGTCATGCCGCCGACCGACACCGTCGTCTTCTCTTCCCCGTCCTCAGCCGATTTCATATCCCGCCTTGACGATCTTCTGCCGCACCGTCTCCATGTCGACCGGCCGCTCCTCCTCGAAGGAGGCTTCCCCCTTTTCCAGGTCCACACGCACATCCTTGACGCCGTCGATGCTGCTCAGGGCCTTCGTCACGGCCATGACGCAGTGCCGGCAGGTCATCCCCTTGATCCTGATCGTTTTCATCTCTCTCCTCCTGTGAAGCCGTGCATTGGAATCTCCGGATGGGCTCAAAGAGCGCGCAATCTGTGGATATCATATCCCACATCGAACTGCCGGGCAATCGCGGAATTCCCTCAAACGCCGCCTGGCAAAGGATGAAACGGCCGTTCCGGAATCCGCAGCCGGAAACGACATATCCGGTTGCAATGCGATCCGGTTTCCTGCTATGCGACTCCGCCGCCTGCGCCCCTTTCCGGCGGCAACCATCGCTTGAATTGTCAATATAAATATGGTTATATGGGCCGGCCTGACGGCCTTGGAGTCGGCGTCGACAACGGAGGGCAGGGATGATCATTCGCTGCTGGGGAGCGCGCGGATCGAGTCCGGTCTCGGGACGGGAATATCTCAAGTACGGCGGCGATACGACCTGCCTGGAACTTCGAACGAAGAACGACGACGTTGTCATCGTCGATGCCGGATCGGGTCTGCGGCGGCTCGGCAACAGCCTCCTCCGCGAGGGAAAGCGCCGCTACACGATGATCTTCACGCACGCCCATTGGGACCACCTGATGGGATTTCCCTTCTTCAAACCGATCTACTTCCCGAAGACGCACATGCGCATCTACGGCTGCCCGTTCGCCCTGGCCTCCATCCGGGACGTGATTTCCCGCGTCATGGCCCCGCCGAATTTTCCCGTCAATTTCCACGACATCCGGGCCGAGTTGAAATTCGACGACTACTGCGACGACGGATTCTCCGTCCACGGCCTGAACGTGACGCCGATCAACCTGAGCCATCCGAACCAGGGCATCGGCTACAAGTTCGAGGAAGACGGCCGGAGCTTCGTGTTCCTGACCGACAACGAATTGACCTACCGGCACGAAGGCGGCCGCGATTTCCGGGACTACCTCGAATTCTCCCGGGACGCGGACCTTCTCATTCATGACGCCGAATACAACGAAGTCGAATATCGGAAGACAAGAGGATGGGGGCACTCCGTCTACAGGGACACGCTCCGCATGGCCCTGGAAGCCAACGTCAGGCAACTCGGATTGTTCCATCACAACCAGGACCGGTCGGACGATGAGATCGACGAGATCGTGTCCTCCTGCCGGGGAACAATCGCGCAGCAGGGAAGCAGAATGGAATGCTTTGCCTTGACCCAGAACACGGAGATCCGCCTGTAGCTTCACCGGGCCCCGTCTGCCGGGCCTCCGTTCGTTCGTACGGACTCCTTTGAACCCGATCGCGGAAAACGTCATGGAAGACTCCGACAAGAAACGCGCCGAAGAACTGTCCCGCCTGGTCGGCTCCCGCGAGGAATGGCTGATGCGCCGGATCCTCGACTACGCGAGGCAGCGCGACTACAGCAAGTACACGTCCACGCTCGAAGAGGACTGGCGGATATCCATCGCCGGGCTCACCGGCGCGCTGCGGGAATCGCTCGGGCGGAATGGGGCGGTCCCCGAACTGGGGCCGGACGAGGACTACGCGCTCGACACCGTGGCGACCTTCGCCATCCGTGAGGCCCGCCTCCACCGCGCCCGCGGCGTGACGATCGAGATGTTCCTGGGCCTGATGAAGTATTACCGGCAGAGCTACCTGGACCTGGTGAAAGCGGCCGGCCTTCCCGCCGACGGCGAACGCTATTCCCTCCTGTACATCGAACGCTTCTTCGACCGGCTCGAACTCGGGTTTCTCCGGGAGTGGTTCAGCATTTCCGACTTCGACGCGGTCGCGCAGCTGCAGGAAGCCAACCGAGCCATCACCAATGAAAAGAACAAGTACATCACGATCTTTGAAAGCATCCACAACCCCGTACTGTTTCTCAACGGGGACGGGAGGATCGAAAACGCCAATCATGCGGCGATCGAATCCTTCTTCGGAATCGAGAAGCCCGGCTACGACGACTACGGAGGACGGCGGGCGCTTCAGGACGCGCCGACCTGGCTTGCCGGCGAGTTGAACGATCTAATCGAAAGCCATGCCCTGGAACGGAGTTTCGAGAAGGCGCTCGACTGCCGGAAAGGGCGGCGCATCTACCAGGTCCTTCTCAAGAAGATGCTCGATGTCAGCATGAAGTTCGAGGGGACGATCGCGCTCCTCCACGACATCACCGAGGTCAAACGGGCCGAGGAGACGATCCTCCACATGGCCTACCACGACCATCTGACGGGTCTGCCGAACCGCTATCTCTTCAACGACCGTCTCGGCATGGCGCTGGCCCAGGCGAACCGCTCGGGCCGGAAGGTCGCCATCACGATGCTCGACCTCGACAAGTTCAAGGAGATCAACGACACGTTCGGCCACACCTTCGGAGACCGCCTGCTGCAGGAGGCGGCTACCCTGATGACGGGGCTGGTCCGCAAGAGCGACACCATCGCACGGATGGGCGGCGACGAATTCATGATGATCCTGCCCGAGATCAACGCGCTGGAGGACCTCCATGTTCTCGGTGGGAAGATCATCCAGGCCTTTCAGCAGCCCTTCCGGCTGGAAGGCCGGGATCTCATGGTGACGACCAGCGTGGGCATGGCCCTGTATCCCCTCGACGGAAGGGACGTGGACACGCTCGTGAAGAAGGCCGACATCGCCATGTACGAGGCCAAGAAGATGGGCCGCAACACCTACCGCCTTTACGGGGAAATCTGCGATGCCGGCTTTTCGCCGGGAGACCTTCCCCCTTCGCAATCATGACCCGCCGCGGCGGCCGCCGGACATCCCTCCCGTCCGGCCGGACCCGGGATGCCGATTTCCTGCCCGCCACGCGCGAGGAGATGTCCGCCCGCGGCTGGGATCGCCTCGACGTGATTCTCGTCACGGGGGACGCCTACGTCGACAGCCCCTTCATCGGTGCGGCCGCCATCGGACGCCTGCTGGAAAAGGCCGGCTGCCGCGTCGGCGTCCTCGCCCAGCCCGACGTCCGGTCGGGGACCGACATCGAGCGTCTCGGCGAACCCGCGCTCTTCTGGGGCGTCTCCGGCGGCAGCGTCGATTCCATGGTCGCCAACTACACCGCCCTCGGGAAACCGCGCCGGACCGACGATTTCACGCCCGGCGGCCTGAACGACCGGCGTCCCGACCGCGCAGTCATCGCCTACACCAACCTGATCCGTTCGCGCTTCAAGCGCACGAAACCGATCGTCCTGGGCGGCATCGAGGCGAGCCTGCGGCGGGTCGCGCATTACGACTACTGGACCGACACCATCCGCGGTTCGATCCTCGCCGACGCCAAGGCGGACACGCTGGTCTACGGCATGGGGGAGAGGGCCGTGCTGGAGATCGCCGCCCGCCTGCGCGACGGACGCGACTGGCGGGACGTCCGCGGCCTGTGCCATCTGGCGGCTTCGCCTCCCGACGGCTGCATCGCGCTCCCCTCCCTGGCCGAAGTCAGGGCCGATCCCGACGCCTTCATCCGGATGTTCCGCGTCTTCTGCGAGAACCAGGACCCGCCTACCGCGCAGCGACTGTGCCAGCGCCAGGACGGACGCTGGCTCGTCCACAATCCGCCGCAGCCGCATCTTTCGGAAGCCGGGCTCGATGAGGTCTGCGAACTTCCTTTTTCGAGGGAGGTCCATCCCCTCGACGCCCAGCGCGGCGCGGTCCGCGCGCAGGACACCATCCGCTTCTCGCTGGCCTCGCATCGCGGCTGCGCCGGAGAGTGCCGCTTCTGTGCCGTGGCGCTCCACCAGGGACGCCGCGTCCTGTCGCGTTCGGAGGCCTCCCTCCTCCGCGAGGCGGGCCGCCTGGCCGCGTCGGCGGGCTTCCGGGGCGTCATATCGGACGTCGGCGGGCCCACGGCCAACATGTACGGACTGTCCTGCGGAAAGATGGAGCGGTCCGGCGCCTGCCGGGACCGCCGCTGCCTCTTCCCGGAACCGTGCCCGTCGCTCGAGCACGACCACGGCCGGCAGATGCGGCTGCTCCGGAAACTGCGCGCCCTCCCGGGGGTGCGCCATGTCTTCGTCTCTTCCGGCGTCCGCCACGACCTCGTCCTCGACGACCGCCGGTCCGGTCTCGCCTACCTGGGAGAGCTCGCGGCCCACCACGTCTCGGGCCAGTTGAAGCTGGCCCCGGAACACTCCGAGCAGGGCGTCCTCGACGTCATGGGCAAGGCCGGCCGCCGGCACCTCGCGGACTTCAAGGAGGCCTTCGACCGCCTGAGCCGGAAGGCGGGGAAGAAACAGTTCCTCACCTATTACCTGCTCGCGGCCCATCCCGGCTGCACCGACGAGGACATGCAAAGGCTCGGGGAATTCGCGCGGCGCGAACTGCACCTGGTGCCCGAACAGGTCCAGATCTTCACGCCGACCCCCTCCACCTGGTCCACCGTCATGTACCGGACGGGCGTCGACCCCTTCAGCGGCAGGAGGCTTTTCGTGGAAAAGACGGCCCGGGGGAAGCAGCGCCAGAAGGACCTGGCGACGGGCGACGGAAGGCGGGAACGCCGGAAGAAAAAGAACCGAAACGCGGGCCGGGCTTGCCCAACATGATCTTCCCACGCGAAGAGGATATTGACAGGCCCTTGCCCTGAAACCCGCGCCGGGTTTTTATGAAGAGGTGTTCCGGAAAAACGGGCCGGACAGGATCGGGAATGCGTGCGCGCGGGCTTCGGAAACAATCTGACGGCCGGGGCAGGCCGGCGCGGCCCGGGCTCCTCCGCCGCCGCGCCGTCAGGGTGCTGCGGGAAGGAATGACGGGGGGATCCCGTCGTCGGGGGTGTTGATCCATCTCCCCTCCCCGGCCACGGACAGGTCCCATCCGATTTCTTCTCCCGGCAGGACTCCCACCGCGGCGACGGTGCCGGCGGGGAATTCGACGAAATGCCGCGACAGGACCTTCCCCCCGTACGACGGGCAAGCCTCTGCGGCCGCCGCACACGGTGGAACGTTCTCCGCCACCTCCACGACCCGCCCTTCCCCGTCCACCCAGACGACGTCGAGCGGAAGGAAACAGTTTTTCATCCAGATGGCGTGATGGGAATCTTCATCGTAGAGGAAGAACATGCAGGCGTCCCGGGCGAGCGCCTTCCGGAACATGAGGCCTTTCGCCTTCTCCTGGGGCGTCCGGGCGACCTCCGCGGAAAAGACGCGCCCTCGGACGGAAACGGCGCCGTCCGCCTCCGCGCGGGGGACCGGTGCGCCGATAAGGATCAGCAACCCGGCGAGGGCCGCGGCGAGGGACCGAGGCCGGAAGGCATGACCCCGCCCGGCTTCAGCCGGCGGGACGCCTTTCTCGCGGGCCGCAGGCATCGGAAGGTCAGGCTTGTTCATCGGCACGTCGGTTGAAAATGCAGACCAGCGCCTCTCCCCTGCGATTCGCTTCCAGGCATTTGTTGCAGGATATGCAGGCCGCCCGGCGGCGGCTCCCACGCTTCCACTCGTTGACGATGCCGGGTTCCCGGATGAGTGGACGGCAGAGCGAGACGAAATCGGCTTCCCCGTTCCGGACGACCTCTTCCATGAGCTCGAACGTCCGCAGTCCTCCCACCATGATCACCGGGACGGTCACGTTCTTCTTCACCTCTGCCGCCCATCCGCGGAAGTACGCCTCTTTTTCGCGCCGGTCGATTCCGGTCCGGAATTCCGTCTCCTGATAGGGGGTCCCCCTCAGGCCCTGGCTGATTTCCAGGGCCTCATAGCCGAGTTGCGCGAGCTCCACGGCGGCGCGGAGCCCTTCGTCGAACGCCAGGCCGCCGGCGAATCCGTCCTGGACGCCGAGCTTCACGAAGAGGGGATAGTCCTTTCCCGTTGTTTTCCGCATGGCCCGGTAGATCTCCCGGTGGATGCGGAGGCGGTTTCCCAATGACCCGCCCCACCGGTCGCTCCGCCGGTTCGTTTGCGGTGAGAGGAACTGGGGGAGAAGGAACATGTGGGCCGCATGAACCTGAACGGCGTCGAATCCGGCTTCCCGCGCCCTCCGGGCCCCATCCCCATAGGCTTCGATCACTTCCCAGATCTCCGCTTCGGTCATGGCGCGTGATTCTCCCCTGAAATAGGGATCTCCTTCGGCCGCGGAGGGGGCGAGGGATCTCTCGTTCACGGTATTCCAGTACGCGGCCGCCTCCCTGCCGGCGTGGCCCAGCTGGATGGCGATCTTCGCCCCTTTCCCGTGCACCGCCCCGGTCAGCTTCTTCAGACGAGGGATGTATTCATCCCCCGCTACGGACATCTGCGAAACCGTGTGCTTTCCCATCGGGTGCACCGAGGTGACCGAACTGATGATAAGGCCGATGCCTCCTGCGGCCAGCTCCGAGTACAGGGCGACCTTCCGATCGGTGATAAAACCGCTCCCCTCGGTAAAACGGTCGTTCGTGGCCGATCGTACGAAGCGGTTCGGCAATTCCAGGTTTGCGATTCTCGCTGGCGTGAACAGAAGACTCATGAAAATCCCTCCGGCGCGATCTCGTCATCCATCGCGATCTTGATGTCCGGCAGGGGCGTCCCCGCCGATGCAGTACCTCCCTCCGATGCAGAGCGTCTCCCCTTCGATCTTCCCGACCCCGGCGACGGCGGCGGCGATGGAATTCGGCCGGCTGGAAGACCGCGGTGTGAATACGCCGCCGGCGGTTTATCCCCTGCTTACGCGAATGCTGCCTCGGCCGGCGATCAGGCCCGGCCGTAGTCATCCTCGAATCGCTCGATGTCGTCCTCACCGAAGTACCCGCCGGTCTGGACCTCGATAAAAACGACGTCCGTCGCCCCGGTATTGCGGATGCGGTGCAGCGTCCTGCAGGGGATGTCGGCCGCCTGTCCCGGCCGAAGCAGGCTTTCCCCGTCGCCGACCCGGACGAGGGCCTCGCCCGCGACGACATACCAGTGCTCCTTCCGGCGGCGATGGCGCTGGAGGCTCAGGCGCTGCCCCGGACGGACGGTGATCCTCTTGACCTTGTGGTCAGGCGCTTCGGCCAGGACTTCGAAAGAGCCCCAAGGGCGATGCTCGGCGTCCGTCATGTTCCGTCACCTCTCCGGATGGGATGCTGCGGCCACCATAGCACAGCACAGGGTCGAGGGGAAGGCTTTCCGGGCTTCCCGGCCCGGCGGAAAGGAGCGATGGCGCCGCGGTCCCGGCGATGTTCATCCCGGGCCGCCGAAAACCTCCCCGGAGGGATTCCCGGGAAGCTTCAAATTGCAAAATCGCCGCCGGTCCTGTATAGATCGGCAGGCAGGATTGTCGGCAAAACGCCCGGCCACACGGGCAGGACAGAAAGGACTGAAGACGATGACGGCCATCCGCATATCCGTGGGAGACGTATCGCTCGACGCGGAGCTTTTCGACACGGCCTGTGCCAAGGCCATCGCGGCGAAGCTTCCCATCGAGACCGCCCCCAGCGTATGGGGCGACGAGTTCTACTTCACGATTCCCGTGAAGATGGGTTCCGATGAAACCGCCACGAGCAGGATCACGGTCGGCGACATCGGCTACTGGCCGCCGGGAAACGCCCTCGCCGTCTTTTTCGGGCGGACGCCGATGAGTTCGGGACCGGACCCGGTCCCCGCAAGCGACGTCAATCTCGTCGGCCGGATTCTCGGGAACGCCGCCGAGCTCAAGAAGGCCAAAGGTGCAGCAGCCATCCGCATCGAAAAGAGACCCTGACGGGACCGATGCCGCTGCCTACACCCTGGTTCGCAGCCGGAAGCGAAAAAGAACCCTGACGATTCTGATCCGGCCCGACGGAAGCGTGGTCGTCCGGGCGCCGGCGTGGACAGCCAGGGAGGAAGTAGAGGACTTCGTCCGCCGCAAAGCGGACTGGATCGAACGCAAGCGCCGCGAGGCGACGGCCGATTGCGGCGTGCAGCCGAAACCCTTCCGGGAAGGCGAACCTTTCCTCTATCTTGGCAAGAGCTATCCGTTGTCTCTGCGCGGCGGGGACGACGGACGGGCGAGCCTGGAGTTCGACGGCCGTCTTTTTTCGATGACGCCGCTGCCGGAGGAGCGGGCAAGGGCGCTGTTCGTCGGATGGTACCGGCGCATGGCCCGCCGCCGGATCGGCCCCCGGGTCAGGTTCTTCAGCGACCGGCTCGGCTTCCCGTGCCCCCCGTTCCGGATCACCAACGCGGCGGCGCGGTGGGGTTCCTGCTCGGCATCGAACCGGCTGGCCTTTTCCTGGCGGTTGATCCTGGCGCCGCCGGAGGCGATCGATTATGTCGTGGTCCACGAGCTGGCCCACATGAAAGAGAAAAACCATGCGCCGGCCTTCTGGAAGATCGTCGCGGCCGCAGCCCCGGGCTACCGGGAGCAAAGGGCGTGGCTGAGGCGCAACGGCGCAACGCTGACACTGTAAGAAGCGGACGAATCCGATGAACAGAGAGACAGTCCCCCTGCTGGTCCTGAAAGAGGGCGACGAGGGATACATCCAGACGATCAGCGGCGGAACGGCGCTCACAGCCCGCCTCGCGGCGATGGGGCTCGCTCCGAGCCTCCGCGTCCGCATCCTTCAGAAGAGCGGCGGACTCATCATGCTCCAGGCCGGCGACACCCGCGTGGCGCTGGGCCGCGGCGAGGCCGAAAAGATCTTGGTCGTCCGCTTCCAGCCCGACGACATCGAGGCGCAGTGCAGGGAGTGCCGGCAATTGCTCGTCGCGCTCGCCGGACAGCCCAATGTCGGAAAATCCACGGTGTTCAACATCCTCACGGGGCTCTCCCAGCACGTCGGGAACTGGCCCGGCAAGACCGTCGAGAAGAAGGAAGGATCCTACGTCACGGAAGGGGTCGAACTCCGCATCGTGGACCTCCCCGGCACCTACAGCCTGACCGCCTTTTCCGAGGAGGAGCGCGTCGCCCGCGAATTCATCATCCATTCCCGGCCGGACGTCACCGTCCTGCTCGTCAACGCGGCCGCCTTGGAGCGGAGCCTTTATCTCCTGTCCGAACTGCTTCTCCTGGAGACCCCCGTCATCGTGGGCCTGAACATGCTGGACGTGGCCGATTCCCAGGGGATCTCCGTCGATGCCGCCGCGCTGCAGCGGTTCCTGGGCATCCCCGTCGTCTCCATGGTGGCGACAAAGAATACCGGCATCCGCGAACTCGTCTCGAGGGTGATCGCCGTCGCCGACCGGACGGAGGATTACCGCCCCCGCCTGCCCGACGTCCTGGCGGACCACCGGGAGATCTACGACCGGCTGGAGGAACTCGTCCGGGACATCGTGCAGCCGCCCTACGGCACACGGTGGGTCTCCATCAAGCTCATGGAGGGCGACACGGAAATCTGCCGGATGATCGAGGATGCGGCGGCGCCGGGCGCGTGGACGGAGATCCAGTCGCTGCTCATCAAGCACGAGGATTCGCTGCACGCCGTCGTCGGCGGCCGCTACGATTGGATCGAGGAGGCGAAGAGGGCATCCGTCTCCCGCTTCGAGATGGAGCAGGTCGTCGTGACGGACCGCATCGACCACGTGCTCACGCGGCCGCTTTTCGGGATCCCGGTCCTGCTGCTGATGTTCGCGGCCGTGTTCGTCCTCACCTACCGCGTCGGCTTTCCCCTGCAGAGGGGTCTCGAATATCTCATCTCGTCCTTCGCCTCCTGGCTGGATCCGCTTCTCGGCGCCTTCCCGCCCTGGATCAGGGGGGTCATTCTCGACGGCATGATCGGCGGCGCGGGATCGGTCCTCACCTTCGTCCCCGTCCTCGTCATCTTCTTCGCCGTCATGGCGCTCCTGGAAGACGTCGGCTACATGGCGAGGGCCGCCTTCGTCATGGACCGCTTCATGCATCTGGTGGGGCTGCACGGCAAGAGCTTCATCCCCATGTGCCTCGGCTTCGGCTGCAACGTCGCGGCGGTGATGGGCGCCCGGATCGTCGAATCCAAGAAGGAGCGGCTGCTGACCATTTTCCTGTCTCCCTTTGTTCCCTGCACGGCGAGGCTGACGGTCCTGGTCTTCGTCTCGGCGGCGGTCTTCGGCGAGTACGGCGGCCTCGTTGCCTGGGCGCTCCTCGCGGCCAATATCCTGGCCCTCGGCGCCGCCGGGATCGCCGTCAACCGCCTGTTCCTCAAGGACGAGCCCATGCCCTTCGTCATGGAGCTGCCGCTCTACCACAAGCCCGACCCGAGGACGATCGGGGCCGTCGTCTGGACGAGGACGCTTTCCTTTCTGCGCAAGGCGGGAACGATCATCCTCGGCGTATCGGTCGCGGTCTGGATCCTCGCCTATTTTCCAGACGGCAAGGTGGAGACGAGCATCCTCGCGTGGTTCGGGCGGTTTCTGGAGCCGCTGGGAAGCCCGCTCGGGCTGGACTGGAAGGTGCTGACCGCCCTGCTGACGAGCATCGTCGCCAAGGAGAACGTCGTGGCGACGCTGGGCGTCCTCTACGGCGTCGGCGACGAGGGCCTGGTCAGGGTCCTGCCGACGGTGCTCAGCCGCGCTTCGGCCCTTTCGCTCCTCACCGTGCTCATGCTCTTCGTCCCCTGCGCGGCGACCGCCGCCGCCATGAAAAGCGAGATGGGAAGCCGCGCCTGGTTCTACGGCGCCACCGCGGCAACGTTCGCCGTCTCCCTCTGCGGCGGCTTCGTCGCCTACAGGCTGGCGCTCCTTTTCGGCATCTGATGGACTGTTGAAAAAGGCCCGCCTGCGGCGTTTCCCTCGTCCTTCCCTTCGACAGGCTCGGGGCAAGCTGCGCGATGATTGTCATGGTGAGCTTGTCGAACCATCGACGCCCTGCATCCGGGCATTCTTGAACAGTCTGTCAATCGAATCCCGTCAGGTCGGGGACGGAAGTCGCTTCAGCTCTTCTTGTCGAGGCACCACTTCACCCCGCCCCGGCAGGCCAGGTAGAGGAAGACGAAGCTGTAGAGGGCGGCCAGTTCCCCCTGGTTGAGCGTCGGGAAGATCTTCGCGCCCATCTGGAATTTCCAGTGGAACTGGAAGTAGGCCACGGCCATCGTTCCGCTGCACAGAAAAGCCGCCGCCCGCGTCCGGACCCCCAGCATCACCGCCAGCCCGCACAGGAGCTCGATGAGCCCCCCGAACCAGAGCTGCGAGCCCACGGGCGGCTGGGACGCCGTGAACAGCCCCAAGATCTTCTGCGCTCCGTGGAACGAGAACATGAAGCCGGTCGCGATCCGCAGCAGGGCGTACGCGTAGTCCGCATACCTTTCCAGCCATTTCATGGTGCATTCCTCCTGTCGACAGTCCTTTTTCAAAAGCTTCAACTCGGTGCTCTTGTTTGGTTGTCCCTTTTATCGTTATTCGAGCCCGGTGATCCTGACGTCCCGGGGGAATGTGACGCTGAACCTGACCTTCAGACTCTTCTTTTCTCCGCCGGCGAGCTTCAGGTCCCAGGCAAGAATGCCGTCTTCGGAAATCTTCGCCTCACCTTTTCCCGGCGATTCGATCTCCACCTTGATCTTTTCGTTGCGGGACACGGGCACACCGTCGTTCACGGTGAGGGAAATCTCCCGGCCCTTTCCGTTGAGGAGATCGATCCCGAATTCGTACTGGACCCGGGTGTCCTTGACGAAGGCGCCTGCCGATTCGGTGAATTTCCTGAGCAGTTTCCTCTCCATCTTGATCCCCTCATCGACGCCGAGCGACAGTTTCATGTCTTCGCCCGGCAGGACCGCCTTCTCCACCGCTGCCGTGCCCACCAGTCTGTCGTCCAGGAAGATGGTCATCGGCCCCTCGATCAGCGGAAAGGTGAAGGGATTCTTGAGATCGGCCCTGAGGTAGGCGTACCTGGAGAGTTTCGGGACCCCGTAATAGCTGAATCCGGCGTCCCTGCCCGCGGAGGCGATCAGGATCCTGTGGGGCTGGCCGTCGGACGGCACGTCGACCCTCCGCGGCATCACGAAGCTGAAAGAACTGGTCTCCGCCTTCACCTCCGGCTCTTCATAGCCGGCCGCCTGGGCCGCCTCGCTCTTCCTTTCCATCTCCAGCATCATCGGCCGCAGCTCATCGGCATCCCTTCCCGGGACGGACTTCCGTGCCGCCGGCCTCGGCTGATAGATGTCGACGAACCAGGGCGGCAGTTCCGGCGGGACGCCGTAGACGAAGGGCTTCGCCGTCGATATCTCCATGTCGACGCCCTTCCAGTCCTCCCCCGTCGACTGGCGCAGCGTCGCATAACAGTCGATGCCGACCCTTGCGCCGGAATCGGCGCGGACGTCGTACGCGGGGGACCAGCCCGCCCCGCCTACCAGGTAGGAAAGCGCCAGAGCGGCCTGACGGGCCTCGTTCTGGGCAAAGACGGAAACGACGATGCTCTTGCTTTCGTCTTTCCGGGAAGTCACGTTCTTCAGCTCCCGCTCGACGGCCCGTTTTTCCTCCTGCAGCTTCTTCAACCGCGCCTCGGCCTTCGCAAGCTCACCGTAATTTTCCGTCAGGGACCTGGCGACGAACTTCACGTGGGCATCGACTTCGGCCGGCGTGACTTTCTGGTTCTGCGGGAAGGGCACGATCTTCTTCAGGAGATCGATGGCGCTGTTCAGGACGGCGGCGTCATTCGTCGCCCCCTTGATCTTCTCTTCGATGTCCTCGAGCCGCTGCTTCAGATTCTCCGCTCTTTCCTGAGACGTCTTGGACAGAAAGGTCTTCTCGACCTTCACGTCGGCGATCTTGACGCCGGCTGCACCCGACAGGCTTGCCTGGACGGAGGCATCCACCATGTCCGCGGTAATGCCCGCTATGCGGATGACGCTTTGTCCCCGCGGCGCGGAAAAAACCGCCTGCTTCCGGATCATCGCGCTGTCCGGATAGACGACGACGCCCCGGATCGACGACGCCGGTTCCAACTCCGCAGAGGACGCGGCCGCCCCTCCGCAGAGCACAATCCCCAGAGCAACGGCCAGTCCCATCCGTTTCAGCACAAGCCCTCCCCGTACGGCAGCGTTTTTCCGTCTCATCGTTTCCCCTCCTGTTTTTCCCTCCCCGCCTTCACGCGGAACAGCGAAGAGAACGTGGCCGTCTTGACCCCCGCGTCGTCGAAGACTTCCGCATCGCCGCGGAGCGTCCGGTCGTCCAGCCTCGCAGCGGCGGCGACGGCCCGGACGCCGCCGCTCTTGACCGGCGCGTGGAACTTGAGAGAAAGCTCGGTCGTGACGAAGTGGCTCCCCTCGGGGAGAAGGCTCTTGATCGCCATGGCGACGGCCGTGTCCGCCAGGGCCGTGATGGCGCCGCCGTGCATCAGTCCCTTGCCCTGCGCCAGCTTCACGGCGAAGGGCATGGAGAGCACGGCCCTGCCGTCCGCAGCCTCCTCGATCTTCATGCCCAGATATTCCTCGAAGGGGGCGCGGGCGATCCAGCCGGGGAGGGCAAAAGGCGGGGCTCCCTGTTTCGGCATCGGCTGTTCGTACATCGCTTCGTACATGGAATCCTCCTGCTGAACCTTGAAGGAGCTCGTCCCGCCCGCCGGGCGTCTTCCCTTCCGCTCCGGCCGGGAAGGCGGGCCGCAGCATACCGCGGGCGCCCGAAAAAATCGATCAGGAAACGTTCCCCTTCAGAAACGGCGTCGCCAGCATTTCCGGCAGCCGGGCGTAGCGGACGTCGAAGAATTCCCTGACGCCGATCGTCATCCCCTCGTGCCCCGCCGCCGGCTGGGCGAGGTAAGTCCGGAACAGGCGGTCCCACCAGGGAACGCTGAAGCCGTAGTTGTGGTTCCCCTCCTTCACGACGATGGAATGGTGAACGCGGTGCATGTCCGGCGTGATGATGAAGAGGCGGAGGACACCGTCGACCGCCGCCGGCAATCGCAGATTCCCGTGATTGAACAGGGACATGCCGTTGAGAACCACCTCGAAGACCAGCACCGAAATCGGCGGCGTGCCGGCCCCGGCGACCACCGCGATCTTGATCAGCTCCGACAGCATGATTTCCAGCGGATGGAAACGCACGCCCGTCGTGACGTCTACGTGGCGGTCCGTGTGGTGCATCCGATGGAGCCGCCAGAGGAGGCCGACCTTGTGAAGCAGGACGTGCTGGCCGTAGATCGCCAGATCCAGTGCGGCGATGCCTGCGACGACGGAAAACCACGGGGGCGCATCGATCCGGTGCAGCAGCCCCCATCCGTTCTCGGCGCATAGGACGGCGGCGCCCAGCGGCAGGACGGGGAAGATCAGCCGCACGCCGGCGGCATTGACGGCATGAACGAGCAGGTTGTTCACCCACCTCAGTTTCCTGGAGACGTCCGTCCTGCGGCGCGGCGCGGCGAATTCCCACAGGCCGACGCCCGCGATGACGAGGAGAAAGAAGCCCGATCTCACGTAGGCTTCGAGGGGAAGGAAATCCGTGGACGCATTCATGATCGTCGAGTCCGCCTACGAGGATGCGGAGGGCGGCGCCAGCGCCCCCGCACAGGACGATCCGGACCCCGCGGTGCAGCCGAAGCAGTGAGACCCCGTCATGATGGACCGGGACGCCAGCCGGTCGAGTCTCGCCGCCGCGAGCGTGTTCGGGGAGCCGTGGTTGACGGGCATCCCGAGGGCGAGGTTGAAGTCGCAGTCGTAGAGGCGGCCGTCCCAATCGACGCTGATCTGGTGGCGGCACATGAGGCGGGCAAGCGTCGCCGGGTTGAAGGAATCTTCCAGGAGTTTCCGGTAGGCGGCCATCTCTCCGCCTTGTTCCAGTTGCCGTCCGAACCGTCCGATGGGCATGTTGGTCAGGACGAGGAGCCGGCTGAAGCGGACGCCGAAGCGTCTTCCGAGCTCCCCGCGGTAGATCCCCTCCAGTTCCGCCTGCTGCGGCGGCAGGAAGGGGCCGCCGGGGTTGTAGACGAGGTCCAGGGGCAGGGCCTCCTCGACGCCGTAGCCGGCCCGGTTCAGGAGGCGGAGCGCGGCGATGGATCTTTCATGGACCCCGGGGCCGCGCTGCAGATCGACGTTCTCTTCCTCGTAGCACGGCAGCGATCCGACCAGGGAAACGCGCCGGTCCCTGAAAAACGGGATCAGGCCGGAGAGCGGCGGTCCGGCCAGATTGGTCAGATTCGTCCGCACCTGTACGGGACAACCCTCCGCGCAGAGTTTCTCCAGGAAGGTCCGGAAGTGCGGATGAAGTTCCGGCGAGCCGCCGGTGATGTCCACCCGGTCGAAGGTGCGGCCGCCGATCCGGGAGAGGATCTCTCCCATCACCGCCTGCGTCATCCGTTCACGGCGCGAGGGGGAGCATTCCAGGTGGCAGTGGCTGCAGGACAGGTTGCAGTGGCGCCCGAGATTGATCTGCAGGACGCGGACCTCGCCGCTGACCAGTCCCTCCGGCAGTACTCTGCGGACTTTGCGGTCGAAGGCGTTCATGCACCCGTTTTCCCCCCTTCCCTGCGGCGATCCTGCGTTCCCGCGCCGCCCGGAAGCAACATTCTATTTCAACAGGCCCTTCCCTTCAATGAAAACATGAAACGGAGCAAGCTTTTCGTCCTTTCGCCGAAGAGTCTGCCGGCGTAATAGCCGCCGGCCGCCCGCCTGGAGATCTCCGCGAGCGTCGGATAGACATGCACGGCGCTTGCGATCTTCGACAGCCCGACCCCCGCGGACAGGGCCAGGATCCACTCGTGGATGAGTTCGCCGGCATGTGCCCCCATGATCTGGCACCCCAGGAGGCCGCCGCCGCGGCTCAGGAGAAGCTTGATCTTTCCCGGCGTCTCCCCTTCGGCGAGCGCCCGGTCGTTCGCCGCGAAAGGCTCCTCCCTGACCACGTATTCGATGCCTTCCTTCCGGGCCCGTTTTTCATTCAGGCCGATGCTCGCCACCTCCGGGTCCGTATAGGTGCACCAGCCCACCTTTCCGTAGTCCGCCTTCCGCGGCAGATGAAGGACCGCATTGGCGAGGGCGATGCCCGCCTCGTAACCCGCGACGTGGGTGAAGGGAAACTGCCCGTTCACGTCGCCGCAGGCGTAGATGTGCCCGATGCTGGTCCGCAGCCGCGCGTCGGTGGGAATGCCACGCGCCGTGAACCGAACGCCCGCCGCATCAAGCCCCAGCCCGCCGGTGTTCGGCTTGCGCCCCGTTGCCACCAGGAGTGCGTCGGCCTCGATGTCCCGCGCCTCGCCCTCCCCGGCCGCCGGCGCGACGGTCACCAGGACCGTGGCGCCGCGCATCCGCGCCCGCACCGCCTTCGTCGAGACCCGGATCTCGATGCCCTCCCCCTCCAACCGCTGCCGGAGGCCGTCCGCCAGGTCCCTGTCCTCGGGCCCCAGGATCTGGTCCAGGAATTCCACGACAGTCACCTTCGACCCGAGCCGTCCGAAGGCCTGCGCCAATTCGAGACCGACCGGGCCTCCGCCGAGGACGAGAAGCCGCGCCGGCAGGACCCGCTGGGAGAAGACCGTTTCGTTCGTCCAGAAGGGCACCTCACGGAGCCCCTCGATCGGGGGAACCGCGGGGCTCGAGCCCGTGGCGACGATCCACTTTCCGGCGGAGATCCGCCTGCCGTCCAGGACGACGACATGATCGTCGGTGAACGCCGCCTCGCCGAAGCGGACTTCCGCCCCGAGGGAGCAAAAACGCTCCTTCGAATCGACCTTCTGGATCTCTTCGATGACGGCCCGGACGCGATCCATGACGGCGCCCAGGTCCACGGGCGGGAGGTCCAACGCCGGCAGGCCGAACGCCGGGGCGCGTTTCGCCAGCGACCGGACGGCCGCCGTCCGGATGAGCGTCTTGGAGGGCACGCACCCGAAATGGAGGCAATCCCCGCCGAGCCGCGCCGATTTCTCGATCAGGATCGTTTTCGCGCCGAACTGCGCCCCGCCGGCCGCCGCCGTGAGGCCGGCAGCCCCGCCGCCGAGGATCCCCAGGTCGTAATCGAAGCGCGCCATAGCCGATCACCTGCTCTCCGCGGCGGAGATCCGCCGCATCCTCTCAGTGCGCCTCGTCCCAGTTGCGGCCGGAGGCGATGTCCACCCGGAGGGGAACGCGGAGGCGTATCACCTCTTCCATCTCCTTCTTGACGATCGCCGTCACTTCCTCCCGCTCCTCCTCCGGCGCCTCGAAGACGAGTTCGTCGTGCACCTGGAGGATCATGGCGGTCCGCAGCTTCTTCCTCGCGAAGATCCCGGAGATGTTGACCATCGCCACCTTGATGAGGTCGGCGGCCGTCCCCTGGATGGGGGCGTTGATCGCGGTGCGCTCCGCGAACTGGCGCACGGCGTTGTTCGGGGACTTGATCTCCGGGATGTAGCGGCGCCGGGACAACAGCGTCTCGACGTAGCCGTTCTTCCGGGCGCAGGCCAGGATCTCGTCGAGATAGGCCCGGACGGCGGCGTATTTGGCGAAATAGCCCTCGATGTAGGTCTGCGCCAGCTTCTGGTTCACGCCCAGCTCCTTGGCGAGGCCGAAGGGGCTCATGCCGTAGAGGATGCCGAAGTTGATCACCTTGGCCTGGCGGCGCATCTCGGCGTTGACCATCTCGGGAAAGACGCCGAAGACGTCTGAGGCGGTCCGGCTGTGGATGTCCTCTCCGGAGTCGAAGGCCGCGATCAGGGTCTCGTCCCCGGACAGGTGCGCCAGGATCCGGAGCTCGATCTGCGAATAGTCGGCCGAGACGAGGACCCAGCCCTCCGGCGCGATGAAGGTCTGGCGGATCCGCTTCCCCTCGAGCGTGCGGATGGGGATGTTCTGGAGGTTCGGATTGCTGCTCGAGAGCCGGCCCGTCGCCGTCGCCGTCTGGTTGAACGAGGTGTGGACGCGGCCCGTCGCCGGGTTCACCATCTGCGGCAGGGCGTCGATGTACGTCGTCTTGAGCTTCATCAGGCTCCGGTAGGCCAGGATCTCCGCGGGAAGCTCATGGCCCTTGGCGAGCGAAGCCAGCACCTCCATGTCCGTCGAATAGCCGTCCTTCGTCTTCCTGCCCTTGGCCAGTTTGAGCTTCTCGAAGAGGATGCCCTGGAGTTGCTTGGGGGAGTTGATGTTGAAGCGCTCCCCGGCGAGGCGGTAGATTTTCTCCTCCGACATCGACAGGAGCTGCGCAGTCTCGCGCGACATGTCCTTCAGGACGGTCGTGTCTAGGAGGACGCCCTTCTTCTCCATCGCGGCGAGGACCGAAAGGAGCGGCATCTCCACTTCGTTGAAGAGGTCCCCGAGGCCGCCCGTCTGCACCTGCGCGCAGAGAATGGGTTCCAGCGCAAGAACCGCATCGACCTTCCGGCACGCGTAGGGCCTCATCGTCTCCAGGGGAATGGCCCCCATGGGCACGGCCTTCGCGCCGCTCCCGGCGATTTCCTTCGCCGCGGCCACCTCGTGCCCCAGGAATTCCCGCGCCACGTCGGGCAGCTCGAAGCCGTGGCGCGACGGATTGAGGAGATAGGCGGCGACCATCGTGTCGCACTTCAGGCCCGCCAGATCGATGCCCGCCTTCCCCAGCGCCAGGAGTGCGCTTTTCAGGTCGTGGCCGTACTTGGCGACGCTCCCGTCGGCGAGGACCGGCCCCAGCAGGCTGCGCACCTTCTCCAGCGGCACTCCCTCCGTGACGCCCGAGGGAAAGGGGACATAGAAGGACCGGCCGCGCTCCGCGCAGAGGGCGACGCCCACCGGCGAGGCATTCATGGCCCCGTCCCCTTCGAAAATGACGTCGATGGCCAGAGCCCCGACCTTCCGCAGTTCCGCCGCGAGGGTCTCCAGATCTCCGGCGGTCCCGACGAGCCGGTAGTCTCCCTCCAGCGCCGTTTCGCGGATCTTCAGCTCCTGCAGAAGGGAGGAAAACTCGAATTCCTTGAAGAGGGCCTTCAGCGCCTCCGGGTCCGGGCCGGTGTAGCGGCAGGCCGCGAGGTCGAAGGAGAAATCGGCGTCCGTCCGTATCATGGCGAGTTCGCGGCTCATCCGCGCCTGGTCGGCGTATTTCTCGAGGGCCTCCTTCGCCCGCCCGTTTTTCACCTTGTCGATGTTCTGCAGGATCGCCTCCAGCGACCCGAATTCCTCGATCAGGCGGAGGGCGTTCTTGGGCCCGATGCCGGGCACGCCGGGGATGTTGTCGGAGACGTCACCCGTCAGGCCGAGGATGTCGACGACCTTGTCGGGGCCGACGCCGAACTTCTCGCGCACGGCCGCGATATCGTAGGTCTTGTCCTTCATCGTGTCGATCATCGAGACGTTCTCGGAAATGAGCTGCATCATGTCCTTGTCGCCCGAGACGATGACGACCTGCATCCCTTCGCCGGCGTAGCGGCGGGCCAGCGTGCCGATGATGTCGTCCGCCTCGATTCCCTCCTGCTCGAGCACGGGGATGGAGAACCCGCGCACGACGTCCTTGACGTAGCGGATCTGCGGGATCAGCGCATCGGGCGTGGCCTTTCGCGTGGCCTTGTAGCCGTCGAAGGCCTCGTGCCGGAAGGTCGGCCCCTTCAGGTCGAAGGCCACGGCGATGCAGTACGGTTCGTGCTCCTTCAGGAGGCGGATCAGCATCGTCGTGAAGCCGTAGATGGCGTTCGTCGGGAAGCCCTTGGAGTTCGACAGTTCCGGGATCGCATAGAACGCCCGGTACAGGTAGTTGTTCCCGTCGACGAGGTAGAAGGCGGGCTTCTTCGTTGGGTCGGTCATGTTGGATCAACACCTTCTCGTTTCTAAACTTGTCGCCCCCGCTCCCGCCTCCGCGAGGGCAGGCTGCAGCAGGGACCCAGCTCTTTTCACATCCCAAGACGGAGGGGGCAAATATTCTCGTTTTCCTAGATTCCCACTTCCATGGGAATGACGCCAACCTTTGTCACCCCCGCGAAAGCGGGGGTCCAGCGCTCTGCTCAACACGGGCCCCGATTTTCAAGACCCTGGATTCCCGCTGCAGTTTACCCTCGCGAAAGCGGGGGCGGGAATGACAGCTTTTACCGCTCGATCGTGTACACCGCCTGCGCCTGGGCCCAGTCGGCGGGGTCGATGGCGTTGAGACGCCGGACGAGGTCGCTCACGAGGCCCGTGGAGCGGGCATCGTACACCTTGAACATCCCCTCCTGAAATCCCAGGGGGATGAGGTCCTCCTTCTCCTTCGTGGCGATGATCTTGATGCGCTCCTCCGCAGTCTTCCCCTTTTGGCCGGGCAGGAGCATCGCCTTGAGGCGGATGGGGCTGCCGGCGGGAGGAAATTCGTAGGCCTGGTCCGCCCGGGCGAGGTTTTCCCGCTGCTGCGCGTTCGGGAAAAGCAGCGTCACCGAGTCGTCGGCGGCGACGGAGAAGAGGTAGACGTAGCAATCGCGGCTGACCTTGTAGAAGATCCGCACCTCGTCCCCTTCCTTGAGTTCCGACTTGGACAGGGTGGCTTTCACGGAAAAGCCGCCGCCCTTTTCCGGATAGGAGGGCTCGACGAGTGCGCGGACCTTGATCGTCCAGAGATTCTTCTCCCTGTCGTCCCATCCCTCGCCGAGGACCTTCACCTTGGCGAGCTTGCCGCGTACGGCGGCATAGATGAGGTCCTCTGCGACCTGGCTGTTGGAAACGAGCGTGTGGGACTTGATGAAGACCCCTACGGCCTGCTCGATCGCCTTGGCCTGCGCGTCGCGGCGCGCCGCCTTCTTGATTTCGCTGAGCGTGTCGTTCTCTCCCAGATAGGCCTGCCCCGTCGCCTCGACCCAGACGCCTTTCTCCGCGGCGGACGCCGAAAAGGAAGTCATCAGGCACAGAGCCAGCAGAACCGCCACTCCCACGCTGTGGCAACCGCGCAACGTCAGTCCCTTCATTCTCTTATCCATCCCGTCTCTTTTCGTTCATCAACTGTCGTCATTGCAGTCTTCCCCTTCGTCCCGGCGTTTTTCGATCCCTGTCACGCCCGCCTACTCTCTGTCATTCCCGCCCCCGCTTTCGCGGGGGTGACAAAGGTTGGCGTCATTCCCATGGAAGTGGGAATCTAGGAAAATGAGAATATTTGCCCCCTCCGTCTTGGGATGTGAAAAGAGCTGGGTCCCCGCTGCAGCCTGCCCTCGCGGAGACGGGAGCGGGGACGACAGCGCAATTACTCCGCTTTCTCTACCTTGACCGGGGCAGGACATTTTCAGCGACATCTACACCTCGAAGCGCGCGTCGATCTTGAATGTCCGCACCGCCCGCATCTCCAGGATATCCTCCACGCCTGTACCGGTCTTGATCGCGTCGATCTCCGACCGCAGCCGCTCTTCCGAATGGGCGATCAGCGTGAACCAGATGTTGTACTCTCCGCTCCGCCGGTAGTTGTGCGTCACGCCGGGCAGGGCGTTCACCGTCTCCACGAACCGCTGCAGGCTCTCTTCCGGGACCCGCGCGGCGCAGAGCGTGGAAACGAAGCCCAGCTTCCTGCCCTCGAAGACGGCGCCGATCCTGCGGATGAGGCCTTCCTCCTTCATCCTGCGGATGCGCCCGATCAGATCATCCTCGCCGATGCCCAGTTCCTCGCCCAAGATCCTGAAGGGTTCTTCCGCGATCGGGAACTCCCTCTGGATGCGGTTCAGGATCTTGCGGTCGATGTCGTCCACGTTTCGCAATCTCCGTCTTCTTTGTCATTCCCCTGTTACTTTTTGTCATCCCCCCGCTTTCGTGAGGGGAGCAACGGAAGCTCTGCGCCAACAAATATTACAGGTATTATCCGCCCCTCGGCTCGTAGATGCAAAGCGGCTCTTCGGCAAGGAAGTCGCCCGTCGCCTCGTAAGCCCTCGCCCGGCAGCCGCCGCAGACGCGCACGAACTCGCAGCGCCCGCATTTGCCTTCGTAGCGGCCCAGGTCGCGCAGCGCTGTGAAGAGCCGCGCTTCCCGCCAGATCTCCGCGAAAGGCCTCTCCGTCACCTTTCCCGCCTCCAGCTCCAGGTAGCCGCAGGGCTGGACGCTGCCGACGTGGGAGATGAAGCAGAACGAGATCCCTCCGAGGCAGCCCCGCGTCGAGGCGGAAAAGGGATGCCGCGCCGGCCCGGCCTTCGCCCGGTCATCCGCGGCCGCCGGCTCCTTTGCCCGCCGCTGCCGCTCCACGCGGAAGTAATGGGGCGCGCATGTCGCCTTGACCTGGATCATGCTTTCGCGGCTGCGCTCGTGGAACCACTCGAGCGTCCTTTCGTACTGTTCGGCAGAAATCTCTTCGCCCGCCATCTCCTTCCCCCGGCCCGTCGGGACGAGGAGGAAGATGTGGTGCGCCGCGGCGCCGATCCCGACTGCAAGGGCGTGGATCTCGGCGAGACGGCCGAAGTTTGCGCGCGTCACCGTCGTATTGACCTGGAACTCCATGCCGCCCCTCTTCAGCGTCTCGATCCCGGCGACCGCACCGGCGAAGGCCCCCGGCACGCGCCGCAGGGCGTCGTGGGTCGACGCGCCCGGCCCGTCGATGCTGACGCTCACGCGCCGGATGCCCGCCGCGATCATCTTCTGCACCGTCCCCGCCGTGACGAGCGTCCCGTTCGTCGCCATGACCATGCGCAGTCCCAGGCGGTCGCCGTAGGCGGCGATCGCGAAGACATCCTGCCGCAGCAGCGGCTCTCCGCCGGTCAGGATGATGACGGGCTTCCCGACGGCGGCGATCCCGTCGAGGAGGCGAAGGCAGGCTTCCGTATCCAGTTCGCCGGGATAGGGTCCGCGCTCCGACGAGGCCCGGCAATGGGCGCAGGCCAGGTTGCAGCTGCGCGTCACCTCCCAGGCGACCATGCGCAGTTCGGACGGCAGGAGTTGCGGCGCCTTCGGCTTCATTTTCCCAGGATCCGCGCCACTTCGGGGGCGAAATAGGTGAGGATGATGTCCGCGCCGGCGCGCCGGATCGCGGTCAGCGACTCCATCATCGCCCGTTCGCCGTCCAGCCAGCCCATCGCGGCGGCCGCCTTGACCATGGCGTACTCGCCGCTTACGTTGTACGCGGCGACGGGGAGGTCGAACTCCTCCTTGGCCCGCCGCACGAGATCCAGGTAAGGAAGCGCCGGTTTCACCATGAGGATGTCGGCACCCTCCTGGACGTCGAGGTTCATCTCGCGGATCGCCTCGTCGCCGTTGGCCGGATCCATCTGGTAGGCCCGGCGGTCGCCGAACTGCGGCGCGCTCTCGGCCGCCTCCCGGAAGGGCCCGTAGAAGCAGGATGCGAACTTGGCCGCATAGGCCATGATCGGCACGGCCCCGAAACCCGTCTCGTCCAGGGCGTCGCGGAGCGCCCCGATCTGGCCGTCCATCATCGCCGACGGCGCCACCATGTCGGCCCCCGCCTTCGCATGGGAGACGGCCGTCTCCGCGAGGACCTCCAGCGTGGCGTCGTTGTCCACCTCCTCCCCCTGCAGCATGCCGCAGTGGCCGTGGCTCGTGTACTCGCAGAGGCAGACGTCGGTGACGACGAGAATGTCCGGCACCTTCTCCTTCAGGCGGCGGACGGCCTGCTGGACGATCCCGTGCTCGGCGAAGGCCCCCGTGGCCTGCTCGTCCTTCTTTTCAGGGATGCCGAAGAGGAGCACGGCGGGGATGCCCAGCTCCTTGGCGCGCTGGACCTCCTTGACCAGCCGGTCCACGGAAAGCTGGAACTGGCCCGGCATGGATTCGATCGGCTTCTTCACGTCCTTTCCCGTGACGACGAAGAGCGGATAGATCAGGTTGTCCACGGAAAGCGTCGTCTCCCGCAGCATCCTCCGGAAATTCTCGTTCTTTCTCAGCCGGCGCGGCCGGTACTCGGGGAATTGCATAGGATAATCTCCTCACTGATCATGATGATGCAGCTTGCAGTGACAAATAACCAACCCTCTCAATCCAGTGCGTCGTTCTGTCATCCATTACCGGCACTCCGCCATCCACACATTCGATTATGGAATGTGCAATGAATGCTACCCGGAAACGATGAGGAATTCAATCCGATTCAGGAATGCGGGCCCATCTTGCAGGAAACAGCCTCCCTGCTGCCGTTCGGCTATCGGATTTCTTCGTCCGTCAGGTAGCAGGCGGGGTCGGGCGCCCAGACGTCGCCCGTCACCGATTCCGCCCTTGCCCGGAAATTTCCGCCGCAGACGTCGAGCCACCGGCAGGTCCGGCAGCGGCCCGTCAGGTGCGGCTTCTTGTCCTTGAGCTTCATGAGCAGCTTGTTGGATGCATCCGTCCAGATTTCGCCGAAGGGCCTCTCCCGGACGTTCCCGAGGGCGACGTTCCGCCAGAACTGGTCGGGATGGACGGTGCCGTCCCAGCTGACGCAGCCGATGCCGAGGCCGGAGCTGTTCCCCTCGTTCATCTTCAGCAGTTCGAGGACCTCTGCCGCGCGCTTCGGGTCCTCGCGCCGCAGGCGCAGGTAGACGAAGGGGCCGTCGGCGTGGTTGTCCACGGTGAGGATCTCCTTGGGCTTGCCCCGGCCGAAGAGGTCCCTGGTCCGGTCCATGATGAGGTTCAGGAGCGCCCGGCTCCCGGCGTGCGTCAGGTCCTCCTCGCGCAGGGCCGAGCCGCGCCCGGCGTAGACGAGATGGTAGAAGCAGCAGCGGGGGATGTCTTCCGCTTCCAGGAGATCGAAGATCGCGGGCACGTCGGCGACGTTGTGACGGTTGACGGTGAAGCGCACGCCCACCTTGATCCCCGCCTCGCGGCACAGGCGGATCGCACGGATCGCGCGCCGGAAAGCGCCCGGGACGCCGCGGAAGCGGTCGTGCGTCTCCTCCAGCCCGTCCAGGCTGATACCCACGTAGGAAAGGCCGATCTTCCTGAATTCGGCCGCCGTCCACTTCGTGATGAGCGTGCCGTTGGTCGAGATCACCGCCCGCATGCCCTTTTCGACGGCAAATTGCGCCAGTTCCGGAAGGTCCTTCCGGATGAGCGGCTCGCCCCCGGAAAAGAGGATCACCGGCGAGCCGAAGGCGGCCAGGTCGGCGATCAGCTTCTTTCCCTCCTCCGTCGTGAGCTCGCCCCTGTAGGGCACGTTCCGCGAGGAGGAGTAGCAGTGGACGCAGCGCAGGTTGCACCGGCGCGTCATGTTCCAGACGACGACGGGCTTCTTGTCGGCGGAGAACTGCAGCAGGTGCGAGGGCAGTTTCGCGGAATGCCGCCCGTAGCGCAGGACGTCGCCGGCTTCCACGGCGCCGCAGTAGAGCTTGGAAATGCCGATCATGCCGCGCCTCCGCCTGCAAAATGCCGCACGATTGCCTCGACGAGGCCCTCCACGGTATAGCGCTCCTCCACGATGTCGACCGGCAGGCCCGCCTTGCGGACGGCGGCAGCCGTGATCGGGCCGATGCAGGCGATCTTGACGCCCGCCGGAAGCGCGAAGTCGCTCCCCATCAGCCTGAGGAAGTTCGTCAGCGTCGAGGGGCTCGTGAAGGTGAGGACGTCGATCCGGCCCTCGCGCAGCGGTCCGAGGATCTCCGCGGGATCGCGGTCCGAGGAGACCGTCCGGTAGACGGTCACGACGTCCACCGCCGCCCCCATCCGCCGCAGCCCCTCGGGGATGACGTCCCGCGCCTCCTCCGCCCGGGGCAGGAGGACGCATTTGCCCGCCATGTCGAGCGCGGAGAAGGCCTCGACGACGCCTTCCGAGAGGTACCGTTCCGGCACGAGGTCCACGCGCAGGCCCAGTGCCCTGAGCTTCGCCGCCGTGGCGGGCCCGATCGTGGCAATGCGGATGCTCTTGAGGTCCCGGAGATCCCGTCCCTTTTCCTTCAGCCGCTTCAGGAAAAAGTCGACGCCGTTGGCGCTCGTGAAGACGATCCAGCCGTAGGCGCCGATCCGCCCGATCGCATCGTCGACGGGCCCCCAGCCCGCAGGCGGCTCCACGCGGATCGTCGGGAAGAAGATCACCCGCGCCCCCTGGGCCGCCAGGAGCGCGCGCAGCCCTTCGGCCTGATCCTCCGGCCTCGTGACGACGATCCCCTTCCCGAAGAGGGGGAGTCTTTCGAACCAGTTCAGTCTTTCCCGGAGCGACACCACGTCGCCCACAACGAGGATCGCCGGCGGCTCGATGGCTGCCCTCTCCGCGGCATCGGCGATGCCGGAGAGCGGGGCCGTCACGGTCCGCTGGTCCGGTGTCGTGCCCCAGCGGATCAGCGCGGCCGGAGTTTCGGCGGCCTTGCCGTGCGCGATCAGCTCGGCGGCGATGCTCGGAAGGTTCTTGACGCCCATGAGAAAAACGAGGGTCCCGATCCCGGCGAGGCTTCGCCAGTCGATGTCGCTCCCTTCCTTGTTCGGGTCCTCGTGGCCTGTCACGAAGGCGAGCGTCGAGGTGTATCCCCGCTGGGTCAACGAGATCCCGGCATAGGCCGGCACGGCAATGGCGGAGGTGACGCCGGGAACGATCTCGAAGTCGATGCCCGCATTGCTGAGGACTTCGGCCTCTTCGCCGCCGCGGCCGAAGATGAGCGGGTCCCCGCCTTTGAGACGGGTGACGATCTTGCCGGCCGCCGCCTCCGCGACGAGGCGGGCGTTGATCTCGTCCTGGGACAGCGTGTGGTCGCCGCCCTGCTTGCCCGCGTAGATGAACTGCGCCTCCGCGTGGGCGTGGCGCAGGATCTCCGGGTTGACCAAGTGATCGTAGATCACGACGTCCGCCCGCTCCAGGCACCGGACACCCTTCAGCGTGATGAGCCCCGCGTCCCCCGGACCGGCGCCGACGATATAGACCTTGCCTTTTTTCACGATGACCTCCCGCTCCCTCGGGAATGACAATCACCCCTGTCGTCCTCGCGAACGCGGGGACCCAGCGATGGGGTCGTTCCACATGCCGTCCAGGACCGCGTCGTCCTCGCGAACGCGGAGACCCAGCTCTTTGCATACTCCAAGAGCGGCGAAGACGATCTCCCCGAATTCCCTGGATTCCCGCGTTCGCGGGAATGACAAACAGAAAACGGGAATAACGGGGAATTACTTCCCGTACACCGCGGCGAGCAGTTCCCTGCCCCCGGCGCGGAGGATCCTTTCGGCCACTTCCGTTCCCATGGCCGCGGCGCTTTCGTCCGGCCCCTCCATCGCGTCGCGGATCGCAGCCGATCCGTCCGCGCTTCCCACGAGGCCCGTGATCCGCAGCCGCCCCTCCCGGCTTTCCGCGTAGGCCGCAACCGGCAGCTGGCAGCCGCCGCCCAGCGCCCGCAGGAACGCCCGCTCCGCCTTCGCCGCCAGCCCGGTGGCGGCATCGTTAATGGGCTGCAGGATCTCCCGGACGCCGCGATCGCCGCTGCGCATCTCGACGGCGAGGATCCCCTGGCCGACGGCCGGCAGCATCACATCCGGCGCGAGGATCTGCGTCGCCCGATCCGTCCATCCCATGCGGCTCAGCCCCGCCGCCGCCACGACGACCCCCGCCAGCCTCTCGGAGGCAATCTTCCGGATCCGCGTATCCAGGTTTCCCCGGATCGGCACGATCTCCGCCTGGGGCACCATCCTCCTGACCTGCAGGCCGCGCCGGAGCGATCCCGTCCCGATACGGGCGCCGGGGGGCGCATCCTCGATCCGCCGGCCGTCGGCCGCGATCCAGGCGTCCCGTGGGTCCCCGCGCTCCGGCGTCGCGCCGATCTCCAGCCCTTCAGGAAGTTCGGCGGGCATGTCCTTCAGGCTGTGGACGGCGATGTCGACCGTCCCCGCCAGGAGCGCCTCCTCGATCTCCTTGACGAAGAGCCCCTTGCCGCCGATCCGCGCCAGGGCCGTGTCCTGCATGATGTCGCCCTTCGTCCGGATGATCAAGATCTCCGTCTGCAGTCCGGGGTTCGCGTCCCGGAGGGCCTTCGCCACGACGTTGGTCTGCGTGAGCGCCAGGGAGCTGCCCCGGCTGCCGATTCTCAATGTCCGGTCGATGGCGTTTCTCCTTCCGGTTTTTGCGTCTCCCGGTCCAAGCCGAAGAGCCTCCGGACCGCCGCCACGTAGGGAAGCCCCCCGCCGTCGGCGCTCTCGTCCTTCAGGGCGGTGATCGGATCGTGGAGGATCTTGTTGATCATCGCGGTTGCGAGATACTCCACCCGCCGGCGGTCCTCCTCCTTGAGGCCCGCGAGCCAGGCGGTTGCGTCCTTGAGCTCGCCCTGCGCCACGCCTTCGAGTTTCTCCCTGAGCGCGACGATCGTGGGAACGACGTCGAGGGCATCGAACCAGGCGCGGAAGCGGCCGACCTCCTCCTCGATGATCGCCTCGGCCCGCACGGCCTCCCGCATGCGGGAGGCGCGGTTCTCGTCGACGACCTCCTGGAGGTGGTCGATGTTGTACAGGTAGACGTTGTCGATGTCGCCGGCGTTGGGCTCGATGTCCCTCGGCACGGCGATGTCGATCAGGAACAGCAGGCGGTTCTTCTTCCGGTACAGGGCAGCCGCGACCATCTCCACGTTGATCACGAAGCCGGACGCACCCGTCGAGCTGATGACGATGTCCGCCTCCTGCAGCGCCCGGCCGATTTCGGCGAAGGGCACGGCCGTCCCGCCGAAGGATTTCGCCAGCGCCGCGGCGCGTTCGGGGGTCCGGTTCGCGACGAGGATGCGCGCCGCCCCGTTCGCGATCAGGTGGCGGGCCGCCAGCTCCGCCATCTCGCCGGCCCCGACCACGAGGACGGTCTTCCCGCCCAGGTCGCCGAAGATCTTCTTCGCCAGCTCGACGGCGGCGAAGCTCACGGAGACGGCGTTGTCCGCGATCCCCGTCTCGGTGCGGATGCGCTTGGCGACGCGGAAGGTGTGGTGCATCGTCTTGTTGAGAAGGATGCCGTTGGTCCGGCTGCGGACCGCCTGGCGGTAGGCCTCCTTGACCTGTCCCAGGATCTGGGGCTCGCCCATCACGAGGGAATCGATGCCCGCGGCGACCCGGAAGAGGTGCCGCACGGCCTCGTCGTTTTCGCGCGCGTACAGGAAATCGGCGGCCTCCTTCTCGGAGAGCCCGCCCTGCGCAGCCGCAAAGGCCCGCAGGAACCCGGCGTCCGCAGACGCCGGCACATGGGCGAGGATCTCGATCCGGTTGCAGGTGCAGAGGTAAAGGACCTCGCGCACGTCGGGCAGGAGGACGATCTCCCGCAGCGACGTCCGGGCGTCCCCGCAGGCGAGCGCCATCCTCTCCCGGACTTCCAGGGGGGCGCTCTGATGATTCATGCCGACGAGAACGAGCTTCATAGGATCACGCGAACCTGTGCACCGTGGGGAAAAAGACCGCGCCTGCGACGAAAAACACGATCACGACCGCCAGGGCCAGGACCGAAAAAAGGGCCGCCCGGTGGCCCTTCCAGCCGATGGCGAGCCTCTGGTGCAGGAGGAAGGCGTAGAGAAGCCAGAAGGCAAGCGTCCAGACCTGTTTGGGGTCCCACTGCCAGGCGCTTCCCCAGGCCGTCCGCGCCCAGATGGAACCGACGAATATCCCCAGCGTCAGCACGGGGAATCCGGCCATGAGACAGACGTGATGGATCCGGTCCAGGTCCAGGAGCGACGGCAGGTAGCGGCTGAAGCTCCTCTTCCCCCTCTTCTTGATCAGGCGGTCTTGGATCAGGTACATGGCGCCGGCCGCACCGGCGATCACGAAGAGGGCCTCGCCGATCACGGACAGGAACACGTGCACCGGCACGAGCGAACTCTGCAGAGGGGCCGGCAGGGACACCTCGCCCCCCAGGCGGACCGAGGCGACGATCATCACGACCACCGCCACGGGCGAGATGAAGGCCCCGAGGACCCGCGTCTTCGTCTTGAGCTGCAGGACGAGATAGACGCCGGTCATCGCCCAGACGAAAAGGGAGAGCGTTTCGTGGATGCTCGTCAGGGGAACGCGGCCGGCCGATCCGGTGAAGAGGGCGAAAAAGGACATGCTGTGGCAGAGGAAGGCGGCAAACATGAACCACGTGGCCACCCTCGCGGCGGAGACCTGCCGGGTCGTCAGGGAAAACCCGTAGGCGACGGCGCTCGCGAGGTAGGCAGCGACGGCCGCTTTGAAGAAAAGAATGTCCATATCTCACACTCTTCCGCTTACTTCTCTGTCATTTCCGCTTCTCTAATTTGTCATTCCCGCGAAAGCGGGAACCCAGTGTCTTTCGAACTTCGCGTTGTGCTCAGCAAAGCCCTGGACCCCCGCTTTCGCGGGGGTGACACAAATGGGCACGCAGGGCGCTCGCCCCCCGCTTTCGCGGGAAAGACAGGAGGAGGCATAGAGGGAATGACAACCATTTTTGTCTTCCGCGCCCTCACTTCATGAACCGGTCCGCGTCGAATTCCAGGCCCGCGATGTCGCGGATGATCCTCCGGACGCCATCCCGGTCGCCCCGTTCGATCGCCGCGACGATATCCGAGTTCACGAGGGTCTCGAACACCTTCCCGCGGTCCTCCGCCGGGCCGCCGCGCTTCGTCACCCCGGCCCGCAGTTCCCCGAGGATGGCGGCCAGGATCGCATAGGCCGGTCCGTACCTTTCCTCCAGCTCCAGCCGCAGCTTCTTCGCCAGCGCCGGGCTCGCGCCCGCCGTGGAAACGGCGATCTGCAGGTCCCCCCGCTGCACCAGCGACGGCAGGATGAAATCGCACCGCGCCGGGTCGTCCACGATGTTCACCAGGATGCCCGCGCGCCGGCAGTCGTCGCTGATCCGCCCGTTCACATCGTCCCGGTCCGTGGCGCCGACCACGAGGAACGCGCCGCGGAGATGCCTCCCGTCATAGTCCGACGGCACGTGTTCGATGGCGCCCTTCTCCCTCAGGTGAACGAGGGCCGGCGCAAGCTTTTCGGACACCACGGTGATCTTCGCGCCGCATTCGAGCAGGCGCTCCACTTTCCTCACGGCGACGGCTCCGCCTCCGATGACCACGCATCGCCTCCCCCGGATATCCAGGTTGACGGGATAGTAACGCACAGGCGATCTCCTCGATTCCGGCTGGAAAAACCGGACGCTCCGACGCTAGCACGGCGACCCCGAAAATTCAAGCCGGCCGGGGTGCCGCCGCGCCTTGCAATCTCCGCCGAAAGGGGTTATAGCTTGACCGTCCGGTTCCGGAAAAAATCACCGTTGACCTCGCACCGAGGAGGCCGTCATGGCGGAGACCCCGAAGGAAACTCCAAAAAAGGAAAGGTGGCTGAAGATCGAGGCGACGGCGCCCGCCGAATTGGGCGACGCCCTCTCCAACTTCCTCACGGAGCTCGGCGCCCAGGGGGTGTTCCAAGAGGAGGCCGTTCCGGCCGCCCTGGACGACCTCCCCAAGGGAACGTTCCCCGGGTCGATCAAGGCCTATCTCCCCTTCGACATCCGCCTCGAAAAGAGGCTGGCCTCGCTCAAGGCCTACGCCGCGAGCCTGCACGAGATCTTCCCCGACCTCCCGGAGGTCGTCCTTTCGACGGAGGAAATCTCCGACCCCGACTGGGCCGAGGCCTGGAAGAAGTATTTCAAGCCGATCCGGGTGAGCCGCAACATCGTCATCAAACCCACATGGGAGCGCTACTCGCCTTCCAGCCGGGACATCGTCATCGAGATCGACCCCGGCATGGCCTTCGGAACGGGCCAGCACGCCTCGACGCGGATGTGCCTCGGGGCGATCGAAGACCTCCTGTTGAAGGACCGGACCTTTCCCCGCTGGCGGATGCTCGACGTAGGCACGGGCACCGGCATCCTCGGGATCGCCGGCGCAAAGCTCGGCGCCGAGCGCGTGCTCTGCGTCGATACGGACAAGAAGGCCGTGGAGATTGCGCGGGAAAACAGCGGGATCAATGAAGTCACGGACCGCCTGGAGATCCTCAACAGGGACGTCACCGGCATCCATGAGTCCTTCGAGCTGATCGTCGCCAACCTCACGGCCAAGATCCTCCTCAGGCTCCGCAGTCACCTCCTGTCGCTCGTGCAGCGCAACGGCTATCTCGTCATCTCGGGCATCATCGACCAGGACCGCTCCGACATCGAGGAGCATTTCCTTGTCCCGCCGCTCGCCATCCACAACGCGATCTCGGAAAAAGAGTGGTACTGTTACGTCCTGAAAAAGGAGGAGGACGGCCGGTGACCACACCGCGCATCCTGACCGCCCCGGGCCTGCTGGAAGGGCAGCGGCGCGACCTCACGGGCGACGACGCCCATTACATCCGGTCCGTCCTGCGCCTGAAGGCGGGCGATCCGTTCCTGCTCTTCGACGGCGCGGGTCTCGAATTCGCGGCCCGCGTCGAGCGCATCAATCCCCAAACCGTCGTCGTAGAAGTCCTGAGCCGCACCGAACGCACCGAGACCGGCCCCCGCATCAGCCTCGCCCAAGCCTTGCCGAAAGGCGTGACGATGGACGCGGTCGTCCGGAAGGCCGTCGAAGTCGGCGTCTCGCGCATCCTGCCCTTCTCTTCCCAGCGCTCCGTCCCGCGGCTCTCTCCCTCCGCGGCCGCATCCAAGGCCGACCGCTGGCGGAAGATCGCCTTTGAGGCGGCGCGGCAGTCCGGCAGGCTCTTCCTTCCCGCCCTCGAAAAGCCGGGATCGCTCCGGGACGTCCTCGACGCCTCCTCCCCGGCGGACCTGAAACTGATCTTCTGGGAAGAGGAATCGCAGCGCGGCGCACGGGAAGTGCTTTCGCCCTGGCGCGACAAGCCGCCGGGCGCCTGCTTCGTCCTCATCGGCCCCGAGGGGGGATTCGCGCCGGAAGAAGTCGAGGCGGCCCTGTCGGCGGGATTCCGGTCCGTCAGCATCGGCCCGCGGGTGCTCAAGGTCGAGACGGCCGTTGTCGCCATCCTGTCGATTCTTCAGTACGAGCTGGGGTCCTTCGGAGGCGTCTCCGCAGAGAGGAGTCCCGCGCCATGACCGTCGAACGTTACGGAGGATTCTGGCGGCGGGCCCTGGCCTTTGCCATCGACGCCGCCATCATCTTCGTCGTCGTCCATCTTCTCCTGCTCACGGGTGTCGTCGCTTTGCTGCTCGGTCGCCTGACGCCGGACGAATGGCCGGCCCTCATAACCTACGGGGGCCCGCTCTTCCTGGGCTACGCCGCCGCGGCCTCGTTCGTGACGAAGTTCCTCTATTTCGTTTACTTCCACGGCGCCGGCGGGCGGACGCCGGGGAAGATGATCATGGGGCTTCGCGTGCGGCCCCTCGATGGAAGCCCGATGACGTTCGGACTCGCCTTCCTGCGCTGGGTGGGCTACATCGTATCGCTCCTGCCCCTCTACCTGGGATTTCTATGGATCGCCGTGGACCGCAGGAAGCGGGGCTGGCACGATCACATCGCCGGAACGGTCGTGGTTTACGAGAGGAAAAAGCGCGTAGAAACGCCGCCTTCGGCGCCGGAAAAAGACCTTGACAAAGAGGACTACATTATATAGAGGAAAGCCTCTTTTCGCCGCTTCTGCGCTTGCGGCGCAATGGGCCGGTAGCTCAGTCGGTAGAGCAATGGACTGAAAATCCATGTGTCGGCAGTTCGATTCTGCCCTGGCCCACCAG
>DAOSIS010000014.1:0-99476 GCA_035366835.1 Syntrophales bacterium | reverse complement strand
CGAGAAGTTCGATCCGATCCGGAAGCCGTTCCCGAGGATCCGGGGCGCCGGCATCGAAGAGCGACAGCGGCTCGCGGCGGAAAGCCCCGCGTTCGGGCGCGTCGTCTGCCGGTGCGAAGAGGTGACGGAGGGAGAGATCGTGGAGGCCGTCCGCCGCGGCGCCCGGACCGTCGACGGCGTGAAGATGCGCACGCGGGCCTCCATGGGGCGCTGCCAGGGGAATTTCTGCAGCGCGAAGATCGCCGCCATCCTGGCACGGGAGATGAAGCAGCCGATTGAAGCAATAACGAAAAAGGGAACTCGATCGAATTATGCGGGATAGGGAGGCAACCACGGGCGGTTGACGCGCCTTCCCGGAAGGAGCAGAAATGGATTTTCGGAAATCACTGGATGTTGCCATTATCGGCGGCGGACCGGCCGGCGTTTCGGCGTGCCTCGAACTCGCGGGAACGCAGAGGGGCAAGGTCGCGCTGTTTGAAAGCGGGCCGGAGCTGGGAGGGATTCCCCGCACCTGCCACGTCTTCTTCGGGATGCGGGATCTGGGAAGGCTGCATACCGGACCGGCATACGCGAGAAAGCTGGACCGTCTCGCCAGGAGGACTTCGACCGAGATTCACGTGAACGCGACGGTCATGCAGATCGTTCCCGGAGAAAACGGCGCGCCTCACCGTCTTCAGGTGGGATCTCCGGAAGGCTATGCGATGTACGAGGCGCGGACCGTTCTCCTTGCGACGGGATGCTACGAGAGTCCCCGCGACACGCGGTTGCTTCCCGGCCTCCGGCCCGCGGGCATTTTCACGACGGGATCGCTGCAGGAACTGGTGAGGAACTGCGGTTCGAAGCCGGGAAAGCGGGCGATCATCCTGGGGAGCGAGATCGTCGCCCTGTCCTGCGTACTCACCCTCCGTCATGCCGGCACGGCGATCGAGGGGCTGGTGGAGGAAGACGATGAAGTACAGACCTATCCCTGGTTGGCGCGTTCCATGGGCGGGATGCTGGGGATCCCCCTCTACACGGGGACGTCCGTGCAGGGCATCTTGGGAACCAAGCGGGTGGAAGGGGTCCGGCTGATGGACCGCCGGACCCAGAAGATCCAGGATGTGGCGTGCGATGCCATCATCCTCACGGGCAGGTTCCGCGCCTATTCTCCCCTGATCGACGGTACGCCGATCGGATACGACCCTGCGACGTACGGGCCCGCCGTCGACATGAATCTCATGACGACCGTGCCCGGCATCTTCGCCGCGGGAAACGTGTTGCGCGGCGCCGATATGCACGATCTGTGCGCGCTGGAAGGCAGGCGCGCGGCGCGGGGCATCGTTGCCCATCTGAAGGGCGAGGGGACGAGCGCCGGCCGCCGCATACCGGTTTCGGCCGAAGATCCCGTCCGTTACGTGGTGCCGCAGAGGATCCTTCCGGAGGAGACGAAAGCCTGCCGGTCCTCCCTTTTCCAGGCCGGTCCCTCCATTCAACTGGCGCACGCGGTCAAACAGGGGGTGTTCGAGGCCTGGTCCGGGTCGGAAGTCATCTGGCGGAAACCCTTCAAGCGTCTTCCGGGGAACACGCGGATCCCGCTGCCCCTCGAAGAGTTCAACTGGCGGAAGGCGGATCGCGAAAGAGGGGTCGTGCTGAAGGTGGCGGCCTCCTGAACTCCGGGGTTCCGCCCGATGCGAAACGCACCATGAGCGAAGGAGAAGCAAAGATGCTGTCCGGGAATCCGAAAATCGGTTTCATCGGTTTTGGCGAAGTGGCCTACAACTTTTCGCTGGGCCTGAAAGAGGCGGGCATCGAAAGAATCGCCGCCTACGACAAGGCGGCAACGGACCCGGCCTGCAGCGAGATCGTCCGGAGGCGGGCGTCCGGCGCCGGCGTGCAGCTGGTTTCGAGCCTCGAAGAACTGATCCGCCAGTCCGAATTGGTCTTTTCGTCGGTATGGGGGAATCTCGCGCTGAAGGTCGCAGGCGAGGCCGCCCGGCATATGGGACCGGAAAAGATGTTCGCCGATCTCAACAATTCCACGCCCGCGGCGAAGAAGCAGGCAGGCGAAGCGGTCAACGCCCGGGGAGCCAAATTCGTCGATGTCGCGGTATTCGGCACGCCTGCAAAAGAAAGGCACAAGGTGTTCATGTGCGTTTCCGGCGACGGGGCCGAGGAGTTCAGGCGCGTCATGAGCGGATACGGCATGGTCATGGACCTCCTGCCGGGTGAAGCCGGGAAGGCGACGACCATCAAGACCCTGGCGAAGATCTATTACCTGGGGGCTCAGACACTGTACCTGGAGCTCGCCGTCAGCGCGCGGAAGGCGGGGTGCGACATCGAAACGCTGGCCCCCCTTCTGGCGAATCCCACGGCCGGGATCCCGCGGAAGGATGAACTGGCTTTCTGGGCGGTCCGCGGCGGCATCCACGCCAAGCGGAAGACGGCGGAACTTCAGGATTATGTGCCGGCGATCCGGGAATGGGGCGTGGAGCCGATCATGATGGAGGCGGCCCTGGAACGGCTGGAGCTCACCGCCCGTTACCAGCTGCACGAGCACTTCAAGGGCGAGCTGCCACCCCTTTCGGAACTGGAGACGATGATCGAAGCCATGGAAAAAATCGGCGCCGAAAAGAACATCGGGCTGAAATAGCGGGGACGCGGGTTTGCCGGCGACGGTCCGTTCCGGCACCCTGAATGGATTCTGAAGCGAAAGGAGCGATGAAAATGGAGGAACCGATCGGATTTGTCGGACTGGGGACCATGGGATTCCCCATGATGTCGCAGCTGGCAAAGGCGGGCACACAGGTCTTCGCCTACGACGCCGATCCGGCCGTTCTCCAGCGCGCCGGCAAAGTGGCCGGCGTAGAAGCGGCGGCGAGTCCGCGGGAGGCGGCGGAGCGGAGCGGGATCGTCTTCACCTGCCTGCCGAACGACGCCGTCGTCGACGCCGTATACCGGGGAGAGGGCGGCATTCTGGAAGCGGCCCGGGAGGGGCTGATCACCTGCGACTGCTCGACCGTCCATCCCGACACCACCATGGCCCTGGCCGCCGCGCTGAAGTCCAGGGGAACGATCCACATGGACACCACGATGCTGGGCAGCAAGCCCCAGGCGGAGACGGGAGAGGTGTTCTTCATCGTGGCGGGCGAGGAGAGAGCCCTGCCCCGCATCAAGCCGGCCCTGGACATCATGGGGCGCATGCATGTCTACACCGGCCCGAGCGGCACGGGAAACAAGGTAAAGCTCATCCACAACGCCCTGGGGAACCTGAACCACGTGGCGGCCGCCGAGGCGCTTGCCCTGGCCGTTCGGAGCGGCGTGGACCCGCAGGTCTTCTACTCGGTGGTGAAGACCGGCGGCGGCCAGGCCTATTCGCGCGCCTTCGACGTGAAGGGAGCGTCGATGCTCGCAGGCAATTTCACGCCGCGCTTCAAGCTGTCCCTCGCGGCCAAGGACTCGCGCCTGGCCATGCAGCTTGCCGACCAACTGGGCGTGCCGACTCCCGTGCTGGCCCTGGGGCGGGACCATCTGCAGGAGGCCGAGGATGCGGGCTACGGCGATCTGGACACCGCCGCCGTGTGCAAGGTGATCGAAAAGCGCATCGGCCGCACCCTGTCCGGGAAATAGGCGGCGCGGCGCCGACCCGATGCCGAACCGGCGCCGCGTCCTTGGAACCAACAATAGACGGGAGGATGAAAGATGAAGACTTACAAGATCCAGGTATTGCCGTTATCGTCGATGGAGTTGGACAAGGCCGTGCTCATGTACCGCTTTCACTACGGACAGAAAATCCAAGTTCCCAATGTGGTCTGGTATATTGAGGGAGCGGACAAGAACATTCTCGTGGACACCGCCGCGGATGCAAGGCTTGCGACCGACTTCAGGGGACTCCCCGCCAAAGAGATCATGCCCTTCGAGGAGTCGCTGAAGAGCGTCGGGCTCAAACCGGAAGATGTCGATATCGTCATCCAGACGCATCTCCAGTGGGACCATTGCGCGAACACGCAGAAGTGCAAGAACGCCAAGGTCCTGGTTCAGGAGGAGGAGTTGCGGTTCGCCTACGCGCCCCATCCCATCCTGGCCCCCACGTACAAGAAGAGCCTTTTTACGGGACTGAAATTCGTCGTGGTCAAGGGTTATCAGGAGATCCTCCCGGGAATCGAGCTCATTCCGACGCCGGGGCATACGCCGGGCAACATGTCCGTCGCCGTGAACACGAAGGGGGGAAAGGCCGTCATCACGGGGTTCTGCAGCACCAAGGAGAATTTCGCCCCTCCCAAGGGCGCTTCCGAGGAATTGAGAGAGCTGACTCCCGTCATCGCGCCGGGCATCCATCTGAATGCCGTGGACGGCTTTGAAAGCGTTCTTCTGGTGAAGGGCATCGCCGACACGGTGCTCGCGTGCCATGATCCGTCCTTCCTGGAGCCTCAGACGATATCCTGACGGAAGGTTCGCGGAGAGAGATCGAGGCCTGCCTGAATTTGACCGCGGAGACGATGGACGGATGCGGGGGCGGGAACCTTTCGGCGCCGTCCGCAGTCGCCGAGATCGAACCACAGGCCTGATTTCCCTCCGGGAGTCGGGCCTGTGTCATGTAAGAAATACATCTGCCGCCGCTGTGCGGAATGGAGATGGACAATGGAATTCGAAAATCTGTTTCGCCCCGGGAGATTGGGGACACTGGAGCTGAAGAACAGGATCGTGATGCTCCCCATGGGGACCATCCTCTGCGGGGAGTGGGGTGAAGTGACCCAGGGGTTGATCGACTGGTATGCGATCAGGGCCAGAGGCGGGGCGGGGCTCGTCATGGTCGAGGTCTGCATGGCCGAGACCGCCGTCGATCCCCGGCGATTGCTTCCGTGCATTCTGAGGGCGGACGACAACGCCTTCATCCCCGGCCTGGCCTGCCTGGCGGATGCCGTCCACGAAAACGGGGCGAAAATCGGCATACAATTGACCGCCGGAGGCGGCGCCCAGGCAAGCGGCGGCGCCTGGCTGCCCGGTCTTGAGGGGACTCAGAACGTCGAGCAGGTATCGCCTTCCGGGGTTCCGGCCTACGGCGCCGCCATGCATGGATCCGTGCAGCAGCCAAGGATCCTGTCCATCGAAGAAATAGAAAAATGCATCGAACTCTGCGGAGACTCGGCACGCCGCGTAAAGCGGGCCGGGTTCGACATGATCGAGATCCATGCCCACGAGGGCTATCTCATCGCACAATTCATGTCCCCCTACTTCAACAAGAGAACGGACAAATACGGAGGCAGCCTGGAAAGAAGATGCCGGTTCCTGATGGAAATCGTGGCGGCGATGAAGAAAGCGACGGGCCCCGGTTTCCCCATCACGGTGAAATATTCCATCGACGAATTCATCCCCGGCGGCCGGGACGTGAAGGAATCCCAAGAGATCGCCAAGATGCTGGAAGAAGCGGGGGTGAGCGGTCTGAGCTGCTCCATCGGCGTATACGGCTCCCGGGTTCCCCCGGTGCCCCCCTACTATGTGCAGCGGGGCAGCCTGGTGTACATGACGGAAGCCATCAAGGAAGCGGTCGGAATCCCCGTGATGTCCGTGGGGCGGCTGGACGAACCCGAATTGGCGGAAAAGGTCCTGAGGGACGGCAAGGGCGATTTCATCGGGTTGGGGAGAGCCCTCATCGCCGATCCGGAATGGCCCCTGAAAGTGCAGGAGGGACGGATCGATGAAATCCGGAAGTGTCTCGCCTGCAACGAATGCCGCGTAACCATCCATACGCCGCACCCCATACGGTGCGCCGTCAATCCCCTTGCGGGGAGGGAGAGCAAGTATCCCTCCGTCGGGAAAGCGGAGATGCGGAAGAAAGTCGTGGTGGTCGGGGGCGGACCGGCCGGCATGGAGGCCGCCCGCACCGCCGCGTTGAGAGGCCATGAGGTCGTTCTCTTCGAAGCGGAGGCGAAACTGGGCGGGATGCTGCGTTGTGGTTCCGTTCCTCCGCACAAGGAGATTCTCCGTTCGGTCCCCGAATACTACGAGCGGGAACTCCACCGCCTCGGCGTGCGGGTCAAATTGAGCGTGAAGGCCGCTCCGGACCTCATCATGCGCGAGAAGCCGGACTGCGTCATCGTCGCCAGCGGCGGCGTCGCCTTTCTCCCGGACATTCCGGGGATCGATCGGCCGATCGCGGTGAACGCCCTCGACGTGCTCTCCGGCCGGAAGGACACCGGAGAGACGGTGGTGGTGGCGGGAGGGGGCGCCGTAGGATGCGAAGTGGCGAACTTCCTGGCCCAGCAGGACAAGAAAGTGACAATCGTCGAAATGCTGGACACCGTCGGACAGGACATGGACAGCTGGGTGTGGGTGTGCCTGAGCGCCGAACTGGCCGAGAAGAACGTGAAGATCGTGAAATCGACGAAGATTGAGGAAATTACCGGCGACGGCGTCGTCCTGATGGGCAGGAACTGGAACAAGACTTTCCTGAAGGCCGACAACGTCGTCCTGGCACTGGGCCTGAAGCCTTCGGAGGGTCTGGCCCGGGAGCTCCGGGGAAGCGTGAAAAAGGTTTTCGTGATCGGCGATGCCCAGCAGCCCCGGCGGATACAGGAAGCCGTTTACAGCGGGTTCCTGACGGCGTACAATATTTAGCTGAAGGGTCAGCGAAGAGTAGAAAAATCTCCCGGCCGCGGTTTGGCGGGGTCATCATGAAGAGAGGTCCGATTTCATGGAAAACGTTACAGGGAAATTGTCCGCCTTTGCAGCCGATCTGAAGATCGAAGACCTGGACTGCAAATTGGTGAGCCGTTTCAAGACCTATCTGCTGGACGCCGTCGGGTGCGGACTGCACGGCCGCTCCCAGCCCTGGGCCCGCGCCGTCAACCGATTTGTGAAGGCGCAGAAGGGGAGCCGGGAAGCGACGCTCTGGCGGGAGAATTTTCGCGGCCCCTGCGCCAACGTCGCCCTGGGACTGGGCGTGATGATCCACGGCTTCGATTTCGACGACTACCACAACGCCAAGATCCATCCGGGGGCTCCCGTCATTCCGGCGGCGTTCACCGTGGGCGAGTGGAAAGGGGTGTCGGGGAAGGACATCCTGACGGCGATGGTGGCCGGATACGAAACGATGATCCGCGTCAGCCTGGCGACGGGACCCAATGCCTCACGTCTGAGGGGATGGCACCTGACGGGTACGACGGGAACATTCGGGGCGGCGGCCGCCGCTGGAAGGCTTCTCGGCCTCGGCGGAGACAAGATGGCCAATGCCTTGGGCGTCGCGGGGGCGCAGTCGGCGGGCCTGTGGGCGTTTACGGCGGACGGCTCGATGACCAAACGGTTCCATGCGGGAAGGGCCGCTCAGAGCGGCGTGATGGCGGCAATTCTCGTCCGGGGAGGCTTCACCGGGCCGACGTCGATTCTGGAGGCCGCCGACGGCGGTTTCTGCCGGGCCACATCGGACGACGTGGATTTTTCCCTCGCGACGAAGGATCTCGGAGCCCGATTCCTGAGCGGCGACACGAACATCAAACCCTATTCCTGCTGTGCAAGCTCCCATTCGGCCGTCGATGCCGTGTTGGCCCTGAAGAGGGAACACGGTTTTCAGGCCGCGGAGGTCGAGAAGGTCGTCGTGAAGACGGCCCGGGGAGTGCAGCTGCAATGCGGCTTCGAATATCAGGCGAAGGGCGTGGTGCAGGCGCAGATGAGTCTCCAGTACATCGTCGCGGTTACCCTGCTGGAAAACACGGCACTCCTGGAGCAGTTCTCGGACGCCAAGATCGCCGATCCCGCGGTCGTCGCCCTGGCCAAACGCGTCGAAGTTGCCGTGGATCCCGACATCGACAAACTCTATCCGAAGCGGTATCCCAACCGGGTGGAGATCATCCTGAGAAACGGGCAGCGATGGGAAACAAGGGTCGATTTCCCGAAAGGCTCCGTGGAACAGCCGATGACCTTCGACGAAGTGGCGGGCAAGTTCCGGAGCCTGGCGGGCGGAACCATGACGGCGTCCGAGGCGGATCGGATCGTCGAAGCGGTGGACGGCCTGGAAAAACTCACGGACATTAGAGACCTGACCCAATTGTTGGCGTAAATACGGTATTTTCGATCCTGGAGGACCGTTGCCGGGGGACACCGGTTGAAGCTCTCCGGAGCAAGCTCCGGAGAATCTTCGATTCCATGGAAGGGATCTCAAACATGATTCGCTCGCATCCCCCGCAGCAAGCTGCGAGGAATGCGCTCGCTGCCGGATTCAAGATCGGCATCACCAGAGGGATTCCATCATTCCATCCACCCCCGGAGCCTTGCAGAAGGGGCGGATATCCCCGGGCGGCTGCGGGGGCCGTTCCCGATGACGGTTCCCGCGGACCTCTCATTGCGAAACATCCACTCGATGCCCGCTCGTCATATTCCTTCCCATCCAATATAACTATAATTTTTATTAATGCCTCCAACACGGAAAAACTGTATCCGCCCACCCGCTTCTGTGGTAAATCCGATATCCGAGATGCAGGGGGAATTCCTCTGCAATCCAATCGGCCTTCGCAGCAAAAAATGGATGACTTTTCTCTATGAAGGGGAATGAAGATGATCCCTTGGGCTTATTGATGCATCGGATGAGCCTGCAGGACAGTGTTCGTGGCGACCGGTTGAAGGTTCCGAAAAAAGCCGTTGAAGGGGGTTGACAGATGCAGCAGATGGACAATTTCACGTTCGGGGTGACGGTGCTGATCGTAGGGATGGGAGGGACGATCCTGACGCTCTGGATCATGAGCCTGATCATGACGCTCCTGATGAAAGTATTTCCTTACAAGGAAGAGGAGCAATCGAAGTAATCGTTCGGTCAAGAAGGAGGCGTACGTCATGGTTGAGGCGATAATGAACGGGTTGTCTGGGCTGGTGGCGGGGTTCGTGCACCTGCACTGGTCGAACCCGATCATGTTTGTGATCGGCGGAGTGCTGTTATATCTGGGGATCAAGAAGGGATACGAGCCGCTGCTGCTGGTGCCGATCGGATTCGGCTGCATCCTGGTGAACATCCCGCTGGCGGACCTGATGGGGAAGGAGGGGTTCCTGCGGACGATCTACGATGCGGGTGTGATGACGGAGCTGTTTCCGCTGCTGATCTTCATCGGGATCGGGGCGATGACGGATTTCACGCCGCTATTGCAGAACCCGATGACGTTCATGCTGGGGGCGGCGGGCCAGTTCGGGATATTCCTGACGCTGGCGCTGGCCTTGTTGCTGGGATTTCCGCAGTTGGACGCGGTGTCGGTGGGGATCATCGGGGCGTGCGACGGACCGACGGCGATCTACGTGACGTCTCAGTTTGCGCCGCACCTGCTGGGGGCGGTGTCGGTGGCGGCGTACTCGTACATGTCTTTGGTGCCGTTGATCCAGCCGCCGATCATGCGGATGCTGACGACGCGGAAGGAGCGTGAGATCCGGATGAGCAACGAGGGTCTGAAGCCGGTCTCGAAGACGACGAAGATCCTGTTTCCGATCGTGATGACGATCGCGGGGGGCATGATCGCGCCGATGGGATTGCCGCTGATCGGGACGATCATGCTGGGGAACCTGATGAAGGAGTCCGGGGCGGTGGCGCGATTGACGAACGCCTCTCAGAACGAGATCGCGAACATCGTGACGCTGCTTTTGGGGATTTCGATCGGGGCGACGATGGACGGGCGGATGTTTTTGAAGGGGCAAACGCTGATCATCCTGGCGCTGGGATTCCTGGCGATCTGCCTGGACACGGTGTGTGGGGTGTTGTTCGGGAAGCTGATGAACCTGATGTCGGGAGGGAAATTCAATCCGCTGATCGGCGCGGCGGGGATCTCGGCGTTTCCGATGTCGGCGCGGGTGGTCCAGCGGGAGGGCCAGAAGTGGAACAAGAAGAACCACCTGCTGATGCATGCGATGGGCGCGAACGCGGGCGGTCAGGTGGGTTCGGTGATGGCGGCCGCGGTCATGCTTTCCATCCTCCGCGGCATGGGCATCATCTGATCGGACTGTCGAATCCGATTCCCTGCTGTCGCTGGGCACGCATCCCGTACGCCTCAGTCCTCGGACTGAGGCGCCTTGCAACCGGGCATTTCTGCGCAACCTGAAGGGAGATGGACCAACGAGTCTGTCGAAAAAGCTGCTCCTCCGGAACTATCCGGAGGAGCTTTTTTTACCGGCGGGATTCCGTCGCACCGGCTTGAAAGCGCGCTTGATAACCGGTGTCATATCGTTTATAAAGGCACACTCTTCTGTACGGAATCGCTGTTGGGGAGGTCCTCTTTCATGGGTATCATGGAAATCACGGCAACGGTCATCTTCCTGGCGAGCATCCTAGTCGTCATCACGGGCTGGTTCGACAGCGTCATTGCGGCGCTCCTGGGCATCGTCGCCATGGTCTGCTTCGGCGTCATGACGGACGTCGACGCCTTCAAGTTCGTGGATTGGAACGTCATCGCCATCCTGCTGTCCATCTGGACGATTTCTGGATTCTTCGGGAAATCGGGGGTTCCCGATTATCTCTCGGCCGTCGTGTTGAAGCTCTCCGGGGGAAACGTGCCGCTGTTCATCGTCGGCGTCGGGGCCCTCGCCGGAGTCGTCTCCATGCTGATCGACAACGTGGTCGTCGTCCTGATGTTCGCCCCCGTCATCTTCCACGCCTGCCGCCGTTTCAAGTTTCCCGCCTTCGGACCCACGCTGTTCATGGGGATGTGCGCGAACTTCATGGGGACGGCCATGCTGCTGGGCGACCTGCCGCCGCAGATGCTCCACAGCGTCTCGAAGATCGAATTCTGGGGCTTCATCTGGCTCATGGGAAGACCTTCTTCCTTTTTCATCCTGCTGGTCGCCTACATCGTGACCTGCGGTTTCTTCTATTGGCGGTTCCGGAAGGACTTCGATTCGATCAAGATGGATCTCGCGTGCATGGCGAATGAAAACCCGCTCGATCACATCAAGGACAAGCCCTTTGCGGTCGCCGCCTGCAGCATCTTCGGACTCACGATCCTTGCCATGGCGTTCCGGCAGGTGTTCGGATTTCATCTGGGTTTCATCGCCATGTGGGGAGCCCTCGGCAGCATCCTCTTCTTCACGCTTTTCAAGGACCGCTTCACCGTGGAGATCCCCGACGTGGAGGAGATCCTGAAGGAGCTCGACTGGCGCGCCGTCTTCTTCTACGTTTCCCTGTTCGCGCTCGTGGGCGGCCTCGAGCACGCCGGCGTGATCAAGCTCGTCGTGGCGGGGATCACGCCGCTGATCAGGGACAGCATGACCGTGGGCGCCACCGTCCTCTACTGGGTGACGGCGCCGATCGTGGGGATCGTCGAGCACGACGCCTATATCCTGACCATGCTCTACGTCGTCCGCGATCTCGGCGTCCAGGGGATCAATCCCTGGCCCCTGTACTGGATGCTCCTGTGGGCGGGCACCCTGGGGAGCAACCTGACGATTGCAGGGGCACCGGCGCTTTTCGTGGCCAAGAGCCTGGCCGACAAGGAAGACCAGCGGGCGAGCACCCTGAAGGAATTCCTGACCATGTCGGTTCCCTATGTGCTCGTTTCCCTGGTCGCCTGCTACATCCCGGCGATGATCGTGTGGGTGTTGCCCTTCGCCAACTGATCCGCACGGCGGGACGCGAAGGTTTTCCCGGAGGCGCTTTCCATGCATCTGCCTTCACGAGCCCAAGTCAAGTTCTGGACGGGACTGACCGCCGTCAAGTACCGCCGGGAGGAAGGACTCTTCCTCGCCGAGGGCGCCAAGGTCGTGCGGGAAGCGCTCCGCAGCGACTGGGAGATCGAATCCCTGCTCCTGTGGGACGAGCGGCGCGACCGCCACGAGGAGCTGCTGGGAGACGCCTGCGAGCGGATCGACTGCTATGCCCTCCCGGAGAAGGACTGGCGTCGCCTGAGCCAGGACGAGACGCCCGAAGGCCTCATCGCCGTCGTCCGCACGAAGGTCCTTTCCGTCGCAGACGTCACGGCGGAAGGGTTGGCGGGAAGGGGGCCGCTCCTGATGCTTCACCGGATCGGGAATCCCGGCAATCTGGGGGCGATCCTGCGGTCGGCGGACTGGTTCGGATTCTCGACCGTCCTGCTCAGCGAAGCGTCCGTCGAATTCACGAATCCCAAGACCGTCCGCGCCTCGATGGGAAGCCTGTTTCACCTGCGCATGGCCGCCGATCTGGATTTTCCCGCTCTTCTCCCCGCCCTGCGTGCGCATTTTCACCTCATCGGCAGCCATGTCCGGGAGGGGAGTTCCCCGCGCGCCTGCCGGCGGCCCGCCGCCCTGGTTCTGGGGAGCGAAAGCCACGGCCTGCCGGAACCGCTGCTTGCGCTGATGCACGAGCGGTGGCGGATACCCGGCAGGGGACGGGCGGAATCCTTGAGCCTGCCGCAGGCGGCGGCGATTATGATGTATGAATGCACAAAGGCGGGCTGAGAGGGCTGATGAATCCGGCAGCGAGCGCCGCCCCCGTGGGGGAGGACGAGCGGATGAAGACCCAGTTTCTTCCCTGGGGATCGTAGAACTCCGAAGCTAGATCCGGAGTTCTACCAAAACGCCCATCTGCGGCGTTCCCCTCGGCCTTCGCCCCTTCGGCAGGCTCAGGGCAGGCAGAAGGAATGATTCGGTTCCATATGTCATGCTGAGCTTGTCGAAGCATCGGGAGCCTTGCATCCGGGCATTTTTGATCAGCCGCAGGCGCGGCGGTTGTTGGAACTGACGGTAAACCTGACATACACAAAGGCGAGCTGCTAATCTTTCCCGGGAGCCATGGCATGAAAGAATTCGAGTTTCTGCAGGTCGTGACGACGGTGGAGACGAGGGAAGACGCCGACCGTATCGCCCGTCTCCTCGTCGAGGAAGGGCTGGCCGCCTGCGTCCAGGTTCTGGGGCCGATCGAGAGCACTTATCGCTGGAAGGGCCGCATCGAAAGGGCCGGCGAAATGCTCTGCCTGATCAAGACGTCGCAGAGGCTCTATCCGGACCTGGAGCGCGCGATACGCGCGGCCCACCGGTACGAGACGCCGGAAATCGTCGCCTTGCCGATCGTCCGGGGAAGCGGGGATTACCTGAGCTGGCTCCGCGAAAGCCTGGGAAGAAGGGAGCCGACATGAACGTCCTGGCCGGCGATATCGGCGGTACGAACATCCGGATGGGGATCTTCGCGGAGGAGGGCGCGGACCTCCGCATCCTGGCCGAATGGCGTTTTCCCAGCCGCCTGCATGGGCAATTCGCGGTCCTGACGAGGGATTTTCTGCGCCAGCGCGGCATACCGGTCGGCTGCGCCTGTTTCGGCGTCGCCGGCCCCGTCCGGGACGGCCGCGTCGTCTTCACCAATCTCGATTGGCAGCTCGACGAGAAGGATCTTGCGGCGGAGGTCGATCTTCCCCGGGTGGTCCTCCTCAACGACGTACAGGCGCTGGCCCTGGAAGCGCCGCTTCTCGCAGAGACGGATCTCCGGACGCTTCAGCGCGGGCGGCCTTCCGTCGAGGGGGCTGCCGTCGTCGTCGCGCCGGGGACGGGGCTCGGCGAGGCCTTCCTGACCTTCAGCGGGGGAATCTTTACCGGCCACGCCTCCGAGGGAGGGCACGCCGACTTCGCGCCGGGGAGCCCGCTGGAGGCGGATCTGCAGGCCTTTGTGCGGAGGGAGGCGGGGCGCGCGAGCGTCGAAAGCCTCTGCTCGGGTCCGGGGATCGCCCGGATCTACCGCTTCCTGCGAGATTGCGGGGGACGAAGGGAAGCGGCGCCGTTGCGGGAAAGGATGGACCGGGGGGGCGATGCGGTGCCGCTGATCGTATCGGCGGCAAGAGAGGGGGACGCCCTGAGCCGGGAGACCCTGGAGGTTTTTGCAGACCTGCTGGCGCGCGAGGCCGGCAACCAGGCCCTGCGGTTTCTGGCCTTCGGGGGCGTTTACCTCGGCGGCGGCATAGCGCCGCGGATCCTGACGTTCCTGGAGACGGAACGTTTCCGGGAATCCTTCCTGGACAAGGGGAACTTCTCGAAGCTGCTGGAGCAGATGCCGCTGAAGGTGATCCTGCATCCCGCTGCCGCCCTCCGGGGGGCGGCGCGTTTTGCGTTCCGGCAAAGGTGAGGCGCTTTCGACGCCCCGCTACTTGGTCTTCTTCGTCTTGGCCGCTTCCCCGGCCCTCGCCTTCAGGGCTTCCTTGCGCCGTTTCCGCCTGCGGTCCAGTTCCTTGGCGCGTTCGTGCTTCTTGTGCTTGCTCATGATTCCTCCTCGATGAAAAAACTGGCTCCTTATACCTCAGGAAGTCCCGGCACTCAACCTCCTTTTTCGGAAAACCGCAGTTTTCCGTTCCGCCGCATCGCGTCCCGGGCGGAGCCTCTCTGCCGGCCCCGAGACCCGCAGGCGGGAGAGCGAACGGAGCCCGGCGCCGCGCGGCGGGTTGCTTCGCAGCGGGAAACGTGATAAGGCAAACCGCCTGCCAGGAAGAGCGGGCGCGGGCTTTATCACCATCAGGAGTGGACATGGGAAAACCCTTTTTGCCTTCTTTCCGGACGGCCGATGAACTCTCGTCCCTGCAGCTCGCGGGGCTGCAGCGGACCGTGCGGCATGCCTACGAAGGTTCCCCCTTCTACCGGAAGCGGCTCGACGACGCCGGCGTCGCGCCCGGGGACATCCGGAGCCTGGGCGATCTGCGCCGGCTGCCCTTCGTGACGGCCGAGGATCTCCAGGAGAACTACCCCTTTCCGCTTCTCTCCGTCCCCTTCGATCGCATCGTGCGTCTCCACGCCTCGTCGGGAACGACGGGCAAGCGGAAGGTGATGGTCTATACGGCCAGGGACATCGACGACTGGGCCGACATGTTCGCCCGCTGCTACGCCTTCGCGGATCTCTCTCCTCTGGATCGCGTCCAGATCTGCGTGGGCTACGGCGTGTGGACCGCCGGGGTGGGATTCCAGCTCGGCTGCGAGCGCTTCGGCGCCTTTGCGATCCCCGCCGGTCCGGGGAATCTCGACATGCAGATGCAGTTCCTCGTCGATTTCGGCTCCACGGTCCTGTGCAGCACGGCGTCCATGGCCCTCCTCATGGCCGAGGAGGTCCACAAACGCGGCCTTCAGGACAAGGTCCGCCTCCGGAAGGTCATCATGGGCGCGGAGCGGGCGAGCGACGCCCTCGTCGGCAAGGTCCGGTCGCTCCTCGGCGTGGAACACGTCTTCGACATCCCCGGCCTGACCGAGGTGTACGGGCCGGGAACGGGCCTCGACTGCACACGCCACAGCGGGATCCACTACTGGGCGGACTACTACATCCTCGAGATCCTCGATCCGGAAACCCTGGAGCCCGTCCCCGAGGGCGCCGTGGGCGAGATGGTCTACACGACCCTGCGCAAGGAAGGGGCGCCCCTGATCCGCTACCGTTCGCGGGACCTGACCCGGCTCATCCCCGGGGCCTGCCCCTGCGGATCTCTCCTTCCCAGGCATGACCGCATCCTGGGCCGCTCCGACGACATGTTCATCGTCCGGGGCGTGAACATCTATCCCAGTCATATCGACGAGATCCTCTCCCGCGAAGAGGGGATCGGCAGCGAATACCAGATCCACCTGGACCGCCACGGAGACGGCAAGGACTACATGATCGTCCGCGTCGAGAGGATGGAGGGGGGCGAGCCCGGCGCCGACGGGACGCTCGCGGCCCGCATCGAGCGGGACATCCGCAAGGAAACGCTCGTGAGCCCCCAGGTGGAAATCGTCGCGTACCAGTCGCTGCCGCGGACGGAACGGAAATCCAGGCGGGTCTTCGATCACCGCGTCTGAGGGAGCGCTGCCGGCGACCGCCGCAGGCAAAAAGACGCTTGATTTTCTCTTGCGGATATGTCATAGGCGCACAACAGGTTTGGGGACGAAAATGAATCGAAGGACAAGCGGCAATTCTTTCTGGTGGTGGCGGAATCCATAGGGATAAGGGACCCGTCCGTCGCCTAGCGTCAAGATCACTGAAGAAACAGGAGCCATGGACAAAGGTCCGTGGCTCTTTTTTTGTGCTGAAACAATGGGGCAATTTATGAAGAAAGTCCTGCCCCGGGTCGCCTGGATCTTTTTCGACCCTGCACCCTTCGACAAGCTCAGGGTGACATGAGCGTGTGTCATGGTGAGCCTGTCGAACCATGCCGATGCCAAACTCGGGCTGAAGCCCTCAGACACTGGCATCGGGGGCGCAGCTCCGCTACGAAAGCAGGGGCTCCGAAAAATCTCCAACGCGCCCTAGGGACAGTACTTTCTTCATGGGTTCAGATAGAGGAATGAACATGGAACAGCGCATACTCATGGGGAACGAGGCCATCGGCCGCGGGCTCGTCGAGAGCGGCTGCAGCGTCTTCGCCTCCTACCCGGGGACGCCCGCCTCGGAAATCCTGCCCGCCGTCCTCCGGTTTTCCGGCGAGACGGCCTCGCCCATGCACATCGAATGGTCCGTGAACGAGAAGGCGGCGTTCGAGACGGCCCTGGCGGCGAGCTACACGGGAAAGCGGGCCGCCGTCGCCATGAAGCAGGTCGGCCTCAACGTGGCGGCGGACCCCTTCACGCGGGCCGCCTATCTGGGCGTCGTCGGGGGATTTCTCGTCGTCGCCGCCGACGACCCCGGCCCCCACAGTTCCCAGACCGAGCAGGACAGCCGCTTCTTCGCCCAGTTCGCCAAGGTGCCCGTCGTCGATCCGGCGAGCCCGCACGAGGCAAAGGAGATGATCGGGCGGGCGTTCGCCCTGTCGGAGAAATACTCGATCCCCGTCGTCGTCCGCCCGACGACGCGCATCTGCCACGCCCGGCAGGATGTGCCCTGCGGGGAGCCTGTGCGTCTCGGCCGGAAGGCCGATTTTCGCAAGGACCCCGCCCGCTGGATCGCCACCCCCGCCTTTCTTCCGAAGCTGCACCGTACGCTCAACGAAAAGCTCGACGCCGTCGCCGCCGATCCCGACTGGGCTCCGCGCCGGATGTCTGGAGACGGCTTGGGAGGCAGGCCCTGCGTGGTCGCTTCGGGGGTCGCCTTCAGCCACGCCTTCGAGGTCTTGGAAGATCTCGGCTGCCTGGACCGCGTCGATCTGTTCCAGGTGCTTCTGCCCCATCCTTTGCACCGGGCCTTCATCGAGGAAATCAACAGCCGGTACGGCCGCATCCTCGTCCTGGAGGAGACCTACCCCGTCATCGAGCTCCAGCTCCGGAACGGAAAGGCCCTCGGCCGGACTTCGGGCCACGTCCCCCGCGAAGGGGAACTGACGCCGGACATCGTGGAAGACGTCCTCCGGCGGTTTCTCGACCTTCCGCCGGTGGCGGCAAAGGCGGCTGCCGCGCCCGGCCGCCGTCCGACCCTCTGCGCCGGCTGTCCCCACCGCGCCGCCTTCTACGCCATCCGCGAAGCCTTTCCCCAAGGCATCTTCCCCAGCGACATCGGCTGCTACACCCTGGGAATGAACCTGGGGGCCATCGATACGTGCCACGTCATGGGGGCCTGCATCAACCAGGGGGCGGGATTCTACCACGCCTACGCCCAGGACGGCGGCCCGGTCCCGCCGACCGTCGTGACCATCGGCGATTCGACGTTTTTCCACGCCGGCATCCCGGCCCTCGTCAACGCCGTCTTCCAGGGGGCGCGGTTCATCCTTGTCCTTCTCGACAACGGGACGACGGCCATGACGGGCGGACAGGCAACGCCCCAGAACGGCGTCCGCGCCGACGGCGGCGCCGGCCCGGCCGTCTCCATCCCGGGGTTGATGAGGGCCTGCGGGGTGAATTTTCTGCAGGAATGCGACCCCTACGACATGGACGCCTTCCGTCGGGTCCTGGAAGAGGCGGACCGCTATGTCCGCGGCCCCGGGGGCGGCGTGGCGGTCGTCGTGTCCAAGCATCCCTGCATCCTTCCGGCAGTGGTGCGGAAGGCCCAGGCTGCGGTCCCCGTGTTCGTGACCGAGGACTGCACAGGCTGCCGGCACTGCATCGAGGATTTCGAGTGCCCGGCCCTCCTCCAGGACGAGGAGACCGAACGGATCCGCGTCGACCGGGATCTCTGCATCGGCTGTGGCGTCTGCCTGAAGGTCTGTCCCGCCGGGGCGATCGTCGAGGCGTGAGGAGGAGGTCATGAGGCAGCAGATCGTCATCAGCGGCACCGGCGGACAGGGGGTGCTCTTCGTCACGCGGGTGGTGGCCGAGGCGGCCCTCCGGGACGGGCATCCGGTCCTGACGTCGGAGACCCACGGCATGGCCATGCGCGGCGGGACGGTGATCTCGCACGTGAAGATCGGGGATTTCCGCAGCCCTCTCATCCGCAGAGGGCAGGCCGATATCGGACTCTTTCTCGCCAGGGAGAACCTCCCCGTGCACGGCGCCTATCTGAAGCCTGAAGGCCGCGCCTTCGTGAACGCCCCCGGCGCAGGGGACGGCGACGCCCTGGATGCCGCGGCCATCGCCGGTGCGCTGGGCAACATCGTGGTCCTCAATCTCGTCCTGCTGGGATTTGCGGCGCGGTCGGGGAGCCTCTTCTGCGGAGCCCATGTCCTGCGCTCCGTCGTCGAGGGCATTTCGCCGGCACGCCAGCGGGAGTTGAACCTGGAGGCCTTCGATGAAGGCCTTCGCCATGGAAAGAAATGAAGCGGGGCATCCGGCCGATTCCCCGCGATCGCAAGAGGAAAGGAGAACCAATCCATGAGGAAGCATGCGCTGATTTTGCTTGCCGTCCTGCTGCTGGCGGGATTCGTCCCGGCGTCCCCCTGCGCGGCGCAGACGAAACTGACCTACGCCAATTTTCCGCCGGCCCAGACCTTCCCCTCCGTGCAGATGGAGCGGTGGGCGAAGGAGGTGGAAAAGAGGACCGGCGGCGCCGTGAAGGTCCAGACCTTCCCCGGCGGGACCCTGCTCCCGGCGAAGAACATCTTCGACGGCGTCATTTCCGGTACGGCGGACATCGGAAACTTCGCCATGAGCTATCAGCCCGGCCGGTTTCCGGTCTCCGAGGCGGTGGACCTGCCTCTCGGCTTCACGAGCGCCCGCGTGGCGAGTCTTGTCCTGAACGATCTCATCGAAAAGTACAAGCCGGCGGAATTCGAGAAGGTCAAGATCCTGACCCTCTTCACATGCCCGCCGGCGGATTTCATGACGAGCAAGCCCGTGCGGACTCTTGCGGACCTCAAGGGCATGGAACTGCGCGTCTCCGGGACCGGCGCCGAGGTGATCAAGCTCCTCGGCGGCATCCCCATCGCGATGCCGCAGTCGGAGACGCCGGAGGCCATCCAGAAGGGGATCGTCAAGGGCATGGTCTCGTCCATGGAGATCCTCAAGGACTTCAATTTCGCCGCCTACTGTCCCTATGCCACGGAGGCGAATCTGTTCGTCGTCTCTTTCGCCGTCGTCATGAACAAGGCCAAGTGGGACGCCCTGGCTCCCGAGACGAAGAAAGTCTTCGACGCCCTGAGGACGGAGCAGGCAGAATGGACGGGCGGCTACGTGGACAATCACGTGAAGGAGGCCCTGGCCTGGGCGAAGGACAAGTACAAGCATCAGGTTTTCTCCCTGTCCGTTGCGGACCGGGCCGCCGTGGCCAAGCTGACTCAGCCCATGCTGGATCAGTATGTCAAGCGTGTCGGTGCGCTCGGGCTGAAGGGGGCCCAGATCCTCTCGGACGTCCAGGAATTGAAGAACCGCTACGAGCGGAAGAAGTGAGTGTCTTTTCGGAACGGCGGGCTCGCCCTGAAATGCAGGCTGCTCCACCGCGCTCGCATGACATTGGAATTATTCGTCATTCCCTCTATGTTGAAAGTCAAGATTCCTTTTCGACAGAGAGAAGCCGCTGGTCGTTGTGAGAGGTGTCAATCCTGCGCACGCGGGAATCCGGGGGCATCCGGGTCATTCCCGCGCACGCGGGAATCCAGGGGCCTGTAGAATTCGTTTCCGCGCTGCACAGACACCGGACCCCCGCCGCAGCCTGCCCGCGCGAAGGCGGGGGCGGGGAGTGACAAATTGGAAAAGCGGGGGCGGGAAACCTCGCAATGACAGAAAAGAGACTTGGGGTGATCACGGCTTCACTGCGAGGAGCCTCCTTCGGCTTCGCTCAGGATAGACTCACGCGGCAATCTGTTCCCTGGGCCGGATCGCTCGGTTCCGACTGGCGATGAGGGATGCCGGTGTGCAACGGGTTTCAAGGAAGATTTCGGATGTCTGAATCATGGTGAAGGTACTCTGCCGCCTCAATGAGTTTCTGAACAGGCTTCTCATGATCGCCGGAGGCGTGGCCGTTGTCGCCCTCATGGCGCTTGCCACGGGCAACGTCGTCCTGCGCGTCTTCGACGTCCCCTTCCGCGGGACCTACGAGATCGTCTCCTTTCTCGGCGCCCTCACCGTCGCTTCCGCGCTGGCTTACACGCAGAAGCGGCGGGACCATATCGTCGTCGATGTCCTGGCGGAACGGTTTTCTCCGCCGGTCCTCCGGATCGTCACCATCGCGTCCGATGCCGTGGTCGCTCTTTTCTTCGCGGTTGTGTCGTACAAGATGGCCCTCTGGGGGCGGAAGATCATGCTGTCGGGGGAGCTCTCCGAGACGCTGAAGGTTCCCTACCATCCCTACATCTTTGTCGTGGCCTTCTGCTGCGGCCTGCTGGCCTTCACGGCGGCCGTGGACTTCCTCGCAAAGATCCAGCAGGAGGAGGCGGGGAAACCGTGAACGGGACCTCCATCGGCATCCTCGGCATCGGCGTCATGTTCGCGGTGCTTCTCACGCTGCGGATCCCCGCCGGCTTCACGATGGCCGTCGTCGGGTTCGCGGGGATCGCCTGCCTGACGAATGTCGGCGCCGCCCTGAACATGGTCGGCTCGGAGCTCTGGAACATCTTCTCGAGCTACGGCCTCACCGTCATCCCCATGTTCATCCTGGTCGGCGAGTTCGTCCATTACGGGAAATACAGCGACGGACTCTACCAGGCCACGTACCGGTGGTTCGGCCACTTCCGGGGCGGACTGGCCCTGACCACGATCATGGCCTGCGCGGCGTTCTCGGCCATCAGCGGATCCAATTCGGCCACGGCCGCGACCATGAGCACCGTGGCCATCCCGTCCATGAAGAAGTACAACTACCACCCGCTCCTCAACGTGGGCTCCGTCCTGGCCGGGTCCACCCTGGGGGTGCTGATCCCGCCCAGCATCGTTCTCGTGGTGTACGGCGTCTACACGGGCCAGTCCATCGGCAAGCTGTTCTACGGCAACGTCATCCCGAGCGCGGTCCTCACGGCCCTGATCATCGCAACGGTCTTTGTCCTCTGCCTCCGCCACCCCGACTGGGGCCCCCCGGCGCCGCGCAGCACCTGGCGGGAGCGCTTCGCCGCCCTTCACGAGGCCGTGGACATCCTCTTCCTGTTCGGGATCATCATGTACGGCCTCTTCACCGGCGTCGTGACCGCCACGGAGGCCGCCGCCGTGAGCTGCACCCTCGGACTGATCCTGTGCCTCGTCCGGCGCAAGCTGAACTGGGATTCCTTCGTCCTGTCCATCCGCGACACGCTCCGGATCTCCTGCATGGTGTTCGTGATCGTGGCCGGGGCCGTCATCTTCGGCCGTTTCCTCACCCTGACGCGCCTCCCCTTCGAGGCCGCGGCCTGGATCGGTTCGCTGTCGCTGCCGCCGTGGATGATGCTCTGGGTCATCCTCGCGTGCTACATCGTCGGCGGGTGCATCATGGACGCCCTGGCGTTCCTGCTGGTTTCCCTGCCCATTTTCTATCCCCTGGTCATGCAGATGGGATACGACCCGATCTGGTTCGGCCAGGTCGTGACCATCGTCACGACCATGGGCGCCATCCTCCCGCCCGTGGGCATCTGCAGCTACATCGTCCACGGCATGGCGCGGGACATCCCCCTGACCACGGTCTTCCGCGGCGGCCTCTACTACATCCCCGCCTACCTGCTGTCCATCGCCGTCCTCATGGCATCGCCGTACTGGACGGTCCTGGTCCTCGCCGACCTCGTCCGCTGACGCTCTAAAAGGGGACAGATTTATTTTCTTGAGGACCGAGCCCTGCTCTGATATTGAGACGTCATGCCAAGAAGATCCCGGATTGTCATAAGCGGATACCCGCACCACATCATCCAGCGAGGCCACAACAGGCAGGCCGTGTTTGCATCTGATGGTGACTATTCCTATTACCTCGACAATCTGCGCGAATGGAAAGAAAAGCTTGGCTGTCTGGTTTATGCGTATTGCTTGATGACAAATCATGTCCATTTGATCATCGATCCGGGCCAAGAAGAGGGAAATCTTGCGCAACTCATGAAAAGAGTTGGCGGGCGACAGACAAGATACGTGAACAAGATGGAAAAACGCTCCGGATGCTTATGGGAAGGCCGCTACAAATCGAGTCCGATCAGCACGGACGAATATCTCTTGGCATGTTGCAGGTATGTCGAATTGAATCCTGTGCGCGCCGGCATCGTTTCCGACCCTGCCGATTACTGCTGGTCCAGTTACGGCATCAAGACAGGACATCGTGAAGGGGAATGGTTGGATCACGATCCCTGTTACATGGGGCTGGCCGACAATGAGAAAGGACGGGTGGAAAACTATGTGGCGTGGGTAAACGGGACCATTCCTGAGGGAGAGTTGAGTTTAATCCGGCAATCGCTGCAACGGGGACAACTGACGGGCGGTTCCAGGTTTGTCGATGAGATAGAGAGGAAAATTGCACGGCGCGTAGAATTCCGCGGACAGGGGAGACCAAGCAAGGCAAAAAAATAAATCTGTCCCCTTTTATTTCCTTTTATTTCATCACGGCAAAATTACGGCTCATCGGGAGTCCGAAAAAACGTGTTCGCGGGCGCCCGCGAGAGAAGGAGGTCTTGCATATGCGATTCCCCGAGAGAGTGCGCATCTGCGAGGATGTGACGAGAGACGGGTTTCAGAGTACGGAAAAGGTCGTATCCGTTGAAGACAAGCTGAGGATCATCCGCATGGTGGAAGAGGCCGGTGTCCCCTGCATCGAGGTCGGCGCCTTTTCAAGCTACGAATCCATGAAAAAGATGCGGAATACCGGCGAGGTGTTCCGCCGACTTCGGCAGAAGGAAGGGGTGCAGTATCGCGCCCTGGTATTCGCGCCCGACGGCGCCGAAGAGGCGACTTCCTGCGGGTGCCGGAATCTGAAAATCAACATCTCGGCGAGCGACCAGCATCACAGGAGCGGCACCGGTTTCTCGACTTCCGAGGCGATGGCCAATTTCGGCCGGATCAGGGATATCGCCAAACATCATGGAATGGAGATGTCCGGGTCCATTTCGTTGCCGTTTCGTTCTCCGTTCCCGGGAGAGGATCGCATTCCGATGGAGAAGCTGACGTCCATCATCCGCGGATTTCTCGAGATGGAGATCACGGAAATTTCCCTTTCGGACGCCGCGGGCCTCGGCGATCCGAAGCTGATTTATGATCGGGTGACGGAGCTGAAGGATATTTTCCCGCAGGTAAGCTGGATGCTTCATATGCACAACACCCACGGCATGGGTCTTGCCGGCGTGACGGCGGCCCTGGCTGCAGGCATCGTGAAGTTCGACGCCTCGCTGGCGGGACTGGGGGGATGCCCCTACATTCCGGGGGCGACGGGCAATGTCGCCACGGAAGACCTGGTCTTCATGTTGCACGGGATGGGGATTCAGACGGGGATCGACTTTGAAAAGATCATCCTCGCCGGCCGATACGTCGAAGCGCTGGTGGAAGGAAAGGGGACCGACAGCTATATCCAGCGCATCACGCGATCCCAACCCCCTCAGGACATCAGCCCCAGGTATCGCCGATAGAGGACGCTCAGGAGGGAAATGGAGAGGGGGCCGCCATGGCCGGGAATCCCAGGTGCAGATTCCATCCGGCCGCCGGAGAGGCGGGGAGCCCCGGCATGAGGAAATGCGCGGGAGCCCTTTGTCCGGCTCCGGCAACCGATAAAAGGGGACAGATTTATTTTCTGGATGAAAAATAAATCTGTCCCCTTTTCGCTGTCCCCTTTTCGCTCCTGGATGAAAAATAAATCTGTCCCCTTTCGCTCTCGCTCCTCCCTTTCGCTCCGCTCCCGCAGCCGCGCGCAAAGTGCGTAGGCTGCAAGCGGTCAGGCGCGGTTTTCTTTTGGAAAATACCGTTGCACGACCTCTCGCGCTTCCGCCAGCCATTGTCGACGTTGCTCTATCGTGCTGGTTACAACGACGCCGAACGTCCTGCGATAAAAAGTCGTTACTCCGCACAAACCAAAGACGCAATTTCTCCACAGAGTTTCCAGGGGATCTCCGAACGCCCTGGCCTCGCGTTCCGGTGGAGTGTTCGATGTGTTGAAGACACAAACCGCTTTCGCTTTCAACAAACCGATGGGAATTCCTTCACCTTGGTCTCCATCGACAAACCGATAGGCAACCCCCGGACGGACCACTCTATCCACCCATCCCTTGAGAATAGCCGGCGGCTGCCCCCACCAATTCGGATGCACGATGATGATGCCGTCGGCCCTGGCTATTTCCAGGCAATGCCTCTCGATTTCCAGGGGAACGGCGGCTTCTTCGGGAATTTCGGCCGCGGGAAGAATCGGGTCGAACCCTTCGGCATATAAATCGTGGAAAGCGATTTGATGCCCGCCCTGTCTGAGTTCTGCTATGACGGCTTGCACGATTGCATGGTTGAAGCTGCGATTCGCGGGATGAGCCAGGATGACCAAGATCTGCATGGTTCGAATTCCTTCGCTCTTTTATGACGGACGCCATGGTTGCGATGCTGTGCCTGACGCCGGCCATGCCGCTCAAGGGATGGCGGTCTTATTTTCGAGCAAGCAAGTTAATCCGACGGAAAGTCTCGAAGCATCTGCCGTCGGCTTGGCTGGTTTCCTCAATCATCTTCCTGACAACGAACTCCCGGAAAGATGCCTTGTCCTGGTCTGCGATACAGGCCATGAACGGTACCAGGCTTGGTTGGTCAACCCATTTTATCAGTGCTTCCGTGTCGGGAAAGAATCTGTCAGCGTTCTCTCCCCAGACTTCAGTGTTATGGAAGCCGGCACCTTTTACCAGTGTTCTGTAGTCTTCGACCGTAGGCATATACCACGGCCATGTGAACTCCTCGAAGTAGTTGGCAAAACTTGGTAGCGCCATAGATTCTCGGATGACCTTGAAGAAGTAAGAGCAATTCCCATCTCCCGCGAAGTTAAACCTCACAATACCTCCGGAACCCAAGAGGCGTTGCACGTTACTGAAGAGACGCCGATGATCCTTTACCCAGTGAAGGGTTGCATTTGAAAAGACCACGTCGAATTCCTGGTCAACATCGAGATTATTGATATCCATCAAGACAAAGCGTAGATTTCTTCCCTGCTTCGATTGAGCCGCGTCAATCATGCCTCGGGATGCATCGATTCCCACGACCTCTCCGTCGGGGACAAGCCGGGAAAGCTGAACCGTCAATGCGCCGTCACCGCATCCAAGGTCGAGGATGCGTTCTGTTCCTTGAAGCGCAAGCTCTTCGATGATCCTTTCTCCCCACTCCTTTTGGTGAGTGGATGCCTTCTCATACTTTTTGCCGTCAAATTCGTATGTCATGTTTTTTCCTGCCGAAATGGGAAGTTCACCGGGAGGCGAGCGCCTTTTTTCGCCGATCCGGTGGAACATTTTGTTGGGTCTTTGTATGGGCAACTTCTGCACGCAAACCTATACCAAGTGCCCTTATTACTTTTAGAACTGTATCAAGACCGGGGCTTCTGTCTCCAGAGAGTGCTTTGTAAAGGCTTTCTCTAGACAGCCCTGCATCACGCGCCACTTGAGACATACCCTTGGCACGAGCAATATCGCCGAGAGCTTTGGCAATGAAAGCGGCATCGCCGTTTGCTTCTTCCATGCAGGCTTCTAGATAGGCCGCCATTTCTTCGGGCGTGCGAAGGTGTTCGGAAACGTCGTATCTTGTTGTTTTAGTCTTTACCATGATGCACTCCTATAGGCTTCTTGCCAGACATAAGGCGGTTTTGATGTCTTTGGGTCTGGGTCTGTTTGTCTCCACCAGCCAGTAGAATGACAAGAAATTCCCCAAAATTGTTTGTAGTAGACCCGATAGCCGGGACCATAATCGATTCGCACTTCCGAAACCCCTTCACCTATCGGCGCTACATCTCCGGGATTGCCCGCTGCTAATCGCTCAATTCTCGCAAGAACTCGTGCGCGTGCCCTTATGTCGTTCAAGCCATCAAGCCATTTGGCGAAGATTTCTGTTTCCCGAATCTCAATCATGATTGTATCCTTATGGCTACACTTTGTCAATTAGGCAAGTGTCCCTCAATCCATCACCAACATATGCTGTTGGCCGAATTGGCGACATCAATCGAGATCATTTCCCCGCGCGGGGAGTGAAAGAAAATTTATAGCAAGCTCCCATTCCGCCTGGATTTGTTGAAAGTTGGTGGATTTGGGTGTCCCTATCTCCTATGGCCCAACACTGAGTTAACGGGAGGCGAGCACCTTTCCTCGTCGATCCGGTGGAACGATTCGTTGGGCCGCTGCTTCCATGTAGACCTTCGACAGCATTATCTTTCAACAAAAAATGGAATAGTGAAGTCTCTGATGTTGCCTTGTGACTGAACATTGATCTCCTCAAGAAGCAGGTCCTCTTTACACTGACTCCAATACTCCTCGGATAAGGCAACCATGCAATGTCCGCAGAACTCTACCAGCCACCCACTAACTTCTGACAGCTCTTTGTGCATCTTATCCATTGCATGCGCGAAGTTGTCGCTGGCGATGTAGGCTAGCATGGCCCTGGAAATGATTTCTTCAGACAAATAGTAATTGCTGTTTGCTACCTGTGTCCCAAGGTACATAGTCAGCTCAGCCTCCTGCGGTATAGACGCCAAAAGATCTCTTACCTCTTCAAAAGAGGGATTGTGAAACGAGAATCTGTTTCGTATCTCAGAAATGAGATTCTTCTTCCCGAAATACTTCTTGAGTTTCTTCAACGCTTCTGAACCCGCAGGAGGCAGTTTCGCCTCGTACTTCTTGGACAAACCTGATGCAAACAGACTGCTTTCAAGAAGTCGCCATCCTTCAAATATCTTACCTATACAGATTCGGCTAATAATAGACGCTTGCGTCGTATAGGCCTTTCTGATTGCATCTATTTCAGAGTCCTTGTGCGCATATATCAGCAGCTTTGTTAGAATTGTCAGCTCATTTGCGAGATGGCCAATCTGAATAAAGAGCACTCTCTCCTTCTCTGGGAAAAGACTCAATTGTTCTTTCGAGATTGTCACCTTATAAATAACCATACCCTTTTCCCTTTGGCCCAACGAAAAAATCAGCCGGAGCGCAACGATCGGCTGTATAGCCTTTGTGTACGCCCGACATGGGCGTGAACTTATGAGGTGAAAGTCCTGTACATGAACCCTATCGATGACATGCACATTGACACAAGTACTAGCCGAAGGCAACTTCGCAAATTGGGAACGTCGCTCCATGTGGCCACCTCAGTGGTCATCAGCCGCAAATGGCCATGGCACCTGTCCCGGACACTGGCAACGCAAATGGGAATGACCAACAAATGGCTCAAGGATCAAGGGCTGCTGTCTGGCAAAGAGCTGTGGGTTCACATTCACTACCCGACTACGGCTCGGTAGTCTCTGTGAACCGCCCAGTATGGACCCGCATGACGGGTGGGTGTCAATGGGCACCCTCGCCTATGACGGAAGACGGGGCGAATTCTTCCGCAGGGAGTTGCTGTGCGCCCTGCGGATTGCCGATCAGGGTCATATCGATGCGGCCGGCCGGTGGTGAGGATATCGACAATCTCCGCTGACGGATTGGCATCCGGCATTTCAAACGCTGCATGATTTTCAGGCATGTCTTCACATCATGCTTTTTTCATCTGCGCGGGGTGGTTCGCTTCCGCAAACGTTCCACAAAGGGGAATTCCCTCCTGCCTCCGGTGGGCATCTGCAGCTACATCGTCCACGGCATGGCGCGGGACATCCCCTGACACGGTCTTCCGCGGCGGCCTCTACTACATCCCCGCCTACCTGCTGTCCATCGCCGTCCTCATGGCGTCGCCGTACTGGATGGTCCTGGTCCTGGCGAATCTGGTTCGATAGATCTTGCGCAGCTTATGAAGAGAGTTGGCGGGCGACAAACAAGATATGTGAACAAGATGGAAAAACGCTCCGCGTACAAGGGAGACCAAGTAAAACAAAGAAATAGATCTGTCCCCCTTTACTCTTTATACAGGGGCGGCTGTCCCAGACTATTTCAGTTATCTATAACAGCTCTTTTTTTGATTTAATGCTACTGATGTAAGACTTTCCGTAGTGGACCGGCTGTCGGTTGAAAATCTTTGCCCGAAGAGATTTCAAAAAAATTCCTGCCCTAAAAATACCGACCTCGATGCCTCGGCTGACGAGCGTTCTTCGCTTCTTCATGATCGAGTACAATTTGTAGTTGGAGGTATCAAACTCGATCAGTTTTTTTGGTCTTCTTGCCTTCAAAAAAACCCCTTCGCCTTCTGGACTCATCCACATCTCTTCGATTTCGAAGTCGGAAAATATCGCTTTCAGGTCGGAATACTCGAAACGCCAGTGATCTTCTGGCGTGCCGTGATATCCGCACCTACGAGTCGGCACCGTGACAATGATAATGCCGCCGGGTTTCAGAACATGCTTTAGATTGGTGACGCCCTTCCTCCACCACTTTACATGCTCGAGAACTTCGGTAGCAATCACCACATCAAAAACACCGACCCCAAAATAGCGAACAAGATCGGTTATATCACACACCTCGTCAACTCCGGGACCACTTATCAGATCAACTCCTGTATAGGAGGTAGGTCGAAAAGCTTCCGCGACAGGACGCAGGGAGCCATTCACATCATAAGAACCAACCTCCAAGATGACCTTGCCAGCGACATCCTCTGGTTTCAAGACCGCTTTACCAAACTCGGTGCAGGATCGGTTACACATGATAATGAGTGGATGGTCTATATCCGTTTTGCGCTTACCATGAGGTTTTTCTATAGCTATTAGCAATATTATTGTCAAGAAATAATCACATAGTGAAAATTGTCCTCAGTGGCGCTCTGCTATAAAATCCTTAACATGAAGAATGAAAATCTGGTTGGCGATAACATCAGAGGATTACGGGAGAAAGAAGGAATTACCCAGGAAGGTCTCGCGTTGAAGAGCGGCCTTTCTCAAGGCTATATCAATCAACTTGAAAATGGGAAAAGGCGGTATACGCAAAAGACACTGGAATTGATTGCAGATGCCCTGTCCGTGCCCGTGATCGAATTATTCAAGGACACTTCTCAAAGGGCTGATGTACCAAAGCTCGGAGCAATCCAAATCTTGGAGAAGAAGAAAAGCCACAAGAAAGAATTCGCCCTGTTGGTGAGGGAGTTGCCCCACCACATCGTTGAACATTATCTGACGCTGCTCAGGCTGGAAAAAGAGCTGCTCAATCGAAAGAATCCAACTCAATAGTTTCCAAGTTTTCCCTAAAACATTTTCCTCCGTACGTAAAAAATAAATCTGTCCCCTTTTACCTTCTTTACCTTCGAAGATGTTTCCGATCCCTGTCTTACCAATCTTGGATTTACTAAACACTGACTTTGAAAAACCCGAAGTCTCTATACTGTCGAGGTTGGCCAAGAATATGCCTAAGTCGGGGGTCCTGATTTCCTCTCGGACGCCCTTTCTTGAGAAACGCAAGATGTTTTCGTCCCTGTATTTCGCAGTATCTTCCACAATGGCCCTGAATCTTTCATAGTCAAAATTCTTTTTGAAGAATGATGACATCACGGGAGTATGCGCTAGCGCAAAAAGCAAACGCTGCTTATCTCCATTGGCAATGTAGAGGTATCCGCTACGGTAGTCGTTACGTTTGTTTCTGTCTGCCTTTTGGAAATATGAAAACGCCAAATCCAGGATGAAATACCCCTCCCGATTGTTTATCTTCCGGAAGATGGCCTCTCGTCCCAATTTCTCGGAAACTGTCTCAACAAGGGTGTTTACTATTTGTGGAGGTCTAATCATCGGTCTCTAAATTTCTCATGCCTAACGCTCAGCGTAACCAGTGCGAGCCAAAGAGCCTGACAAAAAATCCGCCGCTCAACGAGCGTCTGGTTCGCGCTATCCTATCGCTCACGCTGAGGGTTTTGCCGTGGAGCATAGCGGAACGGCAAATACTTTCCGGCGTGTTGTCGGCACTCCTATAATCTGTCGGGTCTGAATCGTGCCAGTGCCTTTGTGCATGCCGGGTTGCGCTCCAGAATCATGTTGTGCAAGTACGGCCAATACTCTGTTGCCGCGAGTGCGACTCCTTGCATGTTACGTCGGACGAAGGACGCCGTTTTACAAGTACTGGCTGAAGGCAAGGGCAGAACCGCGAGGGACCATCCGAAGGAAGCCGGAGTGCAAAGCGATGAGCCAAGCCTGTCCAGAGCTTGTCGAAGGGAACAGAAGCAGCATACAAGGCTGAGTCTCCGGGCAAGTCAGCACAACATGACAAAGCCCCAGATTCGGGAGATACGGTAAATGCTGCGGTTGCATCGTCACAGTTCACGTTCTTATCCGGGGAGACCCGCCCGATTGGCAACTTCTTCCGAAGTGGCGCACGTCATGGCAACATGCCGTGGGACCGGCCAGGAGTCAGCAGAGGCCATATTAGGCGCGAGGAAACCAGCCCGGAAAAACCGGGAAAGGCTTGCCCCGCCAAAGGGCCGAACACAGCGAAGGGAAGAACCTCTATGAGCTCCTATGACATGAATCCGTCCAAAGAAAACATGGGAACGGCCTGGAAAAAGGATGAAAGCCAACCACGGCGCACCCGACGGCGGCAACGCAAACGGGCATGACCAACAAATGGCTCAAGGATTAAGGGCTGCTGTCTGTCAAAGAGCTGTGGGTTTCACATTCACTACTCGGCTACGGCCCGGTAATCTCTGTGAACAGCCCGGTGCGGCCCGCATGCCCGGTGGTGTGAGGGGCTGGGGGAGCTAATCCCCTCGGTTACCCGATTACCCGCTGCCTCTTTCAGGTTCTTGCGCTAATTGTGCGCTATGCCAGACCGCAACGATCCATACAGTTTGCTCTTTGATCTTATAGAAGAACCGATAAGGTCTCACGATAACCTCGCGAAAAAGCAGATCGGGGAACTCCGGAGTAAGCCTTCCAGACTCCGGAAACTGTTTGAGGCGTGAGAGTGTCTTCTCTGCTTTCTCTCGAAAACCGACGGCAGCCGAGGGGTTGTCACGATAAATGTAGGCAAGTGCCTCGAGAAACTGGCGTCGGGCAGCCGGGGTAAAAAGGACTTTCAAGATTTGGCGGCCTCGAGGAACCGATCAGCTTCTCTCAGAACGTCGTCAAGATCGTAGCCCGTGCCTGCCTCTATTTCTTTTTCACCACGCGCGAGTAATCTCAGGATTTCCAACTCATGCTGTGACTCTTCGTAAACCTGCATGCTTACCATGACTGCGGCCGCCCGGCCTCGCTGCGTAATGAAGACCGGCTCTTTTGATGCAGAAACACCTTTCACCACATCGCTAGCATTTTGTCTCAGATCGGAAATCGGTATTATCTTGGGTGTGTTCGACATTTGGTTGTGCCTCCTATGCTATTTCCAATGATACCACCAACTGTTTCAACAATCAATTCCTCTTACGGGCGTTATGTCCCCCATGGTTTTTGTGTAAGCATATGAGTTGTACCTCCCTAATATGCGAGCCCAACCCAGAGCTAACCGGCGCGCAGCTTTTTCGCGCGTCCGGTTGCGTGTTTGGTCAGGCGCTGAGTGGATTTCGCGATTTCAAGGAGTGATTTCAGCGCCTCATTCACGGCAGCCGAACTGGTAAAAACTCTAGCGACTTCCGGTTCGAGGACCGCCACATTAGCTCCTTTCTCTATCAGTCGCTTAAAGTACTTACCCCGAACGGCCTTTGAATAATCGAACTCATATTCAGGGCGTAATTCTTCTATAATTTTAGTTTTCATGTCTTTTTTCTCCGAAATCGTTGCAGGACATGCACTGATAATTCGTATCGTATCCTCTCTTTCAGTGTGCGAAACAACGAGCAGATGTCCTTGGAGTGAATAACCAACAGTAATGAACCTATCCTCTGTAATGGAGCGTGCAACTCCTCGCCTTGTCCCGCATTTCTGTTACGTCGTCCACGCCAAGCATACGGGCCCTGATGGTACAGATACATATCGTTGATCTGGCCATTATTATCTTCAAGGAGATAGGCAGCCAGAATAATATAGAAGCCAGCGGTTATGCGCCTTCCTTCGGCCTGAGGAAGTTCGTCGAATGCTCCTCTCCTCATGGTGCAACGAGGTTCTCTCCCTCGACTCGACACCCACCGTTCTTCTTCATGAGTTCTATTCCCTCCTCGAAGGACGACCGCACCTTGTTACCGAACCGCGTGATGCCGAACACGTTGGCGGTCTCTCGCGCAAGGTCATTCTGGCCCATACTGATATGCAGGATGAGTACCTGGACTGCCGCGTTGGCGATCTCCTCCGGGCATATTTCCTCCGCCGTGCGCGCCTTCGGGTCCTTCTCTATAGGAATGCGGAAACCCGCGTAGGGTTTCTCGGTCAATTCCTTGGTCCAAACGAACTCGCGCTTCCCCGAGTGGCGCACTGGAAGACCGTTCTGCTTCACCGCGTCCAGTACTACCCCGCGGATGCGGCTTCCAGCTCTTTGCAGTCCCCAGGCGGACGCCACCTCGGAGCAGAGCGTATCGAACAGTAGGGGGGCCTCGGTGTCGACGATCACTCTGACCAAGTCGCGGACTTTACGTGCGTTGGCCGGATCGTGAAGCTCGCCCGAGAAGGCCTGGATACCCGCCCCGTAACGCCGGTAGATCGATTGCCCCGGAAGCTCGGCAACAACCGGGAGGAGTTCGATGGGCTTCCGCACAACAACTGTCCTCTCCCTCGCGAATCGCTGGTTCATATCCTGCTCACCGGGGTTATCGTTTGGTACATGCGCCAAAGGGACGTTTGCCGGAGGGCTCAGGTCAACATCGTCGGCCGCACCGGACCTCTGTTTCGCCAACTTGAGTGCCTCTTCGAGTTTGTCGATCTCCTTGGGACGCTGGAGCCACCAGTCGGTCGACCAGACGCGGTGCAGCCGCCAGCCGAGACCCTCCAGCACCGCTTGGCGAAGTCGGTCGCGGTCCCGCGCCGACTTGGCGCTGTGGTAGTTCGCACCGTCGCACTCCACGCCCAGGAGGTACCGCCCGGGGGCGTCGGGATCGCGGACGGCGAGGTCGATCCTGTACCCCGAGCAGCCCACCTGCACATCCACACGCCAGCCCCGCTTGGTCAACTCCTCCAAGACCGACTGCTCGAAGAAGGACTCTACCTCGCCGTTCGTGCGGGAGACCTCTTCTAGGAGCGCCGCCTGACCACGCTTCGCGTAGTCGAGGAAGGTCCGTAGGTGGTGCACGCCGGTTGCCTGGGTCCGGGAGATGTCGATCTGCTCTGGCCGCAGCCGCGAGAAAACCAACAGCTGCTTGCGGGCTCTGGTTATGGCCACGTTGAGCCTCCGCTCCCCGCCCTTGTTGTTCAGCGGCCCAAAGTTCATGCGGACGACCCCGGCGGCGTCTGGCCCGTAGCAGATCGAGAACAGGATCACGTCCCGCTCGTCGCCCTGGACCGTCTCCAGGTTCTTCACGAAGACGGGCTCGCTGACTGTCGTAAAGTACGGCTCGATCTCCGGGTACTCGCTTCGCGCGGCGTCCAGGAGGTCCTCTACAAGGCCCTGCTGCGCCTGGCTGAAGGTCACCACACCCAGGGAGTTGCTCTGCTCCTGGGGATCGCGCAGCCTCCGGATGATCTCCGCCACCACTGCTTCCGCCTCTTTGCGGTTCGTGCGCGACTTTCCGTGGTCGTACACACCGTCCAGGACCTCGCACCACCGGACCCCGAGTCGGGGGTGCTCCGCGATTGCTGCCGGGAAAGTGTGGAGCCGGTTCTCGTAGTATTGCCGGTTGCTGAAGGCAATCAGGCTCTCGTGGCGGCTACGGTAGTGCCAGTCGAGGCGCAGGGGCTTTATTCCTGCGGCCTCCGCCTCCTCCAAGATGCTCTCAAGTTCCTCGGGCAGGTCGTCCTCGCTGTACTCCTCGTCGCCTTTCTGCCGCTCGAAGAAGCTCGTCGGCGGGAGCTGGCGGGAATCACCTACCACGAGGAGCTGGTTCCCGCGCGCGATAGCGCCGATTGCATCGTACGTCGGCATCTGCGACGCCTCGTCAAACACGACCATATCGAACTTCGGGAAGTCCACGCCGATGAACTGGGCCACAGACAGCGGACTCATGAGGACGCACGGTTTGTACTTGGCGAGTGCATTGGGACACTCCTTAAAGATACGCCGGATCGTCTTTCGTCCCCCTTGCGCGAATCGTTGGAGCAGCCCGGCTTCGGAGCTGGCGGGCGTGCGCTGCCCGGTCGCCACCGCTCGCGGCATCCCACTGGCGATCCGAGCGAATGTCTCTTTTCTGGTCAGGTCGGTGATCTTGGCATCGTGCTCTCGGAACTCACGAATTTTCAGGTTGTGCCGCTCCCCGATGAAACCGGCGAGAGAGGGGATCGACTTCAGTACGGTCCGCGCCCACCAGTCGGCGAAGGAGTGCTCGAACGCGGCCTCCAACTGATGAACACCTATCTCTCCGCGATCAAGAGCCTCCGCGAGTGCGGCGAGGCCAAGCTCAACGACCACCGCGCGAGACGCCTGGTAGTGCGACCACTCGCGCAGGCGAGGCAGGTTCGCCGCCAGGTTTCTCAAGGTCGTCTCGGCCCGCTCTAGCATCCTCGCGTCGGCATCGCCGCCCCAGGCCCCTTGGGCGTCTAGTCGCAGAAGGCTTCCGAGGTGTACTCGCTGGTCCTCGACGCCCTGAAGTGCGTCCCGGAAAGCCCGCGCCTGCAGCGTGGCAGGAGCACCGGCGACAAACAATGCACGCTTCTCCGTGGCGAACCGCATCCACGTGGCCCTAGTCCTCAGCTTTGCGTCCAGGTCCGCGCCTGAAGCGCGGTCGATGACCGAGTGGAACCTGTCCGACCACCCCACGATCCGTTGCAGCTCTTCCCACCGAGATTCCAGTCCCTTCCAGGATGGGCCGAGGAGCCGGGAGAGAACCTCGCCATGTGCTTCCAGCCTGGCACTCTCCTCGACTACGGTCAGCGCCTGGCCGAGTTCCTCCTCTAGGGCGGTCAGGTCTTTGGGCTTCCTACCGTCCTTACGGATCGCCCACACGGCCCTCCGAACGAAAACCTCCATGCGCCACTTTTTCCAGAGCCAGGCTTCCTTTCGCGTTCGCAGTTTCTCGATCAACGCGGGAAGGTCCAGCGTGAGGAGTCCGTCGGTGTTGGTCTCCAACAGCTTCGACCGTCTCGCGGCGCACCCGCGTCCCAGCTCGATCCACTCCATCAGATCGGACCTTGTACGCTGCCAGTCAGGTTCCGACAGGATCGCCTGTGTGACGATTGGCGCGGTTTCCAGCAAGGCGGTCAGGTCGCCTGCGAGCTGGAGATCGGAGAGCGATACCTCATCGATCTCGAGTCCCAGGTCCTGCAGGGTCGACGACCCCTTGGTTCTCAGGTGCCAGTATGCCTCCTCGGCGGCTTGGATCGCTTTCTTTGCGTCGTCCTCGATACCCCAGATATAGACAGATAAGCGAACCGCGTTCAGAGGGTGTCCAACCGGGTCACCGGAGACGCACGCCGCCTCGGCCATCTCACGCACGGCGGACCGCATCCGCTCGAACTCCTCACCCGTCCGTCCGCCGAGGTCGCCGAGGTCCAGCGAGACCTTCGGCTCACCCCCACGGCCGATGAGCCGAGAAATGACCCAGTACGCACTTTTACCGAACGCGCGAGGTTGGTGCAGATCGCGCGCGTACTCATTCAGCAACTTCCGCTGCTCGGCGAGGCGGCTCGTCTCCGCCTCCCAGTACTTGCTGGACCCGGTCCCGGCCACGCTGAGTGTCTCGCGCAGCTGTGCGCGGAAGGACTCCTTTGTCGTCTTGTTCGAGTGCAGCTCCAGGCAGAAGGGACCGAGCCCGACATCCGTGAGGCGCTTGTGCACCACGTCGAGTGCCGCCCGCTTCTGGGCGACAAGCAACACACGCTTTCCGACTGTCAGGCAATGGGCGATCAGGTTGGCGATTGTCTGGGACTTCCCGGTGCCCGGCGGGCCTTGCAGCACGAAGGTTCGCCCCTCCGCCGCCGCGTGGACAGCGCGGAGTTGGGAGGAGTCGGCGTGCAGCGGGCAGAACGTGGCAGATGGTGGATACCGGTCGTCGAGGATCTCCAGGTCGGGAAACGACGCGCCCGAGTCGAACAGCTCGTTCGAGGTCTCGATCAGGTGCCGGACGACCGCGTTCTTCTTGATCTCCTCGGCGTTCGCCTCCAGGTCTAGCCACATCAGGAACCGGGAGAAGGTGAGGATGGTGAGATTGGCGTCCTCTTCCACCTTCCAGCGCGGCTCACGCTTGATGGCATCGCGGATAGTCCGAAGGATTCTGGGAAAATCCAGACCGGACTCGTCTTCGGGTAACGGGTCCAGACCGTCGACGGTGATGCCGAAGTCCACCTTGAGCTTCTGGAGCAGGGTGATATTGATCCGCGACTCCTCGTCGATGCGCTGGATACGGAACCCGTCGCGCACGGACTTGCGTTCGATACTCATCGGGATCAGGAGGATCGGCGCGCGACGCTCGATGTCGCTCGTCGCGGCCTCTGTCCAGACCAGGAAACCGAGGGCGAGGAACAGTGTGTTCGCGCCCCCCTCCTCCAGGCCCAAGCGCGCGGCGCGCTCAATCTCGGTGAGGCGACCTGAAAGGTCGCGCTCGGTCACGGCGGCGTGCAGCCGCCGCTGGGCCATCTCCTCGCGCAGGTAGTCAGCCAGGGCGTCACCGCCCGTCTGCTCTTGGTACAGAGCGGCGTCGCGGAGGTCGGCCGCCCCCCAAGCGTCCGGCTTGGGCCGTACGCGAAACGCCTCGTCAGCAGCCAGCGCATTCTCCAAGTCCGCGATGTCGGGGCAGAGCAGTGGGATCGACTTCTTGGAGTCTTTGAAGTTGAGCAGGCGGTTCCGGAGGCTGAGATCGAGCAGGCTGGTTTTCCACCGGGCGAGGCGGTTGGCGGCGCTCTCCTGTTCGCACGGAGCACGCGTCGACTTCAGGGTGTCAGCATCCGCGACCGCCTCCGGGGCAGCGAGGTCTTCACAGAGAGATTCAGCATTTCCACCAGGGATGACGTTCTCGTCCGCAGATCCACAAACCTCCTCGGTCAGCGACAGCGGGCGGATACCGATTTTACGTGCGGCCTTTACGTCCACTGCAAAGTGAAAGCGTGTCTCGCTCTGAAGGCGAGTTTTTGCCTGTTCCAGTGCGGTCTTAAAGCTTATGGGTGGTGTCTTGGTTATCCCCGTCGATTCAACGACTAGGAACTCGCCTAGGCCGATCCGATTCAGGAGGATCGACGCGTGGCCGGTCACGGTATCGTCGAAGGACTTGTCTACGAGCCACACGCCGGGGAAAGCGTGTCCCTCCACCAGCACAACCGCCGGTCGAAGCCCAGCCTGCTCGAAGCACGCGACGAGTAGCGTTGAAGTGTCCATACAGGTGCCGAGCTTACGGTCAAGCAGGTGCTCCGGGGTTCTGATTTTCTGGCCGGTCTCTTCAAAACTCGCCGGAGGGTTGATGTAGCTGATTTTCTGGCGTGCCGCCGCGAAATAGATCGCAGCAGCCTGGGTGTACGCGCGGCGCGGACCGCCGCTCTGGTATCCCGACAGCGAGCCGTCCTGCGTCTTCTCCAACAGCAGCTTCGACGCCTCGGTTAGGATGCGCTCCACGGCGGGGTCGTTGGGTAGCACGTGTGCGACGATGATCTCCGGCAACGAGGAGACGCCGTACCACTCGTTGTAGGCGAGCACCGCTAGGGGAAGCGGCTTCCGTGCAGGTGCAACGCCGTCAGCGGCGACCTCAATCCACAGGTGACCATCCTCTCGCTCGGACTGTTTGCGGAGGGGTTCGCGGAGGAGCGTGAGAGCAAGGTCCGAAAAGGCGTAGTTCGCGCCGGGATCTATCGCGTCCACCCTCAGCGTCTTCTCTGCGACGACCGGTGGGTCGCTCCACACACGGACAACTAGGTGGGTGGCCTGTTTCTCGGAGAAGTTCGTCACAGCGAGCGCCCGAAGCAGTGGAACTGCGTTCTGCTGCATCGCGAAGTTTACGAACGGCGTATATTCCGCCTTAACGGAGAGAGGAGACTCCGCTCGCGACTGTTGGGATAAATCAATCATGGCTGCTCCGAAACTATACAACTGAAGTAAGATGCATAACTAGTGGTCGTACGGTTCTTCTAACGTTTCTTGGCATAACGAAGAGCTGAGCCGAAGCACCCTGCGGGCTACGATCGGCTCAAGCGACAGGTGTACGCCCGGCATGGGCGTGAACTTACGGGGTAAAAGTCCCCTGTATGTGAATCCAGTCAATGGGTTGTACAACTGTAAAAGTTAGAGACTTCCCGGACAGTCAGTCTCTCTTCGGTAGCGATGTTTAAGCCGCCTCTTTGGTCGTCACGTGCTCTTTGATAACCTTGCTAGCCTCGATGGTCTCAATGGATCTCTTGCCCATATTCCAATACACTCGGTGCGGCTGCTCGTAGTTGTAGTGATGGAGCCACTGATCGAGCATCTCTTGGAGCTTCTCCACGGAAGGTGTTATGCCTTCTTGTCCCACCCGATGACATAGCCGTTCTCAACTGTGATTCGAAGCCCAAAGCGATTAGCTCCTTGTTGGTGGTACTTCCACGTCTCCTTTGTCTTGGTCTTGAGTACTGCATGGTCGATGGAGACAGGTTCTCCCAACGCATCCTTAAGCTGCTCTCGGCTTTGGCCCTGCCATATGTCCCCCGCGACTATCTTCTGAACGACTTCTTCATCTTGGTACTTGGCGCGGAGATACTGCAATCGCTTCTTCTTGGTTTCCTGTTGGTGCCAGATGATCAGGCCGATGACGGCGACGACAATTATTAATGATACGACCCAACCTACCGATTCAACGACCTTTGAAACTAGGAAGATCGGCAAGCCAACAACAATGAGGAGGCCAATTAGAGCGGCGTCAGCTTTAGAGGCTCTCTTGGCCATAGTCGGACCTAAGGGGCATAATAGTGTAAATAAGTGGAAAATGTTCCATCATATTACCGTCATATAGACGGATGAATTTTCCACTTATTATGATATTAACCGGTGGAAGGTGAAAAATCCTTCACGCCTCGTTCCGCTTAGTACCAATCTCTTCTTAAAGTCCAGCTATTGCGATATTGAAGGTGCAAAAATGCAAAATGAACTGAAGTTCCGTCCGAATCCGAAGCTCAAACTAATGGACCGGGTTCGAGAGGTTCTTGGATATCAACGTTGCGCTTATCGCACGGAGCAGACCTATTGTCAATGGATTCTTCGTTATATCCATTAGTTCGGCGGTAAAACCCATCCCAAGCTTCTCGGGATAAAAGATTATTGACTGAAAAATAAATCTGTCCCCTTTTGCTCTTACTTCGACGGCAAGAGAGGGGAAGCATCGGACGACCGTTTCGCCCCGAAACCTGCGTGATGAGATGATCAGGCAAATTGCGGCGGTGAAGTCTCTGTAAAAAATAAATCTGTCCCCTTTTGCCGGTCAAGTCTCTGTAAAAAATAAATCTGTCCCCTTTTGCCGCTTTGCCGCGGAGACTATGTCGTCCTTTCGATTCTTTCCCTTGCCGCAGTGCACGGACGGCTCTCCGCCGTGTCCCTCTCCGCCGGGCGCCATTCCTCCACTTCCCGCGGCAGCGGCGGCGCAAGGCCGAGGAACGAACGCGCGAGGCGGCCGGCCTTCAGGGGGGGCGACCAGTTCACCTCCCGGCGATGGCCCCAATAGTCCGAGTGCCCGGCGTTCTCGATCTCGCGCTGCAGGAGGTTGGCCGGCGCACCCCGATGGCGCCACGCCTCATGTCCGAGCGCCGTGGGAAGGAATTCCTTCCCGCCGGCCGCCGTTTCTCCCAAGGGGAACGCCCAGGACAATACGCCGTCCCGGCCCGAGTAGAGACTCAGAGCGGGTGCCGGGTCCCGGAGAATCTCATCGTAGGCGCGGCGCAGCCTGGCGCCGGGATCTTCGTCCAGCATGAACGTCGGAACCGCTCCGGCCATGAGCACGATCCTGCGGACGGCGGGCCGCGGTCCCGCCTTGACCTGGAGGCAGCGGATCGTTTCGAGGGCAAGCCGGCATCCCAGGGAATGGGCGATGATGTCGACCTCGAAAAGGAGGCCGGAGCGGCACGCGCGGCAAAGGCTCTCCGCCAGGACCTCCGCCGTCTGATTCGCCCGGCCGATGCTCCAGGGATAGAAGAGGGGCGATGCGATTCCCCAGTCCGCGTCGCCCGGCCACAGGATGCGGACGACGAGACGGTCCTCACAGTAGCGGCCTTCGGTCCGGCCCAGGATCGTCCGCTGCATTTCGGTGAAACCGTCATAGGTTTCCGCGGCCTCCCGGGCGCTCACGTTGAAACCGTGGACGAGGAGAAGGAGTCTCGGCGAGAGGAGTATGGAGGCCTCGTTGTCCGGACGCTTCACCGCGCCGCCGACCGATTCCTCCCGGAACGACAGCTCGATGCCGTTGTCTTCCCGTTCCACGGTCATGTCCCTTTCCGGCGCAGCCCCGCCAGGGCGGAGACGATGTCCTTGGCGAAGGGGGAGATCATGCCTCCCAGCAGGGACAGCACGACGGACTGGGGAGTGATATTCCATTCGTTGCCCTGCAGGAGAAGGTACAGGAGAAGACCGGCCCCCAGCAGGACCGACAGGGACTGGTTGGCCCGCGCCCAGACGTACTCGATCCTCGTCTGCAGGGCGTCGAGCTTGCGCGAGACGAGGTTGCCCAAGAGGGCCCTCTCCGCCGAAGCCTGCCGGGAATCCCTTTCAGGCCATGCCTCGGGAGAGGGCGGCGAATCTTCCGGTGTGAAGCCGTACTTCGCCGCCGTGAACCTCATCCAGCGCCGGCCGTCGCCGTCCGGAGGCTCGCCGCCCGGCACGGCCCGCAGGAAATCGTACAGGGCCACGTAGCGGGTCGGAAAATCCAGGGCGACGTTCACCGCCGCCTGGATCTGCCCCATCATCTTTCCCGTGGGCTGGTCGAAAAGGGCGCCCTCGTTTCCGGGAATGCCGGCCGAGAGCGTCAGGAGTTCGTTCCAGACGCGGTCCCTGCCTTCCTTCCCGGCCTGGTCTTCGATCCAGCCGCGGATCTGCCGCCGGTGGAAGAACATCCGCGCCCGGGACAGGGCCTTGACCAGTTCCAGGAAGGCCATGCTGACCGCCGCGACCGCGGCGAGCAGCAGCGCCGTTTCGGTCACGTGTTCCGAAAGGGCGTCGAGATTGGTGGACATCATTCTGAGCAGATCTTGGTTCATACCGGCCTCCTTATCGTCAAAAGAGTGGTCATGACTGCCAAGGAGAGCGGAGCGGGAGATGAAAAAAGAGGAGGAGGGAGAGGATGAAATGGTCCGGATGATACGGAGGAACGGTCCGCTTGTCAAGAATCTATCGTATGGCGGACGAAAGAAGGAGGGTGCATCCGAAGCGGATCATTCTAAGTGCGACGGATGGAACGCGCGACGATGGACTTGCTGCTCGGGCCGTTCAGCACTCTTCGCTTCTCTTTAACCCCAGTTTTTCCCACAGGAAGGTGAAGTCGAAGGGCTCGCCGCCTTCGTTGCGGACCTTGCGCGCTTCGTGGTGTTCGTAGGTCTTGAGAAGTTCGATGACGGCCTTGCGTCCCTTGGTGGTCTTCATCGCCTGCCTGGGGGTCTTGTTTCCGAGGGCCGGAATCGGTTCGTCCGCCCAGTTTGCGTAATGCTTGCGCAGAAAGTCCCGCATCACCAGGGCCAATTCCTCCGGGGGGATGTCCGGTTTCGCCAGCTTCGGAGCCCGACGGGCTTCCTCCAGAGCCTTCGGCGATGTCGGGTCGGTAACGGCCCGCGCCTGAAAGACGATGGCATCGCCGGACAGCTTCTCCAACCAGGCGCGGGACTCTTCCGCCATCTTTCGCGTCCGGCAGAAGACTTCGAGCGAATCCGGCGGCTTCACGTTCAGCGCCGCCAGGGAACGGCGAAACTCGCCATCTCCTTTTTCCAAGCGGACCCATCCGTTGCTCCGGTTTCCGTCCACGTCGGGTTGCGCGGCCAGGCGTTCACCGAGGAGGTCCCAGTCCGCGACGCGGTAATGGTCTGTGACGAGGAGAAGAGGTTCCTTTGTGGACCTGTCTACTACCCTCGGCAGCGGCCGTTCCTGGACGAGATGGTCTAGCCAATGCGTGATGATCGCCAGGGAGATGATTTCCCGATCATGTGCGGAATTCAACTTGTCGCGCCTGGCTTTTCTCAATACCCGAAGAATATCGTCGCGGCAGGCGAGACCGTCTTCGCGGATGAAGGGATAGAGAGCGCCGGACAGGACCCAGATGCCGCGGCGCTCGACGATGCGCGCGCCGAACACCTCTCCGCGGACAAGGGTCCGTGTCGCCATCCTTTCCACGACGCGGACCGGCGTTTGTTCGGGATGGAAGAGATCCGTCAGCTCCATCTCCGCTCCCGGAGTCACCGATCTCGCCTCGTACAGGCTCAGGGGGTTTGCGCCGAGGCGCTGAAGCCATTCCCTTCCCGTTGCGGTGAAGAGCGGTCCGCCAGGTCCCAAGAAGAGTTCCCGCGTCGGCGTCTTCACCTCCCCGATGCGGATTTTCGCGTCGGTGACAAGCCACTCGCCGATGTTGATCATGAGCAAGTCATTGTCTTCGTCAAATGCTTCGTACACGGCCGCGCGTTCGTCGTCATCGAAGGCGCCGAAAAATGCATTTTGGACGGCATCCGCGGTTTCCTCCCCATAGCGCTCGTGCAGCCAGCGGAGCGCGCGCTGCACGGCGGCCATCTCTTCGCTCTGGGAGGCTGCCGCTTCCTCTTCTTTCAGAAGGCAGCACTTCTTGTATTTTTTTCCGCTCCCGCAGGGACAGGGGTCGTTTCTGCCGATCCGGTTCATGCTCGATTGCTCCGATTTCTATATGGCATCTTCATAGTATTGCCGTGAACGCCTGTCAACGCATATCCGGGTGGTTGTGATCCCTGTTCCCGCTCTTTCATTTTCCCCATATTCGTTGTCATCAACATCGCCATAATCATCACCGCCACGGCGCCGTCAGCAGCGGTAACATCTTCTCCAGCGACCGCATGGTCTTTGCCGTGTCGCTGTCACCATCGAGATTTGCAGGTCTTTCGCCTTGCACCAGTGGAGGGAAGCTAGGGGCAGAATTGACTTGACCGGGAAGCACCGGCACATGGCGATTCGACGAGTGTCAATCAGATATTCCCGATCGGGAATATTATGGTCTGGAACACTCTTTATACTTTCGCAATTCCCGATCGGGAATAAATATCTGGCAATAAAGAGGACAGATTTTTTTGCGGCGCTGCAGATAAGGGGACGCGAAGTGAGAAGATAAGTCTGTCACCTTATTGATGCTTAGCTGCGCAGCACGTCCACCGGGTGGATCTTCGTGGCGCGGACCGAGGGGTAGAGGCCGGCGAGGACCCCCGATGCGATGGACAGAAGAAACGAGAGCGTCAGCCCCGCCAGCGAGATGCGCGCGGGATAGTGAAGGACCGCGGCGACGGCGAGGCTCACGGCGACGCCGGCGGCGACGCCGATCATGCCCCCGCTTACGGAGATGAACGCCGACTCCATGAGAAACTGGAAGACGATGTCCCGCTTGCGCGAGCCCACGGCGCGGCGGACCCCGATTTCCATCCGCCGCTCGCTGACGATGAGGATCATGATGGACAGGATCCCCAGGCCGCCGATCAGGAAGGACGCGGCCGCGGCGATCTTCCCCAGGATGGAGATCAGGTCCATGGCCTTGCTCTTGAGCGCCATGACGTCTTTGAGATCGATCACCGCGAAGTCGTCCCGCGTGCCCTTCGCGATCCGGTGCCGCTTCCGCAGCAGGTCCTCGATCGCCTCTTTTGCGGGCTTGAGCGAGGCGGTATCCACGGTCTGCACGTAGAAGGTGTTGACGTACTCGCGGTTGACGAAATTCTTGAGGAACGTCTGCAGAGGGACGAAGAGCTGGTTGTCCTGATCGACGCCGGAGAGGTCCACACCCTTGGCCTCCATGACGCCGATCACCTCGCAGGGCACGCGCCAGATCATGATCGTGCGGCCGAGGGGATCCGCCTCGCCGAAGAGCTTTTCCGCGATCCCGGAGCCGATCACGACGACCTTGCGGAGGTTGCGGCTGTCCTCGTCGGTGACGAACCTTCCCTCCTGCACGCGGAAGTTGCGGATGTCCTCGTAGTTCGGCGGGACCCCCGTGACCAGGATCGAGTTGAGGACCGTCCCTTCGTAGCGCACGGGAAAATTCTTGTACCCGGTAGGGCAGACCCCGGTGACATAGGGGATGCCGTCGGCCACCGCCCGGGCATCCTCCACCGTGAGATTCGTTGCCGTCGTCATGAACTGAACATTGGCGCCGTAGCGCCTGGCGAAGCCGCTCCGGACGATGAGGAGGTTCTTGCCCAGGCTCTCCGTCTCCTGCTCGGTCTTCTCCGCCATGGAATCCGACAGGTTCAGCACGATGATCAGCGAGAAGGTGCCGAAGAAGACGCCCAGGACGGCCAGCGCCGTCCGCAGGCGGAAGTTCGCCAGCGAGCGGAGCGCAATGCGGAGGTTGAGGGCGAGCCGTTTCATCCCCGTATCGCCTCGATCGGTTTGAGATTGGCTGCGCGCGATGCCGGCTGCAGGCCGAAGCCGACCCCCACCAGCCAGGACAGGACCAGGCCGACGGCGAAGGCCTTCCAGGTGAAATGGATCGGGAACTCCGCCGCAAACTGCAGCAGCTCCGCCGCAACGATGCCGAGGCCGTAGCCGATGAGGCCGCCCAGCGTGGTGACGATCACGGCCTCGGCCAGGAACTGCAGAAGGATGTCGCGGCGGCGGGCGCCGAAGGACCGCCGGATGCCGATCTCCCGGGATCGTTCCCGCACCGAGAGCAGAAAGAGATTGGCGAGCACGAACCCGGCGACGACCAGCGATATGACGCCGACGACGCCGAGGAAGGCCACGAGCGATCCGGTGATCGCCACCAAGAACTTGACGATGTCCTTGGGGGAAAAGATGCGGAAGTCGTCGGGCTGGCCGGGCGGGATGCCGTGAATGTCCCGGAGAAAGAACTTCAGCTCTTCGACGCGGCTTTCCAGGTTCTCCTGGTCCTCGAAGCGCACGCGGATGCCGTTGACGTACTTCTCCTCGTTCTGCAGCTTCTTCATCACCGTCGTGATCGGCATGACGATGCGGTCGTCGATGTGGCCGCCGCCGATGGTCGAGCCCCGCTCCAGAAGGACGCCGACGATCTGGACGGGCAGGCTGCCGACCGTGATGTACTTGCCGACCGGGTCTTCCTCGCCGAAAAGCTGAATCATGGTCTCATGGCCGATCAGGGCGACGTTCGCGAGCCGCCGGATGTCCTCCTCCGTGAAGTCGGAGCCTTCGACCACCGGCCAGCTCCAGGTCCGGCTGTAGTCGGCCGTCGATCCGGTCACCATCGAGGAATAGCGGTTGTTCCCGTAGGAAACCGTCTGCATGCCGGCGGCGGTCATGGGGGTGACCAGATAGGCCGTCGAGAACTGCGCCCGGATGCGCGTCACATCGTCGAGGGTGAGGGTCTTTTCCCGCTGGCCGGTCGCTCGGGCCTCGTCGGAGCCGCTGGCGATCATGATCGAGTCGGGCCCGAAGGTGTCGACGATGTCGAAGGCCCTCTTGTAGGCGCCCTCCGTGGCGGCGACGATGATGGTGATGGCGGAGATGCCGATGGCGACGCTCACGACGCAGAAGAAGGTCCGCAGCTTGAAGGCCCGGACGGCCGTCAGGGCCTGGGACAGGGTGTCAAGCAGGCGGTCCATCGTCGATCACTCCGTCTTTGATGAGGAGGGTCCTCCCGGCGTAGGACGCGACCTGGGCGTCGTGCGTGATGACGACGACGGTCTTGCCGCGCTCGTTGAGGGCGGCGAAGAGTTTCATGATGTCGGCCGCCGTCCGGCTGTCGAGCTGTCCCGTCGGTTCGTCCGCCAGGACCAGATCGGGGTCGTTCATCAGGGCGCGGCAGATGGCCACCCGCTGCTGCTCGCCGCCGGAAAGTTGGCCGGGGCGGAAGCGCGTCCGGTCCCGCAGCCCGGCGGTCTCCAGGAGGCCGAGGGCGCGGTCCCTCGGGTGATCGCCCCTGTGTTCCCGGTACAGCGTGGGCAGGAGGACGTTGTCCAGCACCGTTGCGTAGGGAAGGAGATAGAAACTCTGAAAGACGAAACCGATCTTGCCGTTGCGCACCTCGGAAAGCTCGTCGTCGGAGAGTCGGGAAACATCCCGGCCGTCGAGGATGTACCGTCCGGCGGTAGGGGTGTCGAGGCAGCCGATAAGGTTCATGAGGGTCGATTTGCCGGAACCGGAAGTCCCCATGATCGCGACGAACTCGCCCCGGTCGATGCGGAGGTTGATGCCGCGCAGGACCTCGACGGACTGCGCGCCAAGGTAGAACGTCTTGTGCACGCCCTCCATCAGACACAGCACTGTCGGATCGGCTTCCTTCATCTCCGGTTCTGTGCCTCGGCTTCCGGGGAGACCGGCAGGATCAGTTTCGTGGCGAGCAGGGCGCCTGCCTCCACACCCGAGAGGATCTCGGTGCGGTCTTCGCCGCGGATTCCGATCTTCACGACGGTCTTTTTCACCTTGCCTGCACCGTCCACCTGGTAGACGACCTGTTTGCCCTTGTCGAATTTCACGGCGGCGTTCGGCGCAGTGACGGCGTCCTCTTTTTGGGTGGTGATGATTCTCGCATGGGTCGTCATCTCGGGTTTCAGGAACGCGGCGTCCTCTTTCGAGACCTTGACGATCGACAGGTAGTAGACGATGTTCTCCTTCACCACCGGTTGGGGATAGATCTTTTCAATGTTTCCCCGGAACGTGCGGTTCGGGTAGGTGTCCACGGTGTATTCCACGGGCTGGCCCAGCCGGACCCGGCCGATGTCCGTTTCGTCGACGTAGATCCACATTTCCAGGCGCAGGGGGTCCAGGACCGTCACGAGGTTCGCCACCTGCAGCCCGGCGACGATCGTCTCTCCCTCCTGAGCCGTTACCTCCGAAACGACGCCTTCGAGGGGCGAGTAAATCTTCGTGTAGCTGAGCTTTGTTTCCTGCTGGGCGATCTGGGCGCGGATCTCCGCGATGTTGGCCTCCGTGATCTTGATCTGCGTCTGGTACTCGTCCTCCAGCCGCTTGAGGATCGCCCCGGTCGCTTCGTAGGAACTCCGCGCCTTCTCGAAGGAATCCTTTGTCGTGTATTCGTTCTTCAGGAGCTGCTGCTCCCGCTCGTAGTTCTGCCCGGCATACTCGAAATTGGCCTTTGCCTCGCGGATGCGCTCGGGATAGGTGAGCCGGACCTGGCGCAGCGTACTTTCCGCCGCGGCGAGGGCGGCCTTCTGCTGCTGGACCGCCTGGACGATTTCACGGTCGTCGATGAGGGCGATGATCTGCCCGTTCTTCACGCGGTCGCCGACCTTCACGCCCATCTTCACGACCTTGCCCGTCGCGCGGGCCCCGATCTTGACGACCGCGCCCACCTGGGACTTGATGATGCCCGTTTCGACGAGGACGCCGCGGATGGCGCCGCGCTCGACCTTGCCCGTTTCCAGGACCTTGATCGCCGGCTTGGCGGTCATTTTCTTGTAGGCGAAGAGCCCGACCGCCCCGAGGACGACGATCGCCACTGCCGCTATCCAGAAAATTTTCTTCACAGGATTCCCCCTGCCGCTTCGGCGGGAAATTTTGCGGTACCGACGTCACGGCCAAATCGAGCCGTTCCCGATATCCGGGGGTGGCGCGGCTTCCGGCGCGGCCGTTCCCGCCGTGCGCTCCACCTGGGCCTCGGCAAGGATGCGATTGAGGCGGGCCGAGACCGTCTGTTCGCGGGCGTTGGCCAGGAGGGTTTCCGCCTGGACGAGGGAGAGGATATCGCCCTTGCCAACCTTGTACTCTCCGAAGGCCTGGTCGTAGTTCTGCTCGGCCTGACGGAGCTGTTCCGAGGCGACGGCGACGTTCCGGTCGGCCGTCACGTAGTCCTCGTAGTTTTTCTCTAGGTCCAAGGAAAGCTGCCGCTGAAGTTCGCGCAGCCCTTCTTCGGATACGCGGATCTCGATCGCGGAGGACTTCCGCCGGTAGAATTTGCCGAACTCGAAGAGGTTCCACGATGCGGACAGCATGGCCACCCGGTCCTGTGCGGGGTTGCCCGTCATGCCGGTGTCGGTCGTGCGGGAATAGCTCATCGACGCCGACACCGTGGGGTAGAATTCGCTCGTGACGGAATCCCTGGCCCTCTTGGCCCGATCCAGGGTGTAGCGGGCCTGGAGGATTTCCGGCCGCCGCAGGACGGCGTTCCGGAGGATCGGCCGTTCCGGCAGAACCCCCGCCGCTTCCAGGCTTCCGTTCAGTTCCGGCGATCCGTCCGCCGGCGCCCCGATCAGCGAGCGGAGTTCGGAGAGGGCCTTGGCAAAATCCCCCTCGGCCTGGATCAGATTGAAGCGCGCCTGCTCGACCCGCACGGAGGCCTGAAGCACCTCCGACAAACGGGCCGCGCCGAGGCGGTAGCGGCCGTCGGCGACCTCGAAGTCCTTGCGGGCGTACTCCAGCTGGCTCCTGCGCTGCAGGATGATGTCGCGGCCGGCCACGGCGGTGTAGAAGGAGATCTTGACGTTCAGGATGAGATCCTGGAGGCTCCGGCGCAATCCTTCCCGTTCCGAAGACAGGTTCAGCGCGGCGGTGTCGCGGTCGGCCCTGCGTTTGCCGCCGTCGAAGAGCCTGTAGGACGCGGAAAGGCCGTAGGTGTTGGCGTCGTAATACTGCGATGAGGTGTCGTGAACCGCGTGGCCGGCGTCGGCATCGAGTGAAGGGAGATAGGGACCGAGGGATGCCTGGTAGAGGGCCTCTCTGGACAGGACCGATTCCTGTGCCCCACGATAGGAGGGGAGGTTCTTCTTGGCAAGCTCGATCGCCTCCTCGAGCGTGAGGGACCATGCGCCTCCCGGAATGGCCAGAAAAAAAACCACGCAGATGATCAGGTACAAACGCCAGCGTTTCATCGGAGTCCAAAGGGTCTGGAGACGTTCCGTCTCCGGAAATCCGCCGCGTCCCTGCGGGTGCGACGGGTTCACCGCTTCACAGGTCCCACATCCATGCTTCACAAAATTCGACCACGCCTCGTTACGCAAGGGCCATGCCATGCGCCGCTTCCGGGATTCAAGGGATTGAATCCATGAGAATCCTGCTCCTGCGGGGAATCTCCCGAAAGGTTTCTTGAGGTCCCATATGGGCAATAAGTATGCAACCCCGGTATTCACCTGGGAAAAAGGTATCCAGGGAATGTGGAAGAAGTCCCGCCTCCGGGTATCGGGACGCAACCTGCAAAAACGTGCCACAGTGCGCGGCATTTTACAAGGCCGATATGGGATTGCGGCCGGTTGCTCCCTATGAAGAAGCGGTCTGCCCGGAGGGGCGCTGGACGCGGGACAGGATCGGGAGGGAAAGGGCGACGATGACTCCGACGGCGGCGAAGGGCCAGCGGTATCCCCAGGCGGAGGCCATGATTCCTCCGAGGAACGGTCCCGCCGCCATGCCCAGACAGATCAGGGAAGAGGAGATGCCGTAGGCCTTCCCGTAGCTTGCCGGGGGCACCAGCTGTCCCACGAGGGCGTTCATGGCGGGGAGGATTCCGCCCACCGCCAGGCCGTAGAGGATCCGCAGCCAGACGAGTTGGGCGATGCTTTGTGCCAGCCCGTGAAGGGCCAGGCATACCGTGGCCAGGACAAGGCTCGCCGTCAGGACCCGCTTGTGGCCGATCCGGTCGCTCAGATAGCCGATCCCGGCGGCACCCAGGGCGGAGGTCCCGCCGCTGACCGCCAGCAGCATGCCGGTGGTGGAGGCCACATCCACGCGTCCGGGCCCGCAGAGCGTTTCGATGAACAGGGGCAGGATGGGCACGACAAAATGGACGGAGCAGTTGAAGAAGAAGAACAGGGCCAGCATGGCCGGAAAGCCGCTGCATCTGAAGAGCGATACCATGCTGTCGCCCTTCTGCAGCGCCGTTTCCGAGGGCCGGCAGAACCGTTCGCGGGTGCCGAAAAGGACGAGCAGCCCTCCCACGAGAAGAATCGCGCCTCCGATCTTGAAGGTGAGGCGGTACCCCGCGGCGTCGGCCAGCAATCCTCCGATCCATGGTCCCAGGGTCATGCCAAGGTAGACCGCGACCTGCATGAGCCCCAGGGCAAAGCCGAGCCTCTTCGCCGGGACTGCCGTGGAGACGAGGGTGATCGAGGCGGGAATCGTGCCCGTCAGGGCGCCGGAGAGCAGCCGGAGGCCCAGAAGCTGCCGGACATCCGCGACGAGTCCCATGGCGAAGGTGATGACGGCGCCGCCGAACATGGCGCGCTCCACCATGGGCTTCCGGCCGTACCGGTCCGCGACCCACCCCCAGAGAGGGGAAAAGAAGACCATGACGAGGCTTCCGGACGCCATCAGGATGCCGGACCAGTAGGCGACGAGACGTTCGGTCATGCCCAGCTCGCGAACGTAGAAGGGCAGGAACGGCAGCGGAACGGCGAAGCCGATCATGGACAACAGCTGCGCCGTGAACATGATGTACAGGGTCATCTGCCAGGGCTGGCCGTTCGGGGGAGGAGACGTCGTCGGATTCATAGGGCTTGCTTCGTGCCGCAGGTATAGAGAATCCGGCTGCCGTTGTCAATGTTTTCCGCCCGCGGGGGGACGCACTCCGTCGATTTTAGCCATAACGTTTGACATTAATAGCGCCTCGCGTTACCACCCGCTTCCATGATCTATTAATCCGGCAAGTAAACATATTAATCGTTGTCATTCCGGGCTTGACCCGGAATCCAGTGCAGTTCCGGATTCCCGCCTTCGCGGGAATGACCTGATTGTCGTATATTGTTGCCGGAGTAATAATCTTTTCGCTGCAAGAAGACGGCAAAGATTTTTCAGGGGAGATTTTCGGCCGGACTGCCGCAATCCATACAGCGGATGCGGCGCGAAAGCTTGAGATGTTGGACGCCGCCGAGACGCTTGAGGACTTGCGTTCCCCTCCCGGGAATCGTTTGGAAGTCTTGCGGGACGACCGGGCCGGACGGCACAGCATCCGCATCAACGATCAATGGCGCATTTGTTTTGTATGGCGCGAGAATAACGCGCACGACGTGGAAATCGTCGACTGCCATTAGGGGAAACAGTCATGAGCAAGAGGGCTTTTCCGCCTGTTCATCCGGGAGAAGTCCTCCGCGAGGAGTTCCTGCTTCCGCTCGGCATCAGCCAGTACCGCCTTGCCAAGGAAATCCACGTACCGGCGCGGCGCATCAACGAGATCGTGCTGGAGAAACGGAGCATTTCCGCGGATACGGCTCTTCGTCTCGGCCGCTATCTGGGTACGACGGCGCAGTTCTGGCTCAATCTTCAGGCCCGCTACGACCTCGAACGGACGCGCGACGGAATCGCGGAAGAGCTCGAAACCGAAATCAAACCATTCAAGAGCGCTGCGTGAACGGCGCGACTATACGAAAAGCGCCGAGATGACTCCACCTACTACTGATGCTTATCACTCTCAAATCAAAGCTGAAGATTATCAATTGAAATGTTGATCTCTATTTTCTCAGATTAAATCTGCCAGTCAGTTTTTCAGGTGCTGGATTCAGGCTCGGGCTCTGCTGGACGTTGAGCTGTTTCGCTTCATCTTCGACCTTCGGTTTGATATCTTCATAGATATCGAGGATCGTCTTCCTACCTTCCTTCAAGGCTTCAGGAAATAATATGTGAATACCCCATGACCCTTTTCAGGCGAAGAGGTGCTGATTTGCGAGCCCTGGGTCGCTGAAAGAACAACCATATTGTTCGGTAAGGTGATGTTGCTTGCCATCATCACCAATGGCCTTGCTCCCTTTGCGAGAACGCTTCTTCCTCCAGCACCGGAGAAACAGGCATCAAGGACAACGGTCTTCTCCACTGCCGGCAATCTGCCAAGATTCTCATACAGTCTTTTCAATGAATAGCCTGTGACCGACAGGTAGTTGGGATCTCCGTCGTATGGGACAAGATATGCTTCTCCTGTCGCCGGATCGGGCGCTCCATGGCCGGAATAATAGACAAATATCCTGCTGTTTTCCCTTGCCTTGTTTCTGAGCCAGACATCAACCGTCTTTGTAATGCCGGAAAGGGTTGCTTTCTCGTCTGTGATCAATTCTATATTTCTGTCCTTAAACCCTAAAGCCCTCACGTAATCCCTCACCAGTCTCGCATCATCATAGGAATAATCGGATTTTGGCAGGCTGCTGTATCCCTCGATCCCGATGATCACGGCAAGATCATTTTCACCGATGATCTTTTCCGATATATTGAACGTCGGTTTATCGATATCGGACTGTACGGAAGAATCTTTCTTGATGTCTTTCTTCTGTTGTTTTGTGGCATCCTCGACTGCGGCTTTCACAACCGAAGCAAGGTCTTCCTTACTCATCGGTCTTTGGGCTATAGGTTGTTTAGATGCATTCTGAGCGTCTATATACTCCTGAAGAATCCGTAGACCTCTCTTGGCATTTAAACTACCCTTCTGGGCTAAAGGTTCAAGGTAATCCATGGAACGATGGATATCTGCACCTTTTGCAATTAAGTATTTTGCTATTTCTGTCTTCCCCGCATAAGCCGCACTTGCCAAAGGAGTATCACCATGTATGTCAGCTCTATTAACATCTGCTCCGCGCTCTATTAAGATTTTCACCATATCAAAATGACCAAAATAAGCCGCAAGCTGTAAAGCGGTATATCCGCGGCCATCTCCCAAGCCTGCATCGGGGTGGGTACCTTTATCCAAAATCCTGGTTACCTCCTTCGCATCACCGCGGTTAACTGCGCTACGCAAAGCAGAACATCCCGTGACAAAAAATAATGATATGAGCAGGATTGTAATGAGGAGCCTTTTCATAAATCCCCTAGACGCTGCGAAAGAATCTCCCCGGCAGAGATAACCAGCCCACGCGTCTTTTCACGCGGGTTCATCCAGATGAATGCGCCTGGAAAACAAAAAACCCCGCTTCTTTGTCAGAAACGGGGTTCCGTCAGTCAGTCCATGTTTCCCTCCGACATTGCTATACGGGGTGGAACATTTAACTGATCTTCCTTTGAGAAGGTTACTTACCACCATTTTCGACTGAAATCCAGTACAAGTGTGGAAACCAACTACCCATCGAGGAAGAAGTCAGGTTGTCGCCGATTATGCTTTGATTGGTCGCAAAATATCTTTTTCTCGACAATGAAAATCCGGGAAAGGGCGGATATGTCCGCCGCTTGACAGTCCGTCTGTTTCCGCATACAGATGTTTCAAAAAAACGGGTCTCCGCAAGGCTTCGTACGGCGGAGAGATCCGGCAGATCAACCGAGGAGAGGCAGATGAGCGACGAGCGGAACTTCGAGCAGAAGTGCATCAATACGATCCGGTTTCTGGCTGTGGATGCGGTGGAGAAGGCCAAGTCCGGGCATCCCGGAATGCCCATGGGGGCGGCGGCCGCCGCCTACGTCCTCTGGATGCGCCACCTCCGTCACAACCCCGCCGATCCGGGATGGCCGGACCGCGACCGCTTCGTCCTATCCGCCGGGCACGCCTCGATGCTCCTGTACGCCATGCTGCACCTGACGGGCTACGGGCTGAAACTGGAGGACATCGGCGCCTTCCGGCAGTGGGAGAGCTGCACGCCCGGACATCCCGAGTACGGCTGCATCCCCGGCGTGGAAGTGACGACGGGGCCTCTCGGGCAGGGTTTCGCGACGGCGGTGGGGATGGCGATCGCCGAGGCGCATCTGGCCGCCCGCTTCAACCGGCCCGGCTTCGACATCGTCGATCATTGCACCTACGTGCTCGCCAGCGACGGGGACCTGATGGAGGGCGTGGCGGCGGAGGCCTGTTCGCTTGCCGGACACCTGGGATTGGGGAAGCTGATCGTCCTGTACGACGACAACAAGGTATCGCTGGCCGGCTCCACGGCGCTGGCCTTCACCGAGGACGTGGGAGCGCGTTTCACCGCCTGCGGGTGGCATGTCCAGACCGTGGGCGACGGAAACGACGTGGACGCCGTGGACCGCGCGATCGCGGTAGCCAAGGCCGAAAAGGACCGTCCCTCGCTGATCGCCGTCCGGACGACCATCGGCTACGGCGCGCCGAAGAAGGGCGGCACCTTCGAGTCCCACGGCTCTCCCCTGGGCCCCGAGGAGACGAGGGCGGCCAAGCGGGCCCTCGGATGGCCGGAAGATCCCGCCTTTGTGATTCCTGAGGACGTCCTCGCCTTTTTCCGCGCCTCCGTCGAGAAGGGCCGCGCCCTGCAGGAGTCGTGGGAGAAATGCCTCCGCCGCTATAAGAAGGAGCATCCCGAGGCGGCCGCGGAATTCCGCCGCCGCCTCGCGGGTGAATTGAAGGAAGGCTGGGAGGCCGCACTTCCCGCCATCCCGCCCGATGCCAAGGATCAGGCCACACGGAAGACATCGGAAACGGTCCTCCAGTCCCTCGCCTCCGTCCTGCCCGAGCTGGTGGGCGGATCGGCGGACCTCAACCCGTCCTGCCTGACATGGATCAAGGGAGGGGGGGATTTCGAGCGTCCCGCGGCGGACGAGCCCAACGTACCGGGCGCCGTCGGTGGCGGCTGGGACTATGCCGGGCGGAACGTCCATTTCGGCGTCCGCGAGCACGCCATGGCCGCCGCGGCCTCCGGCATGGCCCTGCACGGGGGGATCCTGCCGTTCACGGGGACGTTCTTCACCTTCTGCGACTACATGCGCCCCTCGATGCGCCTTGCGGCGCTCATGAAGCTGCGCGTGATCTACGTCTTCACCCACGACAGCATCGGGATCGGCGAGGACGGACCGACGCATCAACCCATCGAGCACCTCATGCAGCTGCGCATGCTGCCGAACCTCACCGTCCTGCGGCCGGCGGACGCCTGCGAGACCGTCGAGGCGTGGCGCTTCGCCGTCTCGAACCGCAAGGGGCCGACCGCGCTCGTCTTCACGCGCCAGAATGTCCCCCTGCTCAAGGCCCCCGGGATCGCCCCGGCGGCCGGCCTGCGGCAGGGAGGCTATATCCTCTGGGAGCAGTCGACGGGGACGCCGCAGGCGATCCTCCTGGCGACGGGTTCCGAGGTGGCGCTGGCGCTGCAGGCGGCGCAGCGGCTCGTGGACGAGGGGATCGGGGCGCGCGTCGTATCGCTGCCGAGCTGGGAGATCTTCGACGAACAGCCGCAGTCCTACCGGCACGCGGTCCTGCCGCCGAATGTCAGGCTTCGCGTGGCTATCGAGGCGGGGATCGGTCTGGGGTGGGAGCACTACATCGGCCTCGAGGGGGCCGTGATCGGCATGAAGGGCTTCGGCGCAAGCGCGCCGGCGAAGATCCTGTTCGAGAAATTCGGCTTCACCGTGGAGGCCGCCGTGGCCAAGGTGAAGGAACTGCTGGTCCGGTAGATTCCCGTCGGGGGCGGCGGCGGGACGGCGTTTTCTCTCGATTGCAGACAGGAGGTGCGACGATGGCGGGCATGGTCGGATCGGCGAGGCTCGGGGCCTGCCGGGCCGCGGCGGATGAGGCCTCCGCGCGGCTGCGGGCGGAACGCGTCACGGAGCGCATCTGGCAAAGGGATTTCACCGTCTGGAAACCCGAACCGGCGGAAATCGCCAACCGGCTGGGCTGGTTGGACTCTCCGGAAGCCATGGCGGGGAATGTCCCGGCGATCCGTTCCTTCGCGGAAGGTCTGAAGGAAGAGCGTTTCACGGATTGCCTTCTCCTGGGCATGGGCGGTTCCAGCCTCGCGCCCGAGGTCTTCCGCAGGGTCTTCGGGGTGGGGAAAGGCTTCCTCGACCTCCATGTCCTCGACAGCACCGACCCCGGCGCGGTCCTTTCCTTCGCCGAGGGGCTCGATCCGGAACGGACGCTCTACATCGTCTCCACGAAGTCCGGCGGCACCGTCGAGACTTTCTCCTTCCTGAAGTATTTCTACGGCCTCGCCTGCAAGCGGCTGGGCGGGGAAGCGGCGGGCCGGCATTTCGCCGCCATCACCGATCCCGGCAGCGCCATCGCCCGGATCGCGGCGGAGCGCCGCTTCCGTGCGGCCTTTCTCAACGATCCCGACATCGGCGGGCGGTATTCGGCACTTTCCTATTTCGGCCTCGTTCCCGCCGCTCTCCTGGGCGTCGACATCGACGCGATCCTCGCGCGGGCGAGGGATGCCGCAGCTGCGGAAAGGTGCGGAGCCGCCGTCCCGGAAGGACTGTCCGGCGCATCCCTCGGTGCGATCCTGGGTGCGCTTGCCGGCATCGGCCGCGACAAGGTCACGTTCCACCTCTCTCCGGAGATCGCCAGCTTCGGCGACTGGGTCGAGCAGCTGATCGCCGAGAGCACGGGCAAGGAAGGAAAAGGGATCCTCCCCGTGGTCGGCGAGAAACCCGCCCCCCCGGACGCGTACGGCGGCGACAGGCTCTTCGTCTTCGTCGGCCTCGGAGGGGCGTACGAAAAATCGCGCGCGGACTCCCTGGCGCAGGCGGGGCACCCGGTGATCGAGATCGCCCTGAAGGACCGGTTCGACCTCGGCGCCCAGTATTTCCTTTGGGAGATTGCGACGGCCGTCGCCTGCCGCGTCCTCTCCGTGAACCCCTTCGACCAGCCGAACGTGGAGGCGGCCAAGAAGGCGGCGCGGGAGATGATGGCGGTTTACGGGAAGGAAGGCGCCTTTCCGCCCGAGAAGGCGGATGCGGCTTTCGGCCCGATCCGGCTCTTCGGCGCCTCAGGGGCGACTTCTCCGGGGGCGGCGCTTGCCGCGTTCCTGGATCAGGCCGTCGCCGGTTCCTACGCGGCGATCATGGCGTATGTCCAACCATCGGCCGCCGTCGACGAGGCGCTGGCGGCCCTGCGGGCGCGCATCCGCGACCGGCGCCGCATCGCCGCAACGTCGGGGTACGGGCCGCGCTTCCTCCACTCGACGGGACAGCTCCACAAGGGCGACGGCGGCAGGGGCCTCTTTGTCCAGTTCACGGCAGACGACGCCCGCGACGCCCCGATCCCGGACGAACTGGGGGCGGCGGCCTCGGCCGTGACGTTCGGCATTCTGAAAACCGCGCAGGCCCTCGGCGACCGGAGGGCGCTGGCCGCGGCGGGGCGGCCCGTCCTGCGCTTTCACCTGGGCGGCGATCCGCCGGGCGCCATCCGGGAAATCGCCGCTGGGCTGTAGACGGCTGTTGAAAAACGCCCGTCTGCGGCGTTTCCCTCGTCCCTCGCCGTTCGACGTACCTCCGGTACGACTCGCGGCTCGGGACTTCGGGGCCTTGCATCCAGGCATCCCGTATCAAGTACGGGACAAGCTTTTAAACAGCCTATTCCGAACGACTTTTTCGGCAACAGGGGGATCAGGAGCCCGATGAAGAAATCCGCACGTCCCGCCAACCGCCTCGCGGCGGAAAAAAGCCCTTATCTCCTCCAGCATGCAGGGAATCCGGTGGACTGGTATCCCTGGGGAGAGGAGGCGTTCGCAAAGGCCCGTCGCGAAGACAAGCCGGTCTTCCTCTCCATCGGCTACTCCTCCTGCCACTGGTGCCACGTCATGGCCCATGAATCCTTCGAGGACGAAGAGGTTGCGGCGCTCCTCAACGAGGCCTTCGTCAACGTCAAGGTGGACCGCGAGGAGAGGCCCGATATCGACCACATCTACATGACGGCCTGCCAGATGCTGACCGGCGCCGGAGGCTGGCCCCTTACCGCGATCCTGACGCCCGACCGCACCCCCTTCTTCGCCGGCACCTACTACCCCAGGACGAGCCGGGCCGGCAGGATCGGGATGATGGATCTCATCCCCCGCGTCCGGGAGATGTGGAGAACGCGCCGGGCCGACCTCGTCGCGGCGGCCGGTCAGATTTCACAGGCCCTGCGGGACGCCGCGCGATCCGGAGAAACGGGCGAAGTCTCCGCCGAACTCCTGGACGAGGCCAAGGCCGACATGGAGGCCTCTTTCGATCCCGAGAACGGCGGCTTCGGCGCAAGGCCGAAGTTCCCCGTGCCCCACCAGCTCCTTTTTCTCCTGCGCTACGCCCGCCGGAAGAAAGATTACCGGGCCGCGACGATGGCCGAAAGGACGCTCAAAGCGATGCGCATGGGCGGCATCTACGACCACGTCGGCTTCGGGTTTCACCGCTACAGCACCGACGAGCATTGGCTCGTCCCCCATTTCGAGAAGATGCTCTACGACCAGGCCCTCCTGGCGATGGCGTACCTGGAGGCCTTCCAGTCGACGGGCGAACCGCTCTATGCGCGGACGGCGCGGGAGATCTTCACGTACGTGCTCAGGGACATGACCTCGCCGGAGGGGGCGTTCTGCTCCGCCGAAGATGCGGACAGCGAGGGCGAAGAGGGGAAGTTCTATCTCTGGAGCGCGGACGAGACCGTGAAGGTGCTCGGGAAGGACGACGGAGAGTTCGTCTCCCGTCTCTTCGGGGTCCGGCCCGAAGGGAACTTCGCCGAGGAGGCGACGGGTGAAAGACGCGGGGCGAACATCCTGCATCTTGCCGAACCCTTTGAGGACGCCGCCGAAGCGATGCAGATCCCGCCCGGTGAAGCGGAGGAGAGATGGGAGCGGGCGCGGGCAGTCCTCTTCGAAGCCCGGAGGAAGCGCGTCCCGCCGCTGAAGGACGACAAGATCCTCGCGGATTGGAACGGCCTGATGATCGCGGCCCTCGCGCGCGGCGCGCAGATCCTCGGCGACCGGTCCTTCCTGGAGGCCGCCGGGAAGGCCGCCGACTTCGTCCTGGCGAAGATGCGCAGGCCCGACGGCCGCCTCCTCCACCGCTGGCGGAAGGGCGAAGCGGACTTTGCTGGCAATCTCGACGATTACGCCTTCCTGGCCTGGGGGCTCCTGGAACTCTGGGGCGCGGGCTTCGATGTCCGTCATCTGAAAGCGGCGCTCGGGCTTCAGAACGAACTCTCCGCTCTTTTCGGGGACGGGGAGGGCGGTTTCTTCTTCGCGCCCGCCGATGCGGCCGATCTCCTCGTCCGCAGGAAGGAACTGTACGACGGCGCGATTCCCTCGGGGAACGCCGTCGCCGTCCTGAATCTCCTTCGCCTCGGCAGGATGACGGGGGACGCCCGGCTCGAAGAGACGGCGCTGAAGGCGGCCCGTGTCCTGAGCGGTCCGGCCGGCCGGGCGCCCTCCTCCCACGCCTTCTTCCTGGTCGCGGTCGATTTTCTCCTCGCACCGCCCTTCGAGGTCGTGATCGCCGGCGATCCCGCCGCTGCGGACACGCAGGAGATGATCGCGGAGTTCGGGCGGCTCTATCTTCCCCATGCCGTCGTTCTTCTGCGTCCGCCGGACGGAGAGGTTCTGGCGGAGATCGCCCCGTTCACCGCCGGCATGACGCCCCTCCGCGGTCGCGCGACGGCCTATGTCTGCAGCGGCTTTGCCTGCCAGGAGCCGGCCGTGGGCATCGGCGGCCTGCGCGACCGCCTCCGCGAGGCGGGGCTTCTGTCGGCGGACTAGACGGGCAGCCGCCGGAACCCCTGGCGGTGCGCACGCGAAGCAGCGATCCGTGGTCCTAAAGAAGCGGCATGAAGAAACCGATGACGGGTGCATAGGTTGCCGGAAAGGAGACAGGGCATGACAAGACTCCGTTGCACGATAGCGGCGTTGGCGATTCTTCTCCTCGCGGTTCTTCCTTCTCAGTCTGCCGCACTGAGTCCGGAGCAGGTGATCGCGCTGAAGAAGGCAGGGGTCGGCGAGGAGACGATCCGTCTCATGATCCAGCAGGAACGAGAAGCGCAGCAGGCGAACCCCTATGACACGCTCGGCCGCAAGGAGATCAAGGACGGCCGGGGCGACACCATCATCATCTACTCGACGGGACGCGGCACGCCCCAGGACAAGGATCGCGAAGAAAAGGAAAAGGCCGACAAGGCCTGGAGAATGCTCCAGAACATGGTGATCGACGGCCGCACCAAATAGCGGGCCCTCCCCTCATCCCCACGCCCGGCAGAACCGCCGGGGCGTCTCCCTCGCGACGGCCTGATGCCGGGGATTGCGCTGACCGTCGTCTACATGCTCGCCGTTTCGTATGATGCAAAGAGAAAAAGTTTCGAACCGGGCCGGAAGGGTCTGCACACCGTTCGGGAAGTGGCAGGACCGTCTGGCACAGCATCTGGGCTGTCGTCTTTCCCTTTGCGGCGGAGGCCGTCCTCTTCCTCGCCTCCTCCTCCTTCATTACGGGCGAGATCCTCGAAGCGGTGCGCTCATGGATTGACGCCGCGATGGCGCCGCCAGAGCCGTGCGTACACCGCCACGTTGACGGCGATGACGGCCGACCCCAGCAGGACCTGCACGGCCGGCGTGAGGCCCTCCGGGTAGATCACGGGGGAGAGGTAGTGCTCGAGAAATCCCCCCGCGTAGCCTGCGTCGCCGGCGCTCCGCAGCAGAAAAACCTCCAGAGGCGTCAGCGGGCAGGTCCAGCCGAAGAATTCGATCAGGGCGCCCCACAGTGCGGCCGGGAGATGAAGCCACGCGAGCTTCGGCCGGCGCAGGACGGCGAACCCGCCTGCAACGACGAAGACAATGAAGGCGAAATGGACGAGGAATACGAGTTCGGCAAGAAGACGGTACGGCATCGTCGGACACGCCCCTCCGGAGGCCCGCGCCGCGTTTCCCGGTCCTGTGGATATCAACGCGGGACCCGGTAATCCTCCCGCGGCGGACTGAAGGTGTCGACGACGACGGCCCGATGGAGCACGACGACGCCGTGCGGGACGCCGGCACGGGCGAAGTAGCTGTCGCCCGGGTTCATCTCGAACGTGCTCTCCCCGATCGTCATCCGGATCGAACCGGACACGACATACCCAACCTGTTCGTGGGGATGGCTGTGCATGGGGATCTTGACGCCCTCGTCCAGCGAAAATTCGCAGATCATCATGGCCTTGCCCTCGGCCAGCGTCCGGCGAACGAGTCCGGGCACGACCTCGACGGGCAGGGCTTCGGAATGGCGGAGCAACATCGTCTTCCTCCTGTATCCGTTTTTTTCACGCCTCTCTTCTACCAGGATTCCATGCAACGATCAAAGGCCTGTTGAGGGGCGATTGCTTTCTCCCACAGCCTGGGATATGAATCGGGAACCCCCTCTTTTCCTTTTTGGGACCGCCCGGGGCGGAGCGCTTCTTCAAAGCCGGGAAAAGCAGAAGATTGACAGGGGGCGGGTGGATCCCGGCCCACCCGTTCATCGGAAAGCGGGAAAGAATGGCCGGTATCGCGAATTTCTGGAAAGGCAAACGAGTGGGACTGGCGCTGGGCGGCGGCGGCGTGCGCGGGTTTTCGCACGTCGGGGTCCTCAAGATCCTCGAACAGGAGGACATCCGGATCGACCTCATCGCGGGCACGAGCGCCGGCGCCCTCATCGGAGGGGCCTATGCGAGCGGCCTCGATTCCCGCGAGATCCAGCGACGGATCGAAACCTACATCAGCAGCCCCGCTTTCAACGGCTCCACGCTGAAGTCCCTCGGCATGGCGGTCAATCCCGTGAAGAAGAACCGCGTCGAGAAAATCGTCCATTTCGTCAAGAGCCGTTTTTATCAAGTGCGGGCCTTCTTCCATCCGGCGATCCTGCCGGCTGAGGACCTCCAGTCCCTCGTCGACTACTTCATCGCCGATATCCGCATCGAGGAGGCGCGCATTCCCTTCGTGGCCGTCGCGACGGATCTTCTTTCGGGCCAGAGGATCGCCTTCCGGGAAGGATCCATGCGGAAGGCCGTCATGGCCAGCTGCGCCGTGCCCGGCGCGATGGAGCCGATCCGGCACGGTGACTGGCTGCTGACCGACGGGGGCGTGACGAGCCTCGTGCCGGTCCAGGCGGCGAGGGAGGCGGGCGCGGACGTGGTGATCGCCGTCGTCGTCGACCGGAGCATCGGCGCGGCGGGTGACCTGGACACGGCCCCGGAGATCATCTACCGGGCGGGGGAAATCACGGCGGACAAGCTGGAGGCGGCCGAATTGCGGGAAGCCGATGTCATCATCCGGCCCCGCGTCGGCGATCTCCACTGGATGGACTTCGGCCGGGCGGGTGACCTGATCCGCGAGGGCGAGATTGCGGCCCAGGAGGCCCTGAAGGAAATTCACCGGGCACTGCCGATCGGGAGCAAGGTATCGCACCTGGCAAGGAGGCTTCTGTCGAAGATGAAGATCTCCTGAGGAGAGAGGGGACGGACACAGGAACAACATGAACGGAATTCGGAGGGGTAAGCGCTTATGACGGTCATGTCCGACATTTTCAACGAGAAGGCAAAGTTGCAACGGTGGCTGGATATCGAGAAGGCTCTGGCTGAGGTGGAGGCCGAGATGGGGATCATTCCCCAGGATGCGGCGAGGGAGATTTCTTCCAAGGCGCACGTTGGTTGTCTCGACCTGGACTACATGAAGAAACAGTTCGCGCTGACCGACCACGCCGTCGTTTCGATGGTGCGCACCTTTCAGAAAGCCTGCAGCGGCAAATGGGGCGAATACCTCCACTACGGACCGACGACTCAGGATATCATCGACACCGGAGACCAGATCGCCATCAAGGCGGCCCACGACATCATCTACGGCCTTCTTCGGGAGATCGAGGGCAACCTGATCGAGATTGCCGAGCGGGAGATGGACACGGTCATGGCGGGACGGACCCATGGCCAGCACGGTCTTCCGATCACGATGGGTTTCAAGGTCGCCGTCTGGGTGAGTGAGATCCGCCGCCACATCGAGCGCCTGAAGGAATCACGGAAACGGCTGTTTGTCGGGATGCTGGCCGGCGCGGTGGGAACGTACGCGTCCTTCGGCGAACGAGGGACCGAGATTGAGGCCCGGGTCATGGAAAAACTGGGTCTCAATCCTCCCGACATCTGTTGGGCCTCGGCGCGCGACCGCAACGCGGAGTTCGGTTGCCTGATCGCGATGATCTCCGGAACCATGGGGAAGATCGCCGGCGAGATCTACACGCTGCAGAGGACGGAAGTGGCCGAAATGGAGGAGCCGATCAGCGAGGGCACCGTGGGGAGCAGCACCATGCCCCAGAAGAGGAACCCTCACACCTGTGAGGTGATCATGGGGCTCTGCAAGCGGGTCAAATACTGCGCCATGATCCAGGTGGAGGGGATGTGGGTCGAACACGAGCGCGGCGATGCCGGCTGGTATATCGGTCGTGACGCCCTCGGCGAGCAGTGTCTCCTCACAGGCGACATCCTGGCCTTGATGAAGAAGGTCACGAAGAATCCGACCGTCGACCGGAAACGGATGCGGCAGAACCTCGACCTGACGCGCGGCATGATCCTCTCCGAGGCGGTTATGTTCGAGCTCGGCAGGAAAGCGGGGAAGCAGACCGCCCACGAACTTGTCTACGAGGCGACGATGAAGGCGGCCAAAGACAACCTCACGCTGAAGGATGCGCTCTTTGCGGATCGGCGGGTGGCCGGGTATCTCTCCAAAGAGCGCCTGGACGAGATCCTCGATCCGGCGGAGTACGTGGGTCTCGCCCCGCAGAAGACGCTTGAAGTGGTCCGCCGGACGAGGGAGCAGCGATCGCAGGACTGACGGCCGCCGACGGGGGCGTTCCGGACAGGATTTGAGGTCAACCGACCGCCGTGGACATCCGGCCGAAATCGACCTTCCGGGAGCGGATGCCGAAAGGGAACCGAAAACTGGAGGTACAAACGTCATGAAGATCGCTTCCGTGGAGCAGATGCGGGCGATGGACCGACACGCCATTGAAAAACTGGGCGTGGCGGAAGAAATCCTGATGGAAGACGCAGGCCAGGCATCCGCGGCGGTCCTGTCGCGGAAAATCGGCCTGGCGGGCGGCAGCTTCATCGTCGTCTGCGGAACGGGGAACAACGGCGGCGACGGCCTCGTCGTTGCCCGCCACATCCATGCAGCCGGGGGGGTGGTGAAGGTCTACCTCATCGGGGAGCCGAAGAAATTCCGGGGCGCGGCCAAGACGAATTACGAGATCCTCTCCCGGTACCCTGTGGAGATCAAAGGCATCGAAACGGCGGCGGAACTCCGCAGCGACGTCCGGCACGCCGACGCCGTCGTGGATGCGGTCTTCGGCACCGGTCTCGACCGCGAGGTCGGAGGAGTGCACCGCGAGGCCATCGACCTCGTCAATGAGTATGCCCAGGCCGTGCTCAGCCTGGACATCCCCTCCGGTGTCGGCGGGAATTCGGGAGAGATCCTGGGCGAGGCCGTCTGGGCCGACTGGACCGTGACGTTCGGGCTGCCGAAAATCGGGAACGTCCTGTATCCCGGCTTCGAGCGTTGCGGCGAACTCTTCGTCTGTCCGATCTCGTTTCCCCTGTCGCTGCAGCAGCGGGACGCCCTGCAAATCGAGATCAACGGGCCGGTCGAGCTGCCGGACCGCGATCCGAACGCCCACAAGGGCAGCATGGGGGAAGCGCTCTTTGTGGCCGGCGCCCCCGGCTACTACGGCGCCCCCGCCTTTGCCGCCCTGTCCTTCCTGAAGGCCGGCGGCGGGTATGCCCGGCTGGCGGCGCCTGCCGCCGTGGTTCCCGTCATCGCGGCGCGCGGGGCGGAGATCGTGTTCGTACCCCAGAAAGAAACGTCTTCCGGGAGTGTGGCGGCGGCGAACCTCCCGGACCTTCTCGAACTGGCGGCGAAGATGGATGTCGTCGTCGTGGGGCCCGGGCTTTCGCTTGACCCGGAGACGCAGGCCCTGGTCCGGGAACTGATTCAGAAGATCGACCGCCCCCTCGTTCTCGACGGCGACGGACTCTCGGCGGCAGCGGAAAAGCCCCGCATCCTGAAGGGACGCAAGGCGCCGACGATCCTCACGCCCCACCCCGGAGAAATGGCGCGGCTGATCAAGGGGACGGCGAAGGAGATCGAGCGGAACCGGATCGAAGCGGTCCGCAGGGCGACGGCGGAGTTCGGCGCTGTCGTCATCCTCAAGGGGGCCCACTCCCTGATCGGCGATTCCGATGGGCGGGTGTACGCGAACCTGAGCGGCAACGCGGGGATGGCGACGGCCGGGTCGGGCGACGTGCTGGCGGGGACGATCGCGGCGATGGCCGGACTGGGGCTGCCGCCGCTCGCTGCCGCCCGGAAAGGCGTCTTCCTCCACGGTCTCGCCGGGGATCTCGCGGCCGAAAAGATCGGCGAAGATGGAATCACGGCCCAGGATATTCTGGACACCCTGCCGGATGCCATGAGGGCAGACCGCGCCGGCTTGGATGAAGAGCGGTGGCGGAGGTGTTACGGGCCGCCGCTGGTGCACCCTTAGGCGGCCGTTGAATCCGATAAGAACCGGTCAGGTCTTCCGTTCGAGCACGAAGTCGGCGACGGCCAGCAAGGCCTCTTTCGCCTCGCAGTCCGGGAAGGACGCAAGGGCTTCCTTCGCATCGTCTACGTAGTTCCGGGCGCGCCTGAGGGCGTGGCCGATCCCGTCGTGGCTGCGGATGAGCGTGAAGATTCCGCGGACCGCAGTTTCGTCGAGGGGGCGGCGGGCGATGGCCTTCTGCGCCGCTTCCCTTTCTTCCGGCTTGCAGTTTGCCAGGGCGAAAATCAGGGGCAGCGTCAGTTTCCCTTCCTCCAGATCCTTCCCGATGGCCTTGCCGAACGCCGCTTCTTCGGCCGTGTAATCCAGCGTGTCGTCCGTAATCTGGAACGCCATGCCGACGCCTCTCCCGTATCGCGACAGGGCATCGACGCGCGGTCCCTCCGCCGTGCCCAGCATTCCCCCCACGGCACAGGCGGCGGCGATCAAGACCGCCGTCTTTTTCTCCACGATGGTGAGATACTCCTGTTCGGTGATGTTGACATCGCCGCATTTGACAAGCTGGAAGACCTCCCCCTCGGACATGACGTTCGTCGTCGCCGAAAGGAGCTTGATGATCTCGAGATTGCCGCAGTCGGTCATGAGTTTGAAGGACTTGGAATAGAGGAAATCGCCCACCAGCACCGATGCGGCGTTTCCCCAGATCCGGTTCGCCGAGGTCTTGCCGCGGCGGGTCTTGGCGTTGTCGATCACGTCGTCGTGCAGGAGCGTCGCGGTATGGATGAACTCGATCACCGCCGCAAGGGGATGGCGGCGGTCGCCGCGGTACCCGCAGAGATCGGCCGACAGGAGCAGCAGAAGCGGGCGGAAGCGTTTCCCGCCGCTGCCGATCAGGTGATGGATGACCTCGGGGATGAGGTTCACCTCGGAGCGAAGGTACCGGTCCATGTGTTCTTCCGCCTGGCGGAGGTCTTCGCCATAGCGCACGAATACGTCCTGAATCTGCATGCGGCGACTATAGGAGAGGGAGGGGAAAATGTCAAATCGAGGAGAAGGGGCTCCTGACGACGGTCTGTCTCCGGGCCGTTGTCACGGCCTGCCGGATCGCCGAAGGGGTTCCCGGGACTGTAGGGGCGGGAGCCGGAACCCGGGGTCCTGCCGGCGGTTTCAGCGAGACAGGTTCCCGCAGGCGGGACAGGAGGGCGTCCGCTCCACTGCGACCGTGTCCATGTCGGCATTTTCGCCGTCCCAGATCAGCAGGCGGCCGCTGAGCAGCTTCCCCCGTCCGGTGAGGTATTTTACGGCTTCGCTCGCCTGGATCGCGCCGATGACCCCGCAGGTGGCTCCGAGAACGGCGGGCGGGTCGCCCTCCATCTGCGAGGGGAAGAGACACTGATAGCAGGCGCTCTTCCCGGGAAGCACCGTCATGGCCTGGCCGTAGAATCCCTTCACGGCGCCGTGGATGAAAGGGATGTTTCTCGTGATGGCGGCGAGGTTGAGGATCCGGCGGAGGGCGAAGTTGTCGGCCGCATCGATGACCAGGTCGATGCCGTCCGCGATGTCTCCGATGCTGTCTTCATCGATGGTTCGGTCGACGGTCTCGACGTGGATGCCGGGGTTCCAGCACCGGAGTCTTTCCGCGGCGGAATCCGCTTTCGGGCGGCCGAGGTCCGCCTCGCAGTGGAGGAACTGGCGGTTGAGGTTCGTCGGCTCCACGCGGTCACGGTCGACGATGCGGAGCATGCCGACGCCCGCCAGGGCAAGATAGGTGGCCGTGACGCAACCCAGGCCTCCGGCTCCGGCGATGAGCACCCGTGCCTTCCCCAGGCTTGCCTGTCCGTCCTGCCCGACCACACCGATCTGGCGCAGGTATCGCTTCGATGAATCGTCCATCTGCAATCCCCCCGTGGCTCCGGGATGCCGGGGCGGGATTTCCGTCGCTCCGGTTTTCACCGGCATCCTCACATCGCCCCCGCGCATCGATAGGGGGCTACCCTATAGGAAAGGGCGGGTGGATGTCAAATCGTGAAGAGCCCTCATCGCGGGAGGAGCGGCGGAAAAAGAAAGGGGATTGACAGGCATATTGCAAGTTGTTAATATTTGTTAATCATTATCTTTTTGCGATAAAAATCGGAATAGGTTGACGGTACAGGAACGGGACACGGCGGCTCCTCTGCCCATGAGTACAGAAGCCCTATTCGATCCCTCCATTCACCAGAAGGAACTTCTTCAGGCGTGGCGGACATTCATCGAAACCGGCACGGTTGATTCCGCCGTCGTGCCGCCGCATATCGCATCCTCCTGGGAAAAAAGCTACCGGAAGAACGTTGATCCCTTCGGCTGTATCTGTTCGGACGCTGACGATCCGGAAATCTTCGCAGCGAGAATCTTCGACCGGCAATACCTTCTTTACCTCGCCGAGCCTTTCATGGAGCGCATCTACGCTTCTCTCGATCCGGAGCGCTATCTCGTTGTTCTCTATGACGCGGCTGGCTATCATTTACTGAGAAAAGGGCGAATCGCCGACTTCGAAAGAATCAGCGGGTTTCACCTCGAGAGCGGTGTCTGCTTCGAAGAGGAGAGGATCGGGACCTGCGGTTTTTCACTGGTCAAGTCGATGAGAAAACCGGTCTCTATCGCGGGTTGCGAGCATTATGCGTCCTACCTGCATCGCATCGTTGGTTCCTATGCCCCGATCTACTGCCCGCTCCACGGCAATTTCCTCGGTGCGCTCGGAATTGCCGGGGCCGCGACCATGCCCAGAGATGATACGCTGGTGACGGTCGCCGCCGCCGCCATGGCCATGGAGGACCAGATACGCGCCGCGCGGTCCCGGCAGGCGGTCGTGACCGATGAGCTGATGCAGACCATCATCGAAAACCTCTTGATAGGCGTTTTCTTTACGGATGGCGGAGGCCGGATCGCCGAGATGAACCGGTATGCGAAGGATGTCTTCGGCCTCTCGGCGGAAGACGTCAGGGGACGTTTTGCCGCCGAGGCGATACCCTCTCCGGCGATTCGGGAATTGTTCGCCCGCGTCCGTAAAGGCAGAGAGAGGGAAAAACAGAAGATTACCTTTCACACCAGGGGGAAGAACTATTGCGCCTGCGCCCAGTGGATCGGAAAGAACGACGGGGCAGAGGGCGGCGTCCTGTGCCAGATCAGGAGCGCCAACGAATTTTCCCATGCCCTTGCCGATCCGGCGGACAGACCCCGCCTGCCGATGGGAAGCAGCAGTGGCACTGTGAGGGCTCGGGAAGATCTGCATGGGAAAGCCACATTCGACGATATTGTCGGTCTGAGCCCGCGGATGAGCGAGATCAAGAATCTGGTCCGCTGGGCCACACGATCCCAGGCCAACGTCATTATCGAAGGGGAAAGCGGTACGGGCAAAGAAGTCTTCGCCCATGTCATCCACAATGAAAGCGCCAGGAAATCGAGCCCTTTCGTCGTTATCAACTGCACAGCCATCCCCTCACAGCTTATGGAATCCATCCTCTTCGGCCACGAAAAGGGATCTTTTACGGGCGCAATTCAGACACGCGTCGGCAAATTCGAACTGGCCGACGGAGGGACGGTCTTTCTCGATGAAATCGGAGAGATGCCTCTGGACATGCAGGCGAAGCTTCTTCGGGTTCTGGAGGAAAGGACCATCGAACGAATCGGTGGAAGGCGGCCCATTCCCGTCGACATCCGGATCATTGCGGCGACGAACAGGCAGTTGGCGTGGGAGGTCAGGGCGAATCGATTTCGCGACGATCTCTTCTACCGGTTGAATGTCCTGCGCATCGTTCTTCCCCCGCTACGGGACAGAAAAGATGAGATTTACCACCTGGTTCCTTGCTTCATCCGGAAGATCGCGCCCATGTTCGACAAGAGGGTCGAGGAGATTTCCAAGTCCTATTACGCGGCGCTTCTCGACTATTCCTGGCCCGGCAATATCCGGGAACTCCGGAACGCCGTGGAGTACTCCCTCGCCATCCTCGACGGGCCCGTGTTACAGCAAGAGCACATCCAGGGATTCTTCCGTCAGGAAGCACTGGAGACTTCTCTCCGTACGGTGGAGCCAGTCGCCGTCAGTGCCTTTCCCCACCGTCGCCGAAATATCGAGGAAGGAGCCCTCGAAGCTATCCGCACTGCGATAGAGGATGCAAAGGGCAATAAACTCAGGGCGGCGAAAAACCTGTCCATCAGCCGCGCCACTCTTTATCGCTATCTGAAAAAATTATCCTGAATTCCCCTCTTTCTGTCCTAAGCTGAGACAGATTGTCTTGTCATGAGACACCCGCCTCATGGTTCTGCCACTCCTGCGACAGACCGTTTCCCTGCGCTGCCTCTTCCCAAGTCCTTGAAATGCGGACCTGTTGCCTCGGCCGCGACAAACCGTCCGCCTCTGGCACTGTTTGTGCTCACTTACCGGCATCCCTGAGTTTGCCTGTCATTTGATGGACGGAACGTTTTCGTAGGCCGTGGTTGTCCAAACAAACGTAAAGGAGGATACGATGAAAAGAGGGAAGTTCTTGAAGTTGTTGGTTTGTGTCGGTTTGATTGTGGTAGTGCAGCTTGCGACGATTTCCATGGCAAGCGCCGTCGTCAACTGGAGGATGCCGTGCTTCTGGGCCAAAGGCAGCTACTATTACACGATCAATGGACCGGAATTTGCCGACCTGGTGAAGAAGATGAGCAACGGCGAAATGAATATCACTGTTTTCGGCCCGGGAGAGCTCGTGAAAGCCCTCGACCAAGTCGACGCGATCGCGCGAGGGACGTTCGAGATGATGGTCTGGCATGACGGATACTGGGCCGGTAAGGACATCGGGATCGGGTACTACGGCTACATTCCCTTTGCCGACATGAACATTGATGATTTCGATTACTGGATGCACGAAGAAGGCGGAATCGAATTGGCAAGGGACTTCTATAGCAAGAGCAACATCTACTACATCGGAAACGGCGGCTACTCCGACTTGGAACCCGTCTTCTCGAAGAAACCCATCAATAAATTGGAGGACTTTAAGGGACTGAAGATGCGCTCCTCCGGTGTGGCGCTCTCCTTCTTCAAGGAAATGGGAGCATCCGTGGTTGCTCTCGGCGGGGATGAAACCTACGAGGCGCTGTCCAGGGGCGTCATCGATGCCGTGGAGCACACCCCCTCATCGATGATGCTGGACATGGGCATCCACGAAGTGACGAAGTATGCTGTAGAACCGATGAAGCATCAGCCGTTCACGAACATCGCCTATTATGCGAACGCGGCGGCATGGCAGAAGCTCCCCGATCATCTCAAAGCCGTCGTTTTTGCGGCCACGCGGCAGCAATTGCTCCGTCTCAGGAACGAGTCGCACAAAAAAGAGCCCGAGGCCAAGAAATTCCTGCTGAGCAAGGGTATGAAATTCATCTCCTTCCCACAGAAAGAGCAGGACAGGATGGCGGCCGTCGCCCAGAAACTCTGGAAGGTGCACGCGAAACAGACCCCCTTCGCCGGTAAGGTGATCCGGTCGATGACCGACTACTTGAAGAGAGAGGGGCGTCTCCCGAAGGACTACAAGCTCGATTGACAGCCTCGGATGGGAGAGAGGGATTCACCGATAGCGATCGTTGACTAAGGGCTGTCCGGGAAACGCGAGGATTTCGCGAAGCCGTTTCCCGGACAGCCCCCCGAACGACCGGACAGCCGGCGGCAAGAAAGAACGCAGGGTAACCGGAGGGATTGCTGGGGTGATTTCCGTCAGCCGGTCAGACCCCGTTGACGAGGTCGGGGACGCTCGGGGAAAAGGAGGTATAATCGTGAAAGAACGCTTTCTGAAGACCGTTGATCTGCTCAGCTTGCAGGCCGGCAATTTCGGAGCAGTCCTGACGGCCATCGCGATTGTCATCATGATTCCGGAGGTGACGGCCCGCTACATCTTCGGATTTTCCTTTATCAGCATTCAGGATCTGGTCTGGTTCCTCTGCGGCGCCATGTACGCGATCGGCGGCGCCTATACGACCATGAAGAACGGCCACGTGAACGTTGACGTCGTCTACTCGCAGCTCCGGATGCGTTCCCGCGCGATCCTGGACGTGGTCTCATTCCCGTTCGTTCTTCTCTTCCTTGTTCCGCTGCTCTGGCAGGGCTCGCTGGGCTTCTGGGATTCAGCAAAGACGCTGGAACAGACCGTGGCGCCCTGGGGTGGACCAGTCTGGCTTTTCAAGCTGTCGCTTCCCGTGGGGACGTTTCTGATCATCCTTGCTGAACTTGCCAAGTTTATCCGCAGCATCGATTCGATGAAGAAGGAGGGAAGCCATGTCCGTTGAAATGTCGCTGGTTGTCCTCTTCGGCAGCCTCATCGCATTCCTTGTCATGGGCATGCCGATCGCCTATGCGACGGGCGCTTCCGGCATGATCGGGCTCCTGATCATCTGGGGACCGAGCAACACGTTTCTCGTCGCCGCCCGTGCGCTCCAGAACATGAACAGCTATACCCTTGTCGCCCTCGCACCCTTCATCATGATGGGCATGGTGCTGGAGCGGTCGGGCATCGGCCGGGAGCTCTTCGACTGCGTTTACCAGTGGGCGGGATCCTTCCGGGGATCCCTGGCGGTGACAACCATCATCGTCTGCGCCATCATGGCGGCGATGACCGGAGTCGTCGGCGCCGCCGTGACGACCGTGGGCCTGATCGCCCTGCCGGCCATGCTGAAACAGAATTACAACAAGCATGTGTCGCTCGGCGCATGCTGCGCGGGCGGCTCCCTGGGGGTGCTCATTCCGCCGAGCGTCATCTTCATCATCTACGGGGCATGCACCAACATCTCCGTCGGGAAGCTGTTCATGGGCGGGTTCGCCACAGGAGGATTGCTGGCCCTGATGTACATCGCCTACATCGTCATCCGCAGCTATATGCAGCATGACTTCGCCCCGCCGCTGCACAAGGACGACCAGCTTCCGCTCGCGGGAAAGATCCGCCTCCTGAAAGGCGTCATCGCCCCCGTGGTCATCGTCATCATCGTTTTGGGCGTGATCTTCGGCGGTTTCTGCACCCCCACCGAGGCGGCAGGCGTGGGGGCCGTAGCTTCTCTTATCTTCGCGGCGATGCGCCCCGGCTTCACCTGGGCCATGTTCAAGGGCATCCTGCTGGACACCGTGAAGGCGACCTGCATGGTCATGTGGATCATCTTCGGATCTTCCTTCTTCGTCGCGGTCTTTGCCGGGTCAGGCGGATCGTCTCTGGTGGAGAACCTGTTGCTGACCGGCGTCGGGAACCGCTGGGTCACGGTCTGCATCATCATGGTCATCCTGTTTATCTTGGGCTGCTTCATGGACACCATCGCGATCGTCCTGCTCTGCGCACCGATCTTCACGTCGATCATCACCGCTCTGAAGTTCGACCCGATTTGGTTCGGGATTCTCTTCAACGTGAACCTGCAAATGGCTTACATCAGCCCGCCCTTCGGCTACAGCCTGTTCTACCTGAAGGGCGTTTCTCCCCGGGGAATCACGACGGGTGATATCTACCGCTCCGTGTGGCCCTTTATCGGAGTTCAGATCGTCTGCATCTTGCTACTGATCAAATGGCCGTTCCTGTGCACGTGGCTGGCGGACATCATGATCAAGTGAGATGGATCATCGCGGAACCACATTTTCAGCGGGATGTAGAAACAGGGATCATTGATAACGAAAAGAGGTTCAGACCGAGAAGGCGGGTGTGTGGTTGCGGAAAGAACTTTTTCGGATTCCCCCGGCCGCACCCACTTTTCATTGATGTAGAGGCCTGCACGGGCAAATCCTCACCGCCTGAAGCGCAGCCGATGGTAGCGACAACGAATGCGGGGAGAGGAACGTATCATGAGATTGAAGGATAAAATGGCAGTGAACACGGGAGCGGGCTCCGGTATGGGGCGTGGTTTTGAAGCTACGGGGTGCGATTGACAGATCATCACGATATCAAGGGACCGCATCTGTATCGGAGTGTCTCCGATTTCGCACACCTGCGCGGTTCGTCTTCGAGGAACGGACAATCGCGCGGTTCTATATGCGACTTCAAGCGTCAGGAGTCCGCCGCGAATATCCATGGATGCATTCTCGACATCCGGGATGTATCCCTTCAATTCGGCGGAATCCGGGCGATGAACAAGATCAGCCTGGAGATCAGGGACGGCCTGCTGTTCTCCCTCATCGGACCGCACGGTGCCGGCAAAACGAGCCTCGTCAACTGCATTTCGAAATTCTACCGTCCAACCGACGGGAGGATCCTTTTCAAGGGCCGGGACATTACGCAATTGAAACCTCATGAAGTCGTCCGTTGCGGCATCTCCCGGACCTTTCAAAACATAGAGCTCTTCAAGGAAATGACGGTCTTGGACAACATCAAGCTCGGGCGCCACATCCACCTGCACGCCGGTCCCTTGTCCGGCATGCTGTACTTGGGCAAGGCTAGCAGGGAGGAACGGGAACTGGAGGCCTTCCTCGACCGGGAAATCCTAGCTTTTCTCGACCTTTCGTCCATCAGAGACCGTGTGGTTTGTACGCTGCCGTACGGCGTGCAGAAGCGCGTTGACCTGGCCAGGGCACTGGCATCCAAGCCGGCATTCCTCATCCTGGATGAACCTGTTGCCGGAATGAACCGGGAAGATTCCCGCGACATGATTGAGCGCGTTCTGCAGATCAAGAAGGCGTGGGGTCTGACGGTTTTTCTCATCGAACACGACATGGAAGTCGTGATGAGCATATCCGACCGGATTGCCGTCCTGAACTTCGGGGAAAAGATCGCCGAGGGGACGGTTTTCGAAGTGCAGCAGAATCCGGAAGTGATCCGGATCTACCTGGGGCACGCCTAGGCGTCGAGAGGAGAACGCACGGTGACCCTTTTTTTTAACGCCCTGATCGCCGGGATTGCCACCGGCAGCATCTATTCCTTGATCGCGATCGGGCTTGTGCTGATCTACAAGTCGAGCAGGGTCATCAATTTTGCACAGGGATCGATGGTGATGGTCGGCGCTTTCCTGGCTTATGCCTTCGTCGTCCAGATGCACCTCCCGATCCTCCTGAGCCTTTCGCTGGCCCTCTTGGTTTCGGCGGTGATCGGCGTCCTGATCGAGCGGCTCGCTCTCCGCTACCTGACGGCCGTTCCCCTGATTTCAATCCTCATGGTGACGCTGGGGATTTCGATCATCATGGAAGGAGGAGTCCTCGCGATCTGGGGTTCGAGCAATTTCACTTTCCCCAGCCTATTTCCGGCTTTCTCCGTTTCCGTGGCGGGCATCCAGATTTCTTCCGCATACCTGTGGAGCTTCGGTCTTTCCATGATTTTCCTCTGTCTTTTCCATCTTTTCTTCAAGCATTCGGATCTCGGCCTTGCCATGCGCGCCGCGGCGGACAATCAGAAGGTTTCCATCGCACTGGGTATCAGCCCTCGAAGAGTCCTCGCCCTCACGTGGGCCATCAGTGCCGCCATCGCAACGGTCGGCGGGATCCTGCTCGCCAGCATCAGTTCGCTTCACATCAGCCTCGGCACCATCGGTCTGACCGTTTTCCCCGTCGTCATTCTGGGAGGGCTCGACAGCATCGCCGGAGCCGTGGTGGGAGGCCTCGTCGTCGGCGTGATCGAACAGTTGTCCGGCGTCTACATCGCCCCGCTCGTCGGCGGCGCGTTTCAGCAGGTCGCCGCATTCGTGTTCCTGCTGATCGTCCTGCTCGTCAAACCGTACGGACTTTTCGGAACGGAGGAAATTGAAAGGCTCTGATGATACCGCGCTTTCTTCCTCAAGGACAACGGCTGTGGGTTTTCATGGGTTGCCTGTTTTTCCTGGCCTTTCCCTTCAGTCTTTCCATGTATACCCAATATGTCCTTTTTCTCGTGAACATGACGGCGATCGGCGTCATCGGCGCGGTAGGGCTGAATATCCTGACCGGCTATACCGGGATGATCTCCATGGGGCAGGCGGCCTTCATGGGTGTGGGGGCCTATACCGTCGCGATTCTGGGCACCCAGGCGAGCGCCCTTCCCGTCGCATTCAACCTGCTCGCGGCCGGTTTCATTTCCATGATCGTCGGGATCGTCGCAGGGATGCCGTCTCTGCGTCTGAAGGGGTTCTATCTTGCTATGGCGACGCTGGCCGCCCAGTTCCTCCTGGAATACCTCTTCAAGAACTGGGAAGGTCTGACCAAGGGGGTTGCCGGGATCTCCGTCGCACCGCCGATCATCTTCGGCGTCCACATGAACGACGACAGGCTCTTTTATTTCATCGCCGTCCCTCTGGCCGTCATCGCGGTCATCGCCACGAAAAATCTGTTCCGGACGAATGTCGGTCGTTCATTCATCGCCATTCGCGACCGGGACATCGCTGCAGGACTGATGGGGATCAACGTCCTGAAATACAGGCTGCTTTCCTTCGCGATTTCGTCCTTCTTCGCCGGTCTCGCCGGAGGACTCTGGTGCTACTATATGACGATCATCAATCCGGAGGCCTTTCAGCTGGCGACGTCCATCGATTACATCGCCATGATCATCATCGGAGGCATGGGTACGATCTTGGGTTCCGTTTACGGGGCGATTTTCGTCACGCTTCTCCCCGAAGTGATTCAGCGGACCATGGAGTTGCTTCAGCCCTTCCTCCAAACGGATTACACGTTTGCCGCCTTCAAGCAGATCGTTTTCGGTTTTTTCATCGTCTTGTTTCTGATCTACGAACCCAGGGGACTTGCGGAAATCATCCCCCGGATGGGCAGGAGGGTTCAGCTGTGGGTGACTGCGAGACATCCGAAGTGAATGCCAGCCTGCATGGTATGGAAAAAATCTCGGGGCCGAACCATCTTTCCAGAGGGTGACGGAATGAAGAAGATTCTCTGCGTGACATTGCTTTGTCTGCTGGCGGCTCCCGCCGTTTCCGCTTCCGCCGGAGAGATTCCCATCGGGATCTATGGGACGCTGTCCGGCACGGATACGGACGTGAACGGCATGGCCTATGCGCCGCGTGATTTCCTGACCTATGTCAACGAGAAATTCGGCGGCGTCATGGGACACCGGTACGTTCCGATCCTGCTGGACGGGAAGAACCAGATCCCGGAGGAGGTGAAGATCTTCAAACGGCTCGTGGACATCGACAAGGTCGCGATCATCATCGGCTGGTCGACGGGGGGGACAAAGGCCCTGAGACATCAGATCAATACGCTGGTGAAGATTCCGTTCATCGCGCAGACTCTGGCCGCTGACGTGCTCGATCCGGTCAAATATCCGTATCTGTTCGAGCTCGGGCCGACCTATGAGGAGCAGGTCATCATCAGCCTGAACTGGGCCGCTCAGAAGAACGTCAGAACCTTTGCCTTTGTTCATGCGGACAACGAATACGGCAGGGGGCCAGTGAAAAACGCGATGGAGAAGCGGATCGCGGAGCGTCTGGGATTCGAAGTGGTGGGTGACATTGAATATCCGGGGGCAGCCCCCGATTTCACTCCTCAACTCCTGAGGATCAAGGAGCTGAACCCCGATTACGTCTACATCCAGGATTCCGTCAACAATACGATCAAGGTGCTCCGGGACGCCGCGAAGGTCGGAATTCCCGCGGGCAAGTTCATCGGCAACTGCTACAACTTCAGCCATCTGATCCCGCAGACAGCCGGGAAGGGCGCCGAAGGCTTCAAGGCGCTTCAGATCAATGCCGACTGGGGGGAGGACATCCCCCTGATGAATGAGATCCTGGAGTTTGCAAAGACCCACAAGATCGCCAAAGCGGACACTTACTATACCAAGGGCTGGGTCGAAGGAAAAATCATCCACGAGAGCATCGGGAGGGTGCTGCAGAAAACCGGCGGGAAGATCCCCGGCAGCATTGCCAGGTTTCGCAACCTGATCCGGGATGAACTGGAGGGCATGGAGAACTTCGAGACGGGAGGAGGCACGCCGCCGCTGACCTACAAGAATCACCGGGGGCATACCCAGGCCCGGATTATCGAGGTCAGGGGAGGCAGGTACATCCCCGTCAGCGACTGGATCAAGACCCACTGATCCAGCGCCGGGAAAGAGGATTTTCGGGAAGTTATGTTACTCGTTTGCAGAAATGTCGAAGTGCTCTACGACGACGCCATCCTCGCTTTGAATGGGATCACCTTGGAAGTGGCAGAAAGGAGCGTCGTCAGCATCCTCGGAGCCAACGGTGCGGGAAAATCCACGATTCTGAAGGCCATATCCGGGCTTTTGTCGCTGGAAGGCGGATGCGTCAGCAGCGGTGAGATTTTTTTCGAGGGCAAGAGGATTGACGGGATGGAACCGTCCCAGATCGCCCGTTCCGGAATCTCGATGGTCATGGAAGGCAGGGGCCTGTTCCGGTCTCTGAGTGTGGAGGAAAACCTGAAGGTGGGCACGCTCATGCGCAGGGACGGGAGAAGGAAGATCCGCGAGAACCTCGATGCGATCTTCCAGATCTTCCCCGTCCTCAAGGAGAGACGCGTTCAGATTGCCGGGACCATGAGTGGCGGAGAGCAGCAGATGCTGAGCATTGCCATGTCCATGATGACGAAGCCGAAACTGCTTCTGCTTGACGAACCCTCTCTGGGCCTGGCGCCCTTGGTGTCGGAACAGGTTTTCGAGGCGATCAAGAGACTCAATGCGGAACTGGGAATCACGATTCTTCTGGTGGAGCAGAATGCGTTCTTTTCCCTTGCGATATCCGATTTCATCTATGTGATCACCCTGGGGACGGTGGCGGCCACGGGCCGGGCGACGGAATTCCTGGGGAGGGACATCAGCCACTATTACCTGGGAGGAGTAGCGGAAGGTGCGGCCTGACCTGTGGTCGTGGACAAATAGAAGAGAACGGTATTTCTTATTGAAGAGATAGGAGGAGGGCCATGGGAAAAACGGGAGCAGAAGTCGTGAAAGGTCGCCTTGCGGCGCTGGTCGGTCCGACGCAGATTCAGATCCAGGAATATCCGCTGCCGGACGTGGAGAAGGGTGCGGTCTTGACGAAGGTTCTCCGGAGCAACCTCTGCGGGAGCGAGCTTCACATCTGGCACTGGACTCATCCGTTGATCAAGAATGCCGTCCTGGGACACGAGATGATCGCTCAGATCGAGGTGTTGGGGGAAGGCGTCGAAACCGATTACGCCGGAACGCCGGTGAAGAAGGGAGACCGCGTGGTTGCCCCCTACTATCTCACATGCCAGAAGTGCGGGCCCTGCTCGCGCGGCGACTTCCACATGTGCCTGAATGCCTATCGCTGGTGGTCTCAACCGCCGGACAAGTACCCTCATTTCACAGGGACGTTCGCCACGCATTACTACATCCAGCCGGGCCAGTATTTCTACAGAGTCCCCGACGAACTGCCGAGCAGCATTGTGGCCGGCGCCAACTGCGGTCTCTCCCAGGTCCTCTTCGGCCTGGAAAAGGCGGCGCTGACATCGGGGGAGCATCTCGTGATCATGGGTGCGGGAGGTCTCGGGTTGTACGCCACGGCGGTGGGCAAGGACAAGGGGGCGATCGTTACGGTGGTCGACGCCATTGCGTCGCGGCTGACGGTGGCGAAGTCATTCGGGGCGGACCATACGGTCGATCTGCAGGCGTTTTCCGGGGAAGCCCTGACCAAGAAGATCCTTGAGATCACGGGTGGAGCCGGAGCGGACGTCGTGCTGGAAGTCGCCGGCGTCTCGGCTGCATTCACCCAGGGGATTCAGTTGGTGCGGACCTGCGGCCGGTTGATTTCCATCGGCAACGTCAGCATCGACAAGAAGTTCGAGGTCCCGCTTGCACCGGGTTGGATCACCCGCAAATCGGTCAACATCATCGGCGTGGTGCGCTACAATCCCTGGTATCTGCTGAAGTCCCTGAAGTTTCTCCAGCGGACGTTCAGGAATGTGGACTACGAGCAGCTCACCGATGCAACGTTCAGCCTCGATCAGGTGCAGGAGGCGCTGGAGACGTCCGAGAAGCGCATCGTCACGCGGGCAGTGATCGTGCCGAATCCGTAATCGGTTGTGCGGTTCGCCGCTGAAAGAGCAGCGGGCGACTGAATTCATAGAAAGAGGTGGAAGCCATGGACAAGTTCCTGCGCGTCAATGTTGAGAATATGACCGCCACTGCCGAACCGGTGGCCGAGAAGTATGCGAAAGTCGGCGGGAGAAGCCTGATCGCCAAGCTGCTTCTGGATGAGGTCAAGCCGACCTGCGAACCCCTCGGCAGGCACAACAAACTGATCTTTGCGACCGGACTCCTTGCGGGAACGGGGGGATCGAGCGTGAGCCGGATTTCGATCGGCGCGAAAAGCCCGCTGACAGGCGGCATCAAAGAGAGCAATTCCGGCGGTGTCTCTGTGGACCAGCTTGCCCGGCTGGGCATCAAGGCGGTGATTATCGAGGGCGCACCGAAGGACTGGCATCTGCTGAGGCTTACCGCGGAAGGCTGCAGCTTCCTTCCGGCAGCGGAATATCTTGGGATGGGGACCTATGCCTTGTGCGAGGCACTGCTGAAGAAATTCCCCAAGGCGGCGATCAGCTGCATCGGTCCGGCGGGGGAGAGGCAGTATCTTGCCGCTGGCATTTTTCATACGGACATCGACGGAAAACCCGGCAGGACCAGCGCCCGTGGCGGGCTCGGCGCGGTGATGGGTGCCAAGAAGATCAAGGCGATCATCATCGAGGGTAGAGGGCCGGTCTCCGTAGCGAACCCGGAGAAGTTCAAGGAGGCGAGGAAGGCCTACACGAAGCTACTGATGGATGCCCCGAGCAGCAAGGCCTACCGGGAATTCGGCACTGCGGCGATGGTGCAGAAAATGAACGCCCAGGGCGGCCTTCCGGTCAACAATTTCAGTCGCGGGCGTTTCGACCGGGTGGACGACATCAGCGCCGAAGCGATGGTCGAGCGCATCCAGAAGAGAGGGGGAGAGGGGAGGACGACGCATCAGTGCATGCCGGGCTGCGTGATCGGCTGCTCGAATGTCTATCCCGACGCCAACGGCAAGACCATTGTCTCACCGCTGGAGTACGAGACAATCGGCTTGATGGGCTCGAACCTGGGCATCGGGGACCTGGATGTCATCGCCAGATTGGACTACCTCTGCAATGACGTGGGGATCGATACCATCGATACCGGGGCGGCCATCGGCGTGGCCATGGAAGCGGGGCTCGCCAGATTCGGGGACGGCGAAGCCGCCTTCCGTTTCATGGAAGAGGTGAAACAGGGGACGGTTCTGGGACGGGTGATCGGCAGCGGCGCCGCGGTCACCGGCAAGGTACTGGGCGTGCTCAACGTGCCGGTGGCGAAAGGCCAGGCCTTTGCCGCCTACGATCCCCGCGCCGTCAAGGGGATGGGGACCACCTATGCGACGTCGGCGATGGGGGCCGATCACACTGCCGGTCCGACGGCGCGATCCCCGGTGGATCATCTCGATCCCAAGATCCAGGCGGCCCTTTCGTTGAAGCTCCAGAAAGTCATCACGATTCTGGATTGCACGGGCCTTTGCATGTTCACGGTCGGCGCGATCGCCCCCCGGCTTGACCTCGTCCTCGACATGCTCAATGCCCGGTACGGCTGGGACCTTGACGCGGGGTGGTTCGAGCGGATGGGCATCGAAACGTTGAAGGACGAGTACCGGTTCAACGAGCTTGCCGGATTCAGCCGCGCAAGCCACCGTCTGTCCGAGGCATTTACGGAAAGAGAACTGCCGGACGTGAAGAGCGTATTCGACGTATCCGACGAAGATGTGGACAAACTCTTTCAGTATCAATAGGAGGGAACCAATGGAGGGGAATTTCTTGAAGACGTTCGGCGTGGCTGCGCCGGAGATCCTGTTCGGCATCGGAACGATCGAACAATTGGGGATGCGGGTGAAGGGCTTGGGTGCGGAGAAGGTGTTGGTCATCACCGATGAGGGAGTCGCTGCAGCCGGCATCCTGGCCAGGGTCCTCGGGACCCTCGAGAGGAGCGGCGTTTCCTGCGGTGTTTTCGATAAGGTGGAGAAGGAACCTTCCGTGGAGAACGTGGAGAGTGCGTTCCAGGCGGCTTCCGGAAAGTCCTACCAGCTGCTGATCGGATTGGGGGGCGGCAGTTCCATCGACGTTACGAAAATGGCCTCCGTCCTCATGAAGCACGGCGGAGAAATCCGGAACTATTTCGGACTCGATAAGGTGCCCGGCAGGGGGCTGCCGACGATCTACATCCCCACGACGGCCGGGACGGGTTCCGAGGTCAGCAGGTTCGCGATTTTCGATGACCGGAAGGCGAAAACCAAGCTGGGCGCCGTGAGCCGCCACCTCATGGCGGATCTGGCCCTGATCGACCCCGTGCTGACTGCAACCATGCCGCCTTCGGTCACGGCGTCGACCGGAGCCGATGCATTCATCCACGCCGTGGAAGGATACGTCGCGGTCAACGCGTCCCCCTTCTCGGATGTCTTGGGACTGGAGGCCGTCCGGATCATCTACGAGTATTTGCCGGTTGCTTACGCGGACGGCGCGAACATGCAGGCCCGCTACTGGATGGCCTACGGCAGCATGCTGGGCGGTCTGATGCTGAACCTTGCCGGTGCCAGCTCATCCCACGCGCTGGCCTACCCCATCGGATCGCAGTATCACGTTCCGCACGGGGTGGGGTGCATGCTCACCTTCCTGGAGGTGATGGAGTATTTCGCCATGGCCGACATTCCGAAATTCTGCCGGATGGCTCAGGCCATGGGAGTGCGCACTGAGTCGATGAGCCCCCGCGAGGCCGCCGAACAGGCCGTCGTCGAGATGCGGAGGCTGGCGGAGTACATCGAAATCCCGCACAAGCTCAGCGCCATCAAGATGGACAAGAGCCTGATCGAACCCTTCGCAAAGTCCGTCGTGGCCAATCAGCAGCGGTTGCTGACCAACGGACCGAGAAAACTGAGCGAAAAGGATATCCGAACGATTTATGAACGATCGTATTGAATCGGACTGGACGGGATGGGGGCCTGCAGGGTGAAGAGATCGCTCTCCGGTCGTTGCGGCAAGCTCGACGGTTCCTCTGCATGCCCTCTCTTTCTCTCTTCGCGGAGTCGCGCCTCCGCTCCGCCGTCCGGCGGACGCGATGAATGGGAAGGAATGCGGCCCTTTTCGCCGTCCTGATGGTTTCCCGAAAACGGCCGCGGCAGGGAATGATGTACAGAAGGAGTCTGCAGTGAAGATCATGGTTTGCTACGACGGGTCCGAATCGTCTCAGGAGGCGGTCAAGGTCGCAATGAAACGGGCAAAGGTTTCGGACGCCAAGGTGTACGTTCTCACGTCGATGGAGAAGGGGTCCGAAAAACACCAGCAGGACATCGGGAAGGCCGAACGCGAACTCGATTACGTCAAGTCCGTCTTCGAGCGAGACGACATTCCCTGCGAATCGCATCTTCTGATCCAAGGACTGTCGCCGGGGGAAGATATCGTGAAGTTCGCGAGGGAAAAACGCATCGACGAAATCGTCATCGGCATCGAGAAGAAATCCAAGATCGGGAAATTGTTTTTCGGTTCGACCGCTCAGCATGTTATTCTTGAAGCCCCCTGCCCGGTTTTGGCGGTCAAGTGAAAATGGCTCCCGCCTTTCCGGCGGAGGCAAGGGATTCGGATCATGGCGGATATCACGGTCGAGGTCAGGGCCTTTGCGGACTTCCGGAGCGTCCTCGGCGCCCGGACGAAGGTCGTGCTCTCAGAGGGACAAACGGTGAAGGATCTGCTGGAGGTGCTTTTCGAAAGGCATGACGGCCTGCGTGAAAAGATCCTCGATTCGGAAGGCCGGCCCGGCGAGGGAGTCGATATCATCCTCAACGGCCGCAATGTCGGTTACACCAAGGACTTGACCGTGAAGCTCCGCGACGGAGACCAGATCTTCTTTTTCCCCCCCCTGTCGGGCGGATGACGTCGACGTCCGCGGATCAGACCGGCAACGCGCTGCCGGGGCTCTGCCGTATTCCGCCCGGGAGCCGGTCAGGCGGTCCATATCAGCCGCCGGCGACGGGCGAAAAGAGCGACACGACATCTCCCTCCGTCAACGGCGTATCGAGTCCGTCCAGGAACTGGATGTTGCGGCCGTTGACGAGCGCGTTTACCAGGGGCTGCAACTGGCCGGCCGGGCCGAACAGGCCTCCTTCGAGGCCCGGATGAGTTCGGGCCAGCATCTCCAGAAGCGTCCCGACGGTGCTTCCCGTCGAGACCGCCACTTCCTTCCGGCAGCCCAGGATTTCCCGGAAATCGGCGAAGGCGCGCACTGTGACGTTCATGAGACGCTTCCCTCAGTGGAGGCCGCCGGTGTGCGGCCCCCGCGATTTCTCCACCTCAGATCTTCAGATCCCGCCGCATCTTCCGCCCGTAGCGGAGCGATCCCTGCATCAGGGAGGACAGAAACGGGGAGGCGTCGGCACGATTCCGGATCAGATCGGTGCAGATTCCTTCCTGGCGGATTTCGCCGATGAAGATCGCGCCGCCGAGGGTCTTTCCATTCATGACCAGCTTGCGGTGAAAGCCCGGGCTCTCTGCGCGGCGGACATCCGGCCCGTCCGCACGCCCTTTTCCCGCGACATAGATGGACAGGCCGAAAACGCGGAGGATGTTGCGGGCGAGACCGCCGGGGTAGTCCGCCGCAATGCCTGCCATATTGAGGGCCGCAACCCTGCCTTGTTCGACGGCGACAGGCCACAGGGCGTTGACCCTTCTCTCGTCCCAGGCGATGTCCAGAGTCTCCGCCACATCGCCGGCGGCGTAGACGTCCGGCACGTTCGTCCGCTGATGCCGATCGGTCAGGACACCGCGGCCGGCCTCGATGCCTGTGCCCGGGAGAAGGGAAAGGTCGGGCCGGACGCCCTTCCCGAAGACGATGAGGTCAGCGGCCAGTGTGACGCCCGAACGCAGGCGCGCCCCTTCCGCTTCGATGGAGACGATGTCTTCCTTCTTGCGGACGACGACCCCTCGTTCTTCGAGATGGCGCTCGACGACTTCCGCGGCCGGCTTGTCCAGCATGGTGGAAAAGAGGCGATCGGAGGATACGACGAACGTGACGCGGACGCCCCGCTTCGCCAGGGCGTCCGCGGTTTCCATGCTTACGGGCCCCGCACCCGCGAGAACCGCCTTTCCTCCGTCCGGCGGCAGACGTCTGAGGATACCGCGGATATCGGGCAGGTTGCGGACCGTGAAGACGCGAGGGGAATCGATGCCGTCGATTTCCGGCAACTCCGGGACCGCTCCCGTCGCGAGGAGGAGGCGGTCGTAGGGCACGCGGCTGGCGTCCGCCAAGATCACGCGGCGGCGACCCGTATCGATGCGCGCCGCTGCGCATCCGATCCGCAGATCGATACCCGGCGGAAAACGCAGGCGGAGGTTCTTTTCCTCGACATCGCCGGAAAGCAGATAGGGCAGCCCCATCTTGGCGTACGGTTTCCGCTTCTCTCCGCACAGGACCGTGATGTCCGCCCCGGCATCCGCCTGCCGGAGCATACCGGCCGCCGCCCCGGCCGCCGCGCCTCCACCGATGATGACATGACGCATGGGTTCTCTCCGTCTACAGTCCCAATTCACCGATCTTCTCCTTCGTCGGGACGCCTTTGCCGTCCCAGGCGCGGAGCCGATAGTATTCCGGCAGCATCTTGTCGAGCTGGTTGACGCGTCCTTTCGCGGGTCCGTACGGCATCGGCTCCTTCAGAAGCCGCGGCGGCAGGGTGTCATCCTGGGAGGAAAATCCGGCCTTGAGGTTGTAGAGGCGTTCCAGATTCCAAATCCGTTCGCCGATGCGCAGGAATTCCTCCGTGGTATATTTCACGCCGGTGGCCGCGCTCAGCAGGTCGGCCAGTTCGTCGCCGCCGAGACCGAACGTCGCGAACAGGCACATGCCTGTCGAATCGAGCGCCGCCGTGAGATTCTGGAATGCGATGGATAGGCCCGCCTTCCCCTCCGTAGCGTAGGGATCCATCTTGACGGGGTTCCCGAGGATCTCGACGGCGGTGGTGTAGCCGCGGACGTGGCAGCCGCCGCGGTTGCTCGTTGCATAATTGACGCCGATTCCCTGGAGAACCCGGGGATCGTACGCGGGCATTTCCTGTTTCTTGGCGGTCATCGAGAACTCGGGGTGCCCGCTTCCCTCCGCCAGACGCCAGCTTCCCTGTCCGAGTTTCAGACCGAATCCCTCCCCCACGGCGGTCCTGCGGACCATCTCCACCATGGCCTCCGCATTGCCGAAGGTCAGGGAGACGCCGTCCGTGTCCGCTGCCGAAAGGATGCCTTTCTCGAAGAGTTCCATGGCGCAGGCAATCGTCGAGCCGAGGCTGATCGTGTCGATGCCGTACTCGTTGCAGAGGTAGTTCGCCTTGGTCACGGCGTCGAGATCGTCGATGCCGCAGTCGGGACCGAACGCCCAGGCACTCTCGTATTCGGGACCCTCACCCATGGCGGCGTACTTCGGGTTCGTCACGCGCGTGCCGCGGCCGCAGCTGATGATGCAGGAGAAGCAGCCGCGGGGGCGGATCAGGAGACGCTTGGTCAGGGTCTCGCCGCCGACCCTGTCCGCCGTCGCGAAAACGCCCTCTTGGAAGTTGCGCGTGGGCAGTCCGCCGCTTTCGTTGAGGATGTTGACGAGCACGTCCGTGCCGTACATCCGCAACCCTTGTCCGCCGACCGGGTGGTTCCGGATCTTGTCCCGGGCGCGGAGCATGGCTTCGCGGAAGGCCCTGGCGTCGGGGACGCGTACGGCGCCGGTCCCGCGTACGGCGACGGCCTTCAAATTCTTGGAACCCATGACCGCGCCCACGCCGCTGCGGCCGGCCGCCCGGCTGAAGTCGTTGATGACGTTCGCCAGAAGCGCCATCCGTTCGCCGGCGGGCCCGATGCAGGCGACGCTCGCTTCCTCATCCGTTGCGTCGCGGATCGCTTCCGTCGCCGCGTAGACGGTCTTGCCCCACAGGTCGGCTGCGTCGCGAATCTCGACCCGTTCGTCGTTGACCCACAGATAGACCGGTTTGTTCGCCCTGCCCTCGAAGAGGATCATGTCGTAGCCGGCGTATTTGAGCATGGGGCCGAAGATGCCGCCCGAGCTCGACGCGGCGATCCCGCCGGTAAGCGGGCTCTTGGTCACGACGTTGTAGTGACCCGCGGACGGCGCGTTCGTCCCGGACAGCGGCCCGGGCGCGAAGATCAGCTTGTTCGCGGGGCCCAGGGCGTCGGCCTTGGGATCCGCTTCGTTGTACAGGATCCACGAACCGAGGCCGCGGCCGCCGAGGAACCGTTCGGCGGCCCTGGCGTCCAGCGGTTCTTTCTTGAATTTCCTCTTGGAGAGATCCACTCTCAGGATGGTGCCGTTCCAGCCGTACATGTCACTTCACCTCCTCGAACGTTCTCTTGAAGTCCACGGCCACGGCCTTGGTCCTCGCCCTGGCGGAATCGATTTCCTCGACATATTCCAGGGCCTTCACCGGACAGAAGGCGGCGCACTCGGGGGCGCCGTCGCACAGGTCGCACTTCACGATCCGGCGCTTGGACGATTCGTAGACGACGGCGCCGAAGGGACAGGCGAGCGTGCACATGCGGCAGCCGATGCACTTGGTTTCGTCCCAGCCGACGCGGTTCTTCTCCGGTTCCGCGTGCATGGCGCCGGTGGGGCAGACGCCGACGCAGGGGGCGTCGTCGCACTGCTGGCATGTGGTGGGCATGGAGAAACTCTCCAGTTCCCAGTTCGTGACATGGATGCGCGAGGCGTGCGGGCGGAATTCGCCGTCGTGAAAGAACGAACAGGCGAGTTCGCAGTTGCGGCACCCCGTGCACCGGTCGGGATAGATCATCAGCATCTTCGACATGGATCTTCTCCTTTCTCCGGCTTCGCTTCTCAGGACCGTACGGACCGGACGGTGTCTGGAGTGGTAAAGTGGTTGACGGATCGACGCTGCCCTCGGACGGAAAAGGGGAGGAGAAAAGCGGAAGGAGAAAAAAGCGACCGGAGGTTTCCCCTCACCAGAGACGGCCCTATTCTGGACCCGGGAAAAGGCGGTGTCAATAATTTTTCTTCAATTATATCATGTATTTATGTCTTTTTTGATATAATGGCGGCACGGGCAGGGAGGGGGCGTCCGTCTTACCGGAAGGATGGCGTGGGCGGAGACCGGCGCCGGAACTGCGGCAGGAAGATTCCGCTCTCAAGGGGCGGGCGTCCGTGCGAAGAGATCGTACTCCGCGGCCGAAACGATGCGGGCGGTGACGATATCGCCCGGCTTCAGAGAACGGCCGCGGATGTAGGTGAGGCCGTCGACCTCCGGCGCCTGGCGCTTCAGGCGGCCCCTGTAACAATATTCGGGGTCGTCGCTTCTTCCCTCGACGAGGACCTCCTGCGTCGAGCCGACCAGCGTCCTGTTGATCGCCAGCGAGATCGCCGCCTGCTCTTCGAGAATCGTCTCGCGCCGCCGTTCCGCTTCCTTGCGCCCGATGCGCGAGGGGAGTTCCGCAGCGGCTGTGCCTTCCTCGGAGGAATAGGCGAAGACCCCCAGGTGGTCGAAGCGGGTCTCGCGGACGAAGTCCGACAGTCCGCCGAAGGCCGCCTTCGTCTCGCCGGGGAAGCCGACGATGAGCGATGTGCGAAGGGCGATATCCGGCATGGCCTCTCTTGCCATGTGGATCGCCCGGCGGATGGCGCGGCTCCCGCCCCTACGGCGCATCGCCCGCAGGATCCCGTCGTCGATGTGCTGGATGGGGATGTCGAGGTACCGGCAGATTTTCGGATTCGCGGCCATGACCGACAGGAGGCGCCGGTCGATGCGATGCGGATAGGCGTACAGGAGCCGGATCCATTGCAGGCCGCCGATCGAGCACAGGCCATCCAGCAGTTCTCCGAGGCGGGGTCTCCCCTTCAGGTCCTGTCCGTAGGCCGTCGTGTCCTGGGCGATGAGGATCAACTCTTTTGCACCCCGGGCGGCGAGCGTTTCCGCCTCGGCGAGGATGTCGCCGGGAAGCCGGCTGCGCGCCCTGCCTCGGATGGAGGGGATGACGCAGTAGGAGCAGCGGTTCGAGCAGCCGTCGGCGATTTTCAGGAAGGCGCTGTAGGCCGGCGTCTCCCTCCGGCGGGGGGCGTCCGCATTCATGAGAAAACGGGGCGGTCCTGCCGGATAGCGGGGCGGAGGACACTCCGGTCTTTCCAGGTCAGCCAGATGCGAGGCGATCTTCGGGATGTCGTCGATTCCCAGGCACAGGTCGATTTCCGGGATCTCGCGGTGCAGGGTCTTCCCGTAGCGCTGGGGCAGGCATCCGGTCACGACCAGCCTGCGCACGCGCCCCCGTGCTTTCAAATCCGCGGCGGCGAGAACGGCGTCGATGGATTCTTCCTTGGCGGGCAGGATGAAGGCGCAGGTGTTGACGATGACGATGTCGGCCCTTTCCGGCCGCCGGGCCGGGCGATACCCCTCACGGACGAGGGTCCCCGCCAAGACCTCTGCATCGACGGCGTTCTTCGGGCAACCGAGACTGACGACATGGAAGGACTTTCGGAGACGGCTCACGGAGGCATCTTCCTGACGAGTACTTTCCTCGGCTTGACGCCGTCGGCGGGACCGACGATCCCTTCGGCCTCCATCCGCTCGACCAGGCGCGCGGCGCGGTTGTAGCCGATCTTCATGTAGCGCTGGACGAGGGAAACGGACGCCTGCCCGAGGTCCGTCACGAGGGCCACGGCCTCGTCGTACTTGTCGTCGAAGTCTCCGTCGCCCCGCTCCGTCTCCGCGGAAGACGCGTCGAAGCGATCGATCGTCTCGTCGAACGCCGGCTGGCCCTGTTTGCGGATGAACTCGACGATCCGCTCGATCTCCTTGTCCGACACGTAGGGGCCGTGGATGCGCGTCAACTTGGTCGTGCCCGGCGGCTGGAACAGCATATCGCCCGCCCCCAGGAGCTTTTCGGCGCCGAGCTGGTCGAGGATGGTGCGGGAATCCACTTTGGAGGAAACCTGGAAGGAGATGCGCGTCGGGAAATTCGCCTTGATCACGCCCGTGATGACGTCGACGGAAGGCCTCTGGGTGGCCAGGATGAGGTGGATGCCGGCGGCCCGGGCCATCTGCGCGAGCCTCGCGAGGGATTCCTCGACGTCGCGGGGGGCGACCATCATGAGGTCGGCCAACTCGTCGATGACGATGACGATGTAGGGGAGACGGGTCGCCGCTTGCGCTTCAACCTGCCTTGTCACGGCCGGCGCGGCCGGGGATTCCGCCGGACCCTCTTCGGTTTCTTCATCGGCGGTGTCGGCATCCTCCACGGCCACACCCCTGCCCTTGCCGGAAACCTTGGCGATCTGTTTGTTGTACCCGTCGACGCTCTTGGCACCCCTTTCCCCGATGATCTGATACCGTCTTTCCATCTCCTCGACGGCCCACTTCAGAACCTGGGACGCCTTCTTCGGATTGACGACGACGGGATGGAGCAGGTGCGGGATGCCCTCGTACGCGGAGAGCTCGAGACGCTTGGGATCGATCATGAGGAATTTCACGGTGTCCGGAGCGGCCCTGAAGAGGATGCTGCAGATCATGGCGTTGAGGGACACGCTCTTCCCCGAGCCGGTGGTGCCCGCGATCAGGAGGTGCGGCATCTTGACGAGATCGGCGAGAACGGGAGCGCCCACGATGTCCTCACCCAGGGCGATGGGAAGTCGGAAGACCGATGAGGCGAAGTTCTCGTTGTCCAGGACGTCCCGCAGGTGCACCGCTTCGCGCTCGAAGTTCGGGATCTCGATGCCGATGGCCGCCTTGCCGGGAATGGGGGCGATGATCCGGACGCTGGGCGCCTTCAGGGCAAGGGCGAGATCGTCCGCGAGGTTCGTGATCCGGTTGATCTTCACCCCCGGCGCCGGTTCCAGCTCGTACATCGTGATGACCGGGCCGGCCTTGACCTCGATGACCTTGGCCTCGACGCCGAAGTCGGCCAGCTTCTTCTCGAGGATGCGGGAATTGGCCAGGAGGCTGTCGCGCTTGAGGCGGGTGTCGCGCCGCTCGGCCGCGTCGAGGAGCTTGAGCGGCGGCAGCGTGAACGATTCGCTTCTTTCGACGAACTCGAAGCGGGTCTGTTCGGCCGGTTTGGACTTGGGCTTCTCCGCCGGAGGAGGCGGCTCTTCGATCACCTGCACGGCCGGCGGGACCCAGGGCTCCTTCTCTGCCTGGCGCCGCCGTTTCATCTTCTGAATCCGGAAGGCCAGTGCCGTTCCCTTGGCCGTGATCCATTTGGACGCCGCGAGGCAGGTCCTTTTCACCCCTCCGGCGACGGCGACGACGGAGATGTTGCCGATCACGATGAGCGAAAGCACCAGTACGACGAGAAAGACGATGCCGCTGCCCGTGCCGTTGAGGGACGGGGACAGCAGACGCACGGATCCCCAGCCGAGGAGCCCGCCGGTGCGCAGGGACGTCCCGTAGATGGGGATCTGTTCGACGGCGAGCGACAGCAGGCCGCAGACGGAAAAGATCAGCCCGGCTACGCCCAGGACCCCCAGCGGACGGATTTTGAAGACTTCCTGCAGGAAGTACTTGAAGGCGACGGCAATGAGGATGACGGGCAGGAGGAACGACGCGAGCCCCAGCAGCCGCACGGCGGAATCGGCCGTATAGGAACCGGCGGATCCCACCCAGTTGTGTGTCGAGGTCCCTTCCGGAACATACCGGGTGAAAGAGGGGTCTCCCGGATGGTAGGAGGCCAGGGCGAGCAGAAGAAAGACGGCGAAGGCAAGGCAGATGATGCCCGAGATCTCTCTTGACCGGCGTTGTGGGGTCGTCTTGATCGGCATCGTTCGATGGTCTTTCGTCGCGTATGCTTTCAGATTCTTTCCGGATTTCCCCTGGGGAGGGCGATCGATCCGGTCGCCGGGAGGACCCGGTTCGCGTCCGTGCGGTCCGAAAATTCGCGCAATTGTAGACGATCTCGTCGAAATCGTCAAACGACTTGGCCGAAAACGGGGAGAGAACGCCTCCGTACGCGTCAGAAAGAACTCAAAAGGAGGGCCAGGGCGCCGACGGCCCAGCAATAGCAGGCAAAAAAAGACAGCCCTCTGCGGTTCAGGACGGAGAACAGGACCTTGAGGGCCGCAAAGCCGGCGACGGCGGCGGCGAGGAAACCCGCAATGTAGACGGGCCAGTCGGCGGCCGGAACGGCCGCTGCGTAGCGGGCCTCCAGGATCACTGCGCCGAGGACGGCCGGAACCGAAAGCAGGAAGGAAAAGCGGGCCGCCGTTTCACGGGAGAGTTTCCGGAAGATTCCGAAGGCGATCGTGGAGCCGGAACGCGATATGCCGGGCACCAGCGCCAGGGCCTGGGCGATCCCGATGATCGCGGCATCCGCGAGCGACAGGTCGCGCTCCGTCCGTCCGGGGCCCTTGATCCGGTCGGCGAGAAGGAGCAGCGTTCCCGTAACCAGAAGGGCTGCAGCCGTCGTCTCCGGGGACAGAAAGAGGCCGTGGATCCGGTCTTTGAAGGTCAGGCCCACGGCGGCCGTGATGACGGTCCCGATAAGGAGCAGCAGGATGATCCAGCGCCCGGACCCCTGAAAGGCGTCCGTTTCTCCAGCGGCGGCGTTGCCGGGGGAATCGGGGAGAAGCGAACGCAGCAGCGCCGCGATCTCCCGGCGCAGGAAATAGAGCACGGAAAACACCGTTCCCAGATGCAGGACGGCGTCGAAGAGAACGCCCGGCTGCTCGAATGAGGGGATCAGGACCTGAATCAGGACCAGATGCCCGGAACTGCTGACGGGGAAGAATTCCGTGAGACCTTGAACGACGCCCAGCAGAATGCCGACCCAGAGGCTCACGCCGCCGCCTTCCCGGCGTCGGTCGCATCGCCTTGCCGCACGGCCTTCCAGTAGTTGTAGTTCTTCAGGATCACGCCCTGAACGCGCTCGATCAGTTTGGCCCTCGTTTCGATCGTGTAGCCGGTCACGGGGATCGGCTTGTCGATGGCCATGATGATCCTGCCGGGATTGACCTGCAGCGAACGCTTGGGCATGATTTCGCCCGAGCCGATGATGGAAATGGGGATGATGGGCGCGCCTGACTTGATCGCCAGATAGAAGGTCCCCTGTTTGAAGGGTTTCATCCTGCCGTCGCGGCTTCTCGTCCCCTCGGGAAACGTCATCACGCACTTGCCCTGGCCGATTTTCTCGGCCGCTTCGTCAAGACTCTTGAAGGCCCTTTCCCGGTTCTGCCGGTCGATTTCGATGTATCCTGCCTTCCGCATCGCCGGCCCGAAAATGGGAATGTGAAAAAGCTCTTTTTTTGCCAGCCAGCGGAACTGCACCGGGATGTGGGCCAGGACGATGAAGATGTCGAAGTCGCTCTGGTGGTTGGCCATGAAGACCGCAGGCTTCCCCGCAGGGATGTTCTCGGCGCCCCTTACGTCCACCCTGGTATTGGACAGGAACAGCAGGGCCCTTGCCCACAGCCGGGCGATTCGATGCATTCGATTTTCGTTCGGCGCGAGGAAAGACAGGACGACCACGAAGGTGGCAATGAACCATGTGACGAATATCCCCAGTGTAACCAGCATGGCGGAACGAATCATGCTTTCTCCTCTCCTCCGGGAGGGGGACTTTCCGATGGGTTGGAATCGGGCAGAGACCGCATTCCCCGCATGCCTTGCCGAGAGACGAAAGGCGAAGGCAGGGGCGAGGGCCCCCTGAGCAGCCAACATGTCTCGGAGCCGTTTCTGCGGAGAGTTTTGACCGACTTTTCTTGTACTTGAACGGATGGGTGAAGTCAACGGCGAAGATGTTCGCGGGCCCGGGCGACGACGGGGCCCGCGGTCGGTACCCCAGAAAAGAATTGACAAAAAGGGCACTGCAGCATAGCATTACCCGCTTTTTTCGTTTCAGCCCGGCGCGGGGCCGACGGAGGTCGGCGGCTGCGGGAGGGATATTTTTTTTCGGATGCAACCATGAAGAAGCTCCTCAGCAGGAAAAGAGGGAATGAAATCATCGGCCGCTTTCCCCGGGCAAGGGTTCTCGTCGTTGGCGATGTCATGGTGGACCATTTCATCTGGGGACGGGTCTCCAGGATTTCACCGGAGGCCCCCGTTCCCGTCGTGGAGGTCGACAAGGAGAACCTGCTGCTCGGAGGGTCGGCCAACGTGGCCAACAATATCTGCGGCCTCGGAGGACAGGTCTTCATTACCGGCGTCATCGGCGCCGATGCCATGGGAGACCGCATTCTCAGCGAGTTCCGGCACCGGGGGATCGACACGAAAGGGGTTGTCCGGGAGCGCGAGCGGCCGACCACCATGAAAACGCGCATTGTCGCACAGGGTCAGCAGGTGGTGCGTTTCGACCGCGAAAGCCGGCGCCCCGTTTCCCGGGCGAGTACGGGGAAGGTTCTCCGGTACGTCGGCTCCCTTTGCGGGAAGGTGGGCGCGGTCGTCATTTCCGACTACAACAAGGGAATGATCGGCGCGGGCCTCCTCGACGGCGTGCGGAAGATCCTCGCGGGGTCGGCGGCGGTGGTCTGCGTGGATCCCAAACAGAACGATTTTTCTCTGTACAGGGGTTTCGACGTGATCACGCCGAACCACCACGAGGCCCAACGCGCCGTCGGGGATGCGATGGCCGCGGCGGCGGACCTGGTGCGGATCGGAAACGAAATCATCGATCGACACGGCTTCCGGGCTCTCCTGATCACCCGAGGCGAAGACGGGATGAGCCTGTTCGAGAAGGACGGCCGGATCGTCCATACGCCGTTTCCGACGCTGGCCAAGGAAGTGTTCGACGTCACGGGGGCCGGAGACACGGTCATCGGCACCTTCGCACTGTGCATGGCCTCCGGGGCCAGCTTTCGCGAAGCGGCGGTGCTGGCCAACGCCGCCGCGGGGATCGTCGTCGGCAAGAGGGGTACAGCGACCGTGACGCCGGAGGAACTGCGGAAGGCCTTATGAGCGAACCCAGGCCGGCCCAGGCGGTCAAGCTCGTCGCGAGCGTCCTTTCAGCCAGAGACGACGCGATCGGAGCGGCCGTAAGGGCGCTTGCGGAGGAATTCGGCCGGCCCGACTTCATCAGTGCGCCCCTGTCCTTCGAATATACGGACTACTATGCCGGTGAAATGGGCGCCCCTCTGCGAAGGAGATTCGTATCCTTCGAAACGCTTTTCCGGCCGGAACGGCTGCCGGACGCGAAGCTCTTCACCAATCAGGTGGAAAAGGCCTCCGCAGGGGAGGGGAAGCGGCGTGAGATGAACATCGACCCCGGCTACCTTTCGCAGGCTCACCTGATTCTGGCGACGGGCAAGGGTTATGCGCATCGGCCATATCTCCGTGACGGGATCTACGCGGACCTGACCCTGGTTTTCCGCCAAGGATCCCTCGAAGCATTGCCCTGGACCTATCCGGACTATGGGGCGGCCGGGACGATCGGTCTCTTCAACGGAATCCGGCGCAAATACCTTCTGCAGCTGAAGCTGCTGCGTAGAGAGGACGGGAATTCATGATCAGGAGCATGACGGGATACGGCAGGGTGGAATCGGAATTCGGCGGAAAGAAGTTCGCCGTGGAGATCAAATCCCTGAACCACAGGTACCTGGAGGTGAGCGTCCGCCTGCCCAATGTCCTGTCCGCCTTCGACCTGGAGATTCGGAAGAAGCTGGGCGAGCACTTCTCCCGCGGCCGGCTCGATGTCTTCGTGCGCGTCGATGCCGGCGAAGCGTCCCAGCAGGCCAACGTCGCCCTGAACCTTCCGCTTGCCAGGAATTACTGGGAATTGCTCCAGCGCCTGAAAGAGGAATTCGGCCTCAAGGAAGACGTCGGTCTCGGCGTGTTTGCCGGGATGCGCGATATTTTCGTCTCGGTGGAGCCGGCCGAGGATCAGGAGGGGCTGAAGATCTTTCTGGATCAGCTTTTCGAGCGGGCGATTTCGGCGCTGATGGAAATGAAGCGGAAGGAAGGGGAAGCGCTCTGCCGGGACCTCTTGGACCGTGTCGCGCTCGTGGAGCGCCATCTGGAGACGATATCGGCGCGTTGCCCGCAGGTCCTTGCCGAATTCCAGAGGCGCCTGGCGGAGAGAATCCGCGAGTTGGCCGCCGGTGTCGTCGTCGACGAGGCGCGGCTCAGTCAGGAAATCGCCATCATGGCGGAAAAATCCGATATCACGGAGGAGATCACCCGCCTCAAGAGCCACATCGTCCAGTTCCGGGAGATGATCGGAGGCGACGAGCCTGTCGGGCGGAAGGTGGACTTCCTTCTGCAGGAGATGAACCGCGAGGTGAACACGATCGGCTCGAAGAGCACGGATGTCGAAATTTCCCGCTCCGTCATTGAGATGAAAAGCGAACTTGCAAAGCTCCGCGAACAGGTGCAGAACCTTGAATAACGGGAACGGCGATCGGGAGGAAGGGATCTTTGTCGTAGTTTCCGCTCCTTCGGGCACGGGCAAGACATCGATCTACCGGGAACTGCTCAGGATGTTTCCGGACCTGCGTTTTTCCGTCTCCTACACGACGCGCCTGCCGCGGCCCGGTGAAGTGGACGGCAGGGACTACCGCTTCGTCTCGCAGGAGAGGTTCCGGCAGGGCATTGCGGAGGGGGAATTCGTGGAGTGGGCGGAGAATTACGGCCATTATTACGGAACTTCCAGGAGGACGATGGAGGAGTTCCGAAGGGAGGGGTTCGATCTCGTTGTCGATGTCGAGCCTCGCGGCGCAAAGGCGCTGAAGGCCCAGTACGGCGAAGGTGTCTATGTGTTCGTCCTCCCTCCCTCCATCGACGAGCTCAGGCGGCGGCTCCACGGCAGGGGCTGCGAGAGCGAGGAGGTCATCGCCAGGCGCCTCGAAAAAGCTTTGGATGAGATCCGCGAAGTTCTGTGGTATGATTACGTTATTTTCAACGACCGCCTTGACAGTGCGGTGGAGCGGCTGAAGTCGATCTATCTGGCGGAAAAATCGAAACGGGACCGCCAGGGCCGCAGGGTTCGTGAGTTTGTGCAGGAGGCCGGGCGAGGGTGAATGCCTTGCCGGGTTCATTCGGGGCCGCCGGTATCCGGCCGAGCCCTTTTTCGATGAAGATCGGGAGGTTGACAGGAGATGGCAAGAATCACGGTAGAGGATTCCTTGCAGATGGCCAGGAATCGGTTCGCATTGGTCATTCTGACGGCGCAGCGTGCGCGCCAGTTGCTGAAGGGATCCCGCCCGCTGGCGGATATCCGCAACAACAGGGAAATCGTGGCGGCGTTGCGGGAGATTGCCGCCGGAAAGGTGATGTACGCCCATCCGGAGTATCTCAAGGGTGTCAAGGAAGAGTACAGGCCGATTTCCGACGATATCGAGTTCATCGGTGATGAAGAATACAGCGAATGAGGATGCGAGAAGCCGCCTGATCTTCGCCCTCGATGTGGGAGGGGGGACGGGACCCGCTTTCGAATGGGTGGATCGCCTGCAGGGTCATGTCGGTCTGTTCAAGGTCGGAAAGGAATCCTTCACCGCCTGCGGACCGGAGCTCGTGTCCGGCATCCTCGCCCGCGGCGGCCGGGTGTTCCTGGATCTGAAATTCCATGATATCCCCAACACGGTGGGAGGAGCTGCGTCCGCGGCGACGAAACTCGGCGTCTCCATGTTCAACGTCCATGCCCTGGGAGGGGAGGCGATGTTGAGGGAGGCGGCAGAGGCGGCCCGCCGCACGGCGGAGCAACTGGGAAGACCGGCGCCTGTCGTGCTTGCCGTGACGGTCCTGACCAGTCTTGACGATGCGGATCTGCAACGGCTCGGGTTCCGCCTCGGTGCCGGGGAACTGGCGCTTCACCTGGCGGAGATGGCGAAGCGTGCCGGAGTCTCCGGAGTCGTGGCTTCGCCGCGGGATGCGGCTGCCGTCCGGGAGCGCTGCGGGAGGGACTTTCTCATTGTGACGCCCGGCATTCGCGGTGCGGCCAAGCCGGCGGAAGACGACCAGAAGAGAACGCTTTCGCCGCGCGAGGCGATCCGGATGGGCGCCGATTGTATCGTCGTGGGCAGGCCGATCCGCACGTCGGCCGATCCGGTTGCGGAGGCCGATGCGGTCACGGCGGAGATTGCCGAGGGGCTTGCCGCCCGCGTTCGGTGATGAGAACTTGCAGGAGCACACAGGGGCGGGCGAGGACGGCGTCGATGAAATCCTGTACGGGGTCAATCCCGTCCGGGAAGCGCTTCGCGCCGGCCTCGGGCTGACCAGGATCCTGGTGGCCGAGGGAAGGGGAGGGGCGGACGCGGCGGAACTGAAGGGGCTTGCGGCTGAGCGGAGAATTCCGGTCGAAACCGTGGAGCGGAGGGTCCTGGACAGGATCTGCGGCAACGGCCGTCACCAGGGTGTGGCCGCCGCCGTCAAACCGTTCGTCTACGCGGACCTCGAAGAGATATTGGCCAATCGCCATCCGGCCGCGGCGGAGGATCTCATCCTCATCCTGGACGGAATCCTGGATCCCCAGAACCTCGGCGCCCTGATTCGCACGGCGCACTGTTTCGCCGCCAACGGGGTCGTGATCCCGGCTCGCCGGGCTTCCCCCGTGACGGCGGCAGCCGTGAAGGCATCCGCAGGGGCCGCCCTGTACACACCGGTAGCCCTCGAGGAAAATCTCGTCCGCACCGTCGAGGTGCTCAAGCGCAGGGGCTTTTGGGTGTACGGTGCGGATTCTTCCGCGTCCCGGAGTCTCGACGAGACCGATATCTGCGGGCGGGTTGCCCTCGTCGCCGGGGCGGAAGGCAAGGGCATCCGGCCGCTGCTTCGCAGCAAATGCGATGTTCTGGTTTCGATTCCGATGATGGGGAAAATCGATTCGTTGAACGTCTCGGTCGCTACGGGGATCTTGTTGTACGAGATCAGCAAGCGGAGGAAAACCTGAACCCGACGAGGAGCTGATTATGCCGATTTTCTTGTGGGAGGCAACAACCAGGAAAGGCGATGTCAAGAAGGGAGAAATCGACGTCCCAGACGCAAACGCCGTCCGCACCCAGCTTCGCCGTCAGGGGTACAAAGAGATCAAGGTCAAGGCGAAGCCCAAGGACCTTGCGGAATACCTTCCCTTCCTCCAGCCCGGGGTCAAGGAAAAGGACGTTGTCGTCTTCTGCCGCATCTTTGCGACCATGATCAACGCCGGCCTGCCGCTCATCCAGTGCCTGCAGCTTTTGGCCGATCAGGAGCAGAACAAGACGTTCGCGAAGATCATCACCAAGATCAAGGAGGACATCGAGGGCGGCTCCTCCCTGTTTGAAGCCCTGAAGAAGTATCCGGAAATCTTCGACGATCTCTTCGTGAACCTCGTCGCCGCCGGCGAGGCGGGCGGCATCCTGGATACGATCCTGAACCGGCTCTCCGCGTATATGGAAAAGGCCATGAAACTGAAGTCGAAGGTGAAGGGCGCCATGACCTATCCGATCAGCGTTCTGGTCATTTCCGTCGGCGTCGTCACGCTGCTTCTGCTGAAGGTCATCCCCGTGTTTCAGAAGATGTTCGAGAGCATGGGGGGGACGCTCCCTGTCCCGACGCAGATCCTGGTCAACGCCAGCCAGTTCATGCAGGACTATTACATCGTCATGGGGGGCACCGTCGCCGCTGCGATCTTCGCGTTCAAGCGTTTTGCGGCGACCGAAAAGGGGACCTGGATGATCGACAGGACGGCGCTCAAGGCGCCGGTCTTCGGGCCCCTGCTGAAGAAGGTTGCCGTCGCCAAATTCACCCGCACCCTCTCGACGATGATGAGCAGCGGCGTGCCGATCCTGGAAGGCCTCAACATCGTCAGCAAGACCGCTGGCAACAAGGTGGTCGAGGCGGCGCTGATCAAGGTCCGGCAGAGCATCAGCGAGGGGAAGACGATCGCGGAACCGCTGCAGGAAACGGATATCTTCCCTTCGATGGTTGTCCAGATGATCGCCGTCGGAGAGGCGACGGGTGCACTGGACCAGATGCTCGCGAAGATTGCCGACTTCTATGATGAAGAGGTGGATGCGGCCGTCGAGGCCATGACCGCCCTTCTGGAGCCTTTCATGATGGTCTTTCTGGGCGGGGTCGTCGGCGGCATGATCGTCGCCATGTACCTGCCGATCTTCCAGATGGCCTCCGTCGTCGGCTGAGTTTCGCCGTGGATGAAGAAGCGTTTCAGGGGTTCGTTGGGGAATGACGGGGCAAGGGGAGTAGAGGAAAAAATGGTCGGGATGGCGCGATTTGAACGCGCGACTCCTGCGTCCCGAACGC